>JACZSC010000051.1 GCA_022574415.1 Nitrososphaerota archaeon | reverse complement strand
ATCTGTTGGAAGACACGCAACAAAACATTTTGAAGAAACAAATCATCCAGTAATGGAAGCTGTACATGATGATCCCTGGAAATGGTGTTATGTGCACAAAGACTACTATTGATTTTTTGATCAGCTTGCAAATGGTACTATTAGCTTAGAATTTTAGGCATTTTTTGGTTTCATATTGGATTCATCTACAGTTCGTATCAAATGTTAATTTGAAAAAAATCTAATATTTCCACAATCTCTGCATATGATAGTTTTTTCATTGTGTACAGTTATAGAGCTCCCACAATCAAGACATATTCGAATTTTGGGATCAACTGTTTTCGTCAATGCCTGAATTATGGAATTTAGAGTAAACAAGTTTTAGCCTCCAAATAGGGATTTGAGAAATGCAAAGAGTTCTCTAAAGAAAAAGAAACCCTTTTCTGGCAACTTTGTCCCATCTGTTATTGCACCTTTAAGATCATTTTTTATCAATTTCCAGGCAGTTTGATTGTAAAAGTAGTTGGATTATTTTTAACGGTTATTGTTCCATTATGTTGCTCTACAATGCTTTTACAGTATACCAATCCTAATCCAGTGCCTGCGGCCTTTGTTGTAAAGAGAGAATCAAATATTTTTGGTAATAATTCAGATGGGATTCCTGAACCTGAATCCTCAATTTCAATTGTAACTGTTCCAGAATCTTCATTGATTCTGATGTGAATAAATCCTGTGTTTTCAATAGCTTGAATCGAATTGGTAATCAAATTCATAAAAACAATCACTAGTTTTGAAAAATCACATTCAAGTAAAATCTCATTGTCAGGAAGATTGATGGTGACTCTTTCAGGGGTCTCTATATTGTTTACAGCAGATTGTAAAAGGGTTAGCAATGAAACCTTCTCAATATCAAGAGGTTTTTTTCGCACAAAATTGAGAACATCTTCTATCTGCTGGAACATATTATTAGCAGAATTGGTTATTCGAGAAAGCCTGGATAATGTTTTCTCATCCAAAGAATCTTTCGAAGTAACCTCAATTATTTTCACCGTACTAGTGATAACTCCCAGTGGATTTCTCAAATTATGAGTAAGACTGGATGCCAATTCTCCTATTTTAGCTAAATTCTCAGCACGTTGAGTTTGTTTTTGAAGTTCTTCGTTAGATTTTTCTAATTGATTTGTTTTTTCTGAAAGTTTTTCACTATAAGATTCAAAGAGCATCTGTAATTGTCTTAATTCGTTTAAGGCATGATAGTTTCCCTTTAATTCTTGTTCTAATTGCCGCATACTGTCCAAGCTAGTTGAGAGTTTTTTATCATCTAGTGTCATAAAGTGTCACGTTTTGTGCCTTTTTGTTTTCTTTTAGTTTAATTCCAATTTTCAATATTTAGATAAATTTTTACTCATAATATAAGATAATCATTAACAGTTAGTATCAAATGTCAACGGTTCTATTGAGACCCAGACCATTCTTGGATTAATTTCTGATCCGTTACAGACTTGATGATGCCCCAAATCAATAAGTTCGTTTTTTAATAGTGTAAATTTAACCGGATTAACTTGGCAAAATATGAACTTGGAAATTGGGACTTGAGTAAATTAGTTAAAAACCCAAAAAGTCCTGCATTTGAAAAACAAATTCAACTGGTTGAAAAAAAGGCAAAAAAATTTGAGAAAATTAAATCAAGTCTAAATCCAAACATGTCGTCTAAAAAATTTCTAAACTTGCTTAATGATTTGGAAGTCATTTCAGAAAAAATGAGTGTCATAGGTGGTTTTGCCTCGTTGTCTTATGCTTCTGATACTCAATCCGATGAAGCCACATCATTGCTGACTCGTATGACGCAGCTCGGCGCGGAAATATCAAACAGAGTTTTGTTTTTTGATCTATGGTGGGAAAGAGTTGTTGATAAAAAAAACGCCAGACGGCTAATTAACGAATCAGGGGATTTAGCACAATATCTAAGACATAAACGACTTTTAGCAAAATACTCACTTAGTGAGCCTGAAGAGAGGATCATCAATACTCTTGATGTTACAGGAATAACCGCACTAATGAAATTGTATGATAAGATAACAAGCGCATTTGAATATTTGGTAAAGGTGGATGGCAAATCTAAAAAATTAACCCGAGAACAACTTGCAGTTTTGGTCAGAAATTCCAAACCAAGGACGAGAGAAGTTTCCTACAAATCCTTGCTGACAAAATTTAAAGAAAACAAAGGAGTTCTGGGAGAAATCTATCAAAACATTGTTCTTAACTGGAAGGATGAGGGTATTGAAATTCGAGGATATCCATCGCCAATAACAATGCGCAACGTAGGAAATGATGTTGATGACAAAACCATAGAATCACTCCTTCATGTATGTAAAAAAAATACTCATGTTTTTCAAAAGTTCTTTTTAGAAAAAGCAAAAATGCTTGGAATGAAAAAACTTCGTCGATATGATCTTTATGCCCCATCTGTGAAAAGAATCAAAGAAAAAAATTATTCTTATGATAAATCAGTGAAACTGGTTTTAGAATCGCTTGATAAATTTAGCCCTAAACTTTCAGGATTTGCAAAAAGTGTCTTTGATGAAAACCATGTTGATTCATCCATACGGCATGGAAAACGTGACGGGGCATTTTGTAGTAGTTTGGCTCCAAAAATCACTCCATATGTTCTTGTAAACTATACAGGAAAGACTAGAGATGTGTTTACGCTTGCCCATGAATTAGGTCATGCGGTTCACAGTGTAGCCGCAGCTGATAAATCCATACTTGTTTCAGATGCACCACTCCCTTTAGCAGAAACAGCGTCAACATTTTCTGAATTATTGTTGTATGAGAATTTATCTGACAAAGTTTCAGATGATGAAAAGAAGATTATGCTTTCAGAAAAAATTGATGAACTATATGGCACAATTTTGAGACAGTCCTTTTTCACCATGTTCGAGATTGCTGTGCATGAACAAATTGCACAAAGTACTACAATAGATGAAATCTCAAAAACATACCTTCGTAACCTTGGAGAGCAATTTGGCAGTTCTGTAAAACTAACAGAAGATTTTGCAGTGGAATGGGTTTGCATTCCGCACTTTTACCATACTCCATTCTATTGTTATGCCTATTCATTTGGAAATTTGTTGTCATTATCACTTTTCCAAAGGTACAAAAAAGAAGGAAAGGATTTTGTTCCTTCGTATTTCGAGATCTTAGCTGCAGGTGGCTCAAAAAAACCTGAAACACTTTTGGCAGAATTTGGAATGGATATAACATCAACAAAATTCTGGCAGGATGGATTTGACTATATCAGTGATCAAGTCAAAGCACTGTCTGCACTAAATTAGAATCAAAATTTTTTTTAATAAAGTGGGGCTGGCAGTCATACGCACAGACTGCCAGTCATTTGTTCCCCGATCGGTTTGAATCGATGTCATTATGACGCAGAATAAATTGGATTTAAACCTTTGATTTTTGTTGTGTATGAAAATCACTATTCTGTACAAAGAATCACAATAGTATTGAAAATGTTTTATCTTTTGTTACCATATCTACTTGTTGGAATATAGAAGATGTTGTAGCCAAGTTCCAAAATACAAAATAACTTATGATTGTAGACCAGAAAAAAATCAAACAATATTTGTTTGTAAGAAACATTTTGCAGAAGAACCATTCCACAGATTTATTATTAGAATTGAAGAATTATAATAGTAACCTTAATAGTTTCACACAAAAAGCACCACCTAGTGTATAAAATTACAATTCTGATTGTAATAATTGGATTTTCTTTCTTTGGTTTGATTGTTGTTCATGCTCAGGAAGTGAAACTTGCAACCTTTCAGGAAACTGCTCAAGTATTTTTTGATCAACTAATATCACAAAACGTAACTGCGTCCATCACACTTCAAAGTACTAGTAATCAGGAAATTAGAATTCCGTCTGAATTAGAACAGAAAATTCGTGAAAATGGCAGAATCATAGCAGTGATTTTGACTAATGAGGAACAATGTGTTCTTGGAGTTCAGGATGAAGCGTGTATTTTAATAAATATTTCTAGAGATGAATCAGAAAAAGGAATTTTTGCAATTCAGGACGCAGCAAAGGAAATTGGAAATTCAATAATTGATGATGTTAATCGAGTTCTTGATACTAATGCAAAATTTCATTCGGTGTATATCCATACTGCGGGAGAAACAAACCGAGTATTAGAGACTTCAGGCGTCGTGTCAGGTGCAGGAACAGTTTCAGCAGTATACACAATGCCAAAGGAGGATACAAGTTCAATGTATGAAAAAATTTCCTCAATATTGGTATATAGTAAAATTAGAGAATCTGGCGGATTTTTTGATGTTGCAAAAAAATTGTCCTCAGAAGAAACGGCAGCAATGACCTTTTCTATTTTACTGAAAGAAAACTCCTTACTTTATCAGATTAAGCTTTCAGTTGATTATCCTATTTCAGAGGCAAATATGGATTGTATCAATCCCTTAAAATTTTTAAAAACAAATGAATTGAAAAGATCAAATTCATTTCGTTCAAGTGACTTTTATCCACTGAATTCTATTTTGCAAGTACTGATTCTATCATCTGAATCAACCAATGTAAATGAAGTAAATACAAACATTATTCCAAGTAGAATAATAGATGGAGAAAAAATTCCAAATGTTCTTTTAGTTGATGGGTGGATTTTTGATCCTGAATCAGGAAATAAAATAGATGGAAAGTATCTTTTTGGGAAAAAATTTTCTGTTACCAAAAATGAATTGGTTTTTACTTTAGGTTCAGCCCAAATGGATGATTGTATCCCAGCAGAAACATTGGATTTTGATAGCTCTCTTTTAGTTTTGATAATAATTGTAATTTTATCTGGTGGGGCAGCTGCCTTCTATATGAAAGGATACAGGAAGGGTTAGACTAACAAAACCGCGGCGGCAAACACAGTAGTCCATTTTCCATTTTTGTTTCCAATTGCAGTTTGAGTGCTGTTTGACGTTTTGTAAATTTCTCCCGAAATAATCCACTGTTGCCTTTTTTCATCCCAACTTTTGTCAATATCAAAAGGAATCCCCAGAGAAGATGCTAACATCTGAGCTGCAATATCTTCAGCATAGTCTCCTGATTGTTTTTCTGTTTGACCGAAAGAGTCGTACTCGGAAAGATACCCATATCGGTTAGGATCTTTGGGTTGAGCAATTCCTACAGATGCAGCACACAATCTATGTGGTTCATTTGTTTGATTTTTAGAATAAATCGAAAATAGAATTTGGCCAGGTTTGATCAGGTTCAATCCCTCCTTTCTTGAAATTAATTTTGCGTGAGGAGGAAAAATGCTAGAAATCAAAACAAGATTAGTGCCAGCAATACCAGCATCTCTTAGTGCATATTCAAAGCTAGTCAATCTGTCTTCGTGGATACCCTTCCCTTTGGTAAGAAATAATTTCTTTGCAACAAGATCAAGCAATTCTTCAGTTTTTTATTTATTATTATTTATATTTTGATTAAAGGGATTAATCTAGGTCAAATTTTTAAGAAATTCGGAAATTTCTTTTCCATGACTCTCAACATCAATGTCTCGAAATATTTTTCGAATAATGCCATGCTTGTCTACTACAAAGGTTGAGCGCTTGGCAAGCCCAGCAATGTTAAGTCCAGGATATTTTTTGCAAGTTTCTTTATTGGAATCACTTAGATGTTTGTAAGGAACATTGAATTCTTCAACGAATTTTTTCTGATCCTCTACTGTGTCAATTGAAATTGCAAACAAGACAGAGTCCGATGAAATAATTTCTGGATATGCAGAAATCACACTCTTTGCCATTTTAAACACCTTTTTAGAAGGACAGGCAAAAAGGTGGTTTTTAGGATAAAAACACAAAACGACATTTTTTTGGTCTTTGAAAGATTCCAAGTTTACTATACTACCATCGTTGGCAGTAAGCTCAAAGCTGGGGGCAGCATCTCCTTCTTGCATTATTCTAACTTTTTCTCCATATTTTTGATATATAACACGTGACTTTTGTTTAAGATAAACTAGAATATTTATAGAATAATTTTCATGTGTTTATGTTTTGGAATTAGATTTTTTCCAGTCAGATAGTTTCGTGATTGGCTATTACGTGCTAACAGTGGTGGCCGCATTATTGTTAGTTAAGCAAACAAGAGAAAGATTAGCTGATCTGAAGAAGGGTCTAAGATCAATGAAGTATGCGCCCATTACGTTTGGGATTCTTTTTGCATACATTTTTTTGGCTTTTGATTATGTTGATACTATCCCAATTCTCAATTGGAGTTGGTTAGGTTACAATGTTGCTCTCGGTCCATTTGCAGACCAAGGGATTTGGGGGATTATTCCATTTGTTCCATTACTTTTGTACATGTTTATTCATATCAACTACGTAGAGGAATTCTACTTTAGAAAATCAAAAAAGATGGTAATAGTTTGGGCATTAATGCACATTGCGATGGGCGTAAAAATTCACATGGCTATACTATTGATTCCAATTGGCTTTTTGTTCAAATACATCTATGACAAGAAGGGAGTTCGTCACTCATATGCAATGCATTTTGCAACGAACATCTTGGTCCTATTTACCATATTTTTTTCGTCTTTGTTCTGATTTTGATTCTTGTGTGAGAAAAATAAAGCCAAAAAAACCGGCAAGGCAGATGTTAATTACACCCATAAATGACATCATGAGGATTGGTTGATTACCCGGAACACCAAGCCCAACTATAATACCAAAACCCCCTGACGCAAAAAGCACTAGCGTTATAATCTTTAGCCTGTTGGGTTTGACGTACTTCATTGACGTTTTGGTCAAGATTGAACATTATTAAAAACTGGCGGTTGTTTGACAAAAATAAGATCTAACAATATTGAGACAACACTTTATACATCTAATTTTTCATTTTACCTCGTGCCAATGTAGCTCAGCCTGGCTAGAGCATTCGCCTTGTAAGCGAAAGGTCGTGGGTTCGGATCCCATCATTGGCTCCACTTCTGACCTATTAGCTCACAACTTTTTAACAATGGTTTATTAGACCATAAAATTCTGCTCAAAATATAGGAATAATGACGGATTGGCAATGAGCTTTTTCTGTCATTGCTTAAGAGAAGAAAAAAAAGAATGACAACGTTTGATCAATTAGGAATAAAAGAATCCATTTTAGCTGGATTAAAGGATATGGGGTTTAAGGTAGCCTTTCCTATTCAAGAGGCCGCAATCCCTGTTTTATTGTCAGGTAGAGATGTAGTTGGTCAGGCTCATACAGGAACTGGAAAAACTGCAGCATTTGCTATCTCCATGTTACAAGCCATAACTCCTGGAAAAGGAATTCAAGGACTCGTGATAGCCCCCACTAGAGAGTTGGCAATTCAGATTACAGGTGAGATTAGAAAGTTTGGCAAATATACTGGTATTAAAGCAGCCACAATCTATGGGGGTCAAGGAATGGGAACTCAGCTTGGATCCCTTGCAAAAGGTGTTGAAATTCTTGTTGCAACTCCCGGAAGACTGATTGATCATATCAAACGTGGTTCCATCAAGCTTAACGATGTTTCTCAGTTAGTGCTTGATGAAGCAGATACAATGTTGGACATGGGTTTCATTGAGGATATCCAATTTGTTTTGGACCTCACTCCAGAAAATAAGGTCATGTCGTTGTTTTCTGCCACTATGCCAACAGCAATCTTAAGATTATCAGAGGATTATTTGAGAGATCCAAAACAGTTTCTTTTAGATGCTGATGATCTTAGTTTAGAGGGGATTGACCAGTCATTTCTAGTAATTAAAGACAGAGATAAGATGGATCATCTCATCAATTTTATTAATCAAAATAAAACTGGGCAGACCATTGTTTTTTGTTCTACCAAATATAGAACAAGAGATGTGGCAAGGATGTTACCTAAAAAATTCAATGCAGTGTCAATTGAAGGAGACATGTCACAGCACAGAAGAGAAATGTCAATGTCAAAATTTCGAAGTGGTAAAGCAGATATTCTAGTTGCAACCGATGTTGCTGCACGTGGCATTGATGTGCCAGAGGTAGCTCTTGTGATTAATTATGATGTTCCAAATCAGGAATTGCTTTATTTTCATAGGATTGGTAGGACTGCAAGAGCAGGAGGTAAAGGAAGAGCCATTACACTTGTTTCCTATTCATCTATAGCTGACTTTAACATAATCAAAAGGCAGGTTAAGGTAAACTTGACTGATTTAAACAAGGAAATGAATATTGAGGTAAGAATTCCTGACCCGTTGAAAAGACAGGTCCCGACTAGGAGATATGGTACTTTTTCACATGGTGGACAAAGTGGTGGACGGTCATTTGGTAGAAGTGGTGGACGATCATATGGTGGACAAAGTAGTGGACGATCATATGGTGGACAAAGTAGTGGACGATCATATGGTGGACAAAGTAGTGGACGATCATA
>JACZSC010000050.1 GCA_022574415.1 Nitrososphaerota archaeon | reverse complement strand
CCAGTATTTAGCTTAAGCTATTTAGCTCTACCTATTTTTCCTCATGTATTTATAATATAACAAAGTTATTTTTCTTAATGGCAACTGAAAATATCCAAATGGATTATTCAAAATACGATTTTAAAGACTCCACTGAGATGTATGTACATCTTAGTAAGAAAGGCCTTTCAAAAGATACAGTCATTGAAATTAGCAAACTAAAAGACGAACCTCAATGGATGCTAGATTTTAGACTTCGTTCATATGAGATCTTCATGAAAAAACCTGTGCCTCAATGGGGTGGTGATCTTAATTCTATTGATTTTCAAAATATCTATTACTATGCAAAGGCATCTGAGAAAACCGAAAAAAATTGGGATGACGTTCCAGCAGACATAAAAAATACTTTTGATAAACTAGGAATTCCAGAGGCAGAAAAGAAATTCTTAGCAGGTGTTGGTGCACAATACGAATCTGAGGTTGTTTATCATCATTTGCGAGAAGACTTGCAAAAACAGGGTGTTATTTTCTTGGATACAGATACAGCATTAAAAGAACAACCAGAACTTTTCAAGAAATATTTTGCTAAGATCATTCCTCCAGAAGACAACAAATTTTCAGCACTAAACAGTGCTGTCTGGAGCGGTGGTTCATTTATCTATATTCCGCCCGGCATTAAAGTTGACATGCCTTTGCAAGCATACTTTAGAATCAACGCAGAAAATATTGGCCAATTTGAAAGAACTTTGATAGTTGTTGATGAAGGTGCTGAAGTACACTACATTGAAGGTTGTACAGCTCCTGTTTATTCTTCCGAATCTCTTCATTGTGCTGTTGTGGAACTAGTTGCACACAAGGATGCAAAACTTAGATACACTACAATTCAAAACTGGAGTAATGACGTATACAATCTTGTAACAAAACGTGCTTATGCATATGAAGGTGCTACAGTAGAATGGATTGATGGAAATATTGGAAGTAAACTAACAATGAAATATCCTGGAATCTATCTGCTCGGAGAAAGAGCTTATGGTGAAACTCTGTCTGTTGCATTCGCAGGAAAGAATCAACACCAAGATACTGGTGCAAAAATGGTTCATTTAGCTCCAAACACAACATCTAAAGTCACATCAAAATCAGTCAGTCGTTCTAATGGAAGATCCACCTACAGAGGGTTGATCAAAGTAGCAAAAGGTGCAACAAATGTCAAAGCAACTATAAGATGTGACGCCCTATTACTAGACGATACCTCAAAAACAGACACATATCCTTACATGGAAATTGACCAAGAAGATGCTACTATTACACACGAAGCAACGGTTGGAAAAATTGGCGACGAACAAATATTCTATCTAATGTCAAGAGGATTCAATGAGGAAGAAGCACTTACTCTTATAGTAAATGGATTCATGGAACCATTTACAAAAGAACTGCCAATGGAATATGCAGTAGAATTAAACAGACTAATCAAACTAGAGATGGATGGTTCAGTCGGTTAATATCTACACACTTTCATTCATTTCAGTTAACCATGTCGCAACTCGCATTATCTACACTCAATTCTAGTCATATCGAGGAAATCTCTTCTTCAAAAAAAGAACCAGCATGGTTAAAAGAATATAGAAAAAATTCACTTTCAATTTATCAAGAGATGCCAATTGAGGTTTCTCCTCTTTACAATAAATATACCGACGCAAACAAAATGGATCCAGAACAAGTATCACTTTCTATAAGTACTGACACATCGATTCCTGAATTTCTGAAAAAAAGATTGGGTGAACTTGAAAATGAAACCTCCATAATTCAAATTGGTTCAAATATCACTCAAATTAATATTTCTGAAGAGCTAAAATCAAAAGGTCTTGTTGTTTCGTCAATTGATACTGCTCTAAACGAACACAGTGACCTTGTTAAGAAATCTCTAGAATCTTCAAACTCAAAAGAAGACAAATTCACTGCCCTAAATAATGCTGCATTCAATTCCGGAATATTTGTTTATGTGCCAAGAAATCTTATTTTGAAAAATCCAATTTATTTTCTTTCTTGTTTATCTGTGGATGGTGTATCTACAATTGCTCGTAACATCATTGTAACAGATGAGAGCAGCAAGGCAACTGTCGTTCAAGAATTGTATTCCCCAAAAGCATCAAAACAACAAGCATATCTAGAATTGCTAAACATGATTGTTGGTGTAAATAGCCAACTAGACATCACTTCCTTACAAATGATGGATCAAAGCACTGTTAATTTTTCCACTCGAAGATCAGACATTGCACAAGATGCCAAAATAAACTCGTATCTTGGTTTATTTGGTGCTATGCTTTCTCGGTACAGAATTGAATACCATCTAAATGGTACAGGCGCATCGGTAAACGACTCTGAAATTGTGTTCGGAAATAATGATCAATCATTTGATATTCAAACTAATGTAAACCACAAGAGTCCTTCTACCGAAGGCAGAGTCAACGAAAAATCAATTCTAAAAAACAGGTCAAAGTCATTATTCAAAGGAATGATAAGAATTAATGAAAATGCCTCCAAATCTCAATCATTCCTTTCTGGTCGTTCTATTTTGCTTGATAAAGGCACAAAATCAGATTCAATACCCGGTCTTGAGATCTTTACAAATGATGTTAAAGCTACTCACTCTGCTTCAGTGGCACAAATTGATGCTGAGCAGATTTTCTATCTAAATACTAGATGCTTAAGTCGTTCTGAAGCAGAGCGTGTAATTGTTGAAGGATTTTTAGAACCCCTTTCAAGAAAAATGTCTTACCAAGTACGCGCGTGGATTGCGTATCTAATAGAATCAAAGTGGAGTGGACGTGAATTAACAGTCAATACTGATGAAGAGCTCAGAAAACTTATCGAGGTTGAAGAAACCCGATATAATGAAAATGTAGACATTGAACAGCATTACAAGTATAGGTGATTAAACTGAGTGAATGGATAAAGGCTTGTAAGACTGACCAAGTAGGCGATGGAAAATTATTTGCCTTTGATCATAAAGACCAGAAAATACTTTTGGCAAATTTAAAAGGAAAAATCTTTGCTACAGATTTAATCTGTACTCATGCTCAAGCAGATCTTTCTACGGGTTTTTTGACTGATGAAGGAATAAGATGCCCATTACATCTATCAGTTTTCAACTTAGAAAATGGTACACCACAAGGTCCCCCAGCAGAAAAACCATTGAAAACTTACAATGTTAAAATACAAGAAAACGAGATTTACGTGGAGGTTTAGTTGAATGCAAAGTATAGAATCATCTATTGAAAATATTAGAAAAGACTTTCCAATTTTAAAAAGGAAAGTACGCGACAACAAACTATTAGTATATCTCGATAATGCTTCAACGACTCAAAAACCAAAACAAGTTATTGATGCGATAACAAACTACTATAACAATTACAACGCAAACATACACAGATCAGTTTACTCAATAGCAGAAGAAGCAACTGAAGCTTATGAAAGAGTAAGAGACAAAGTAGCCAAATTCTTGAACATATCAAAACGCGAAGAAATAATCTTTGTTAGAGGTACTACTGAGGGCATTAATCTGGTAGCATATGCATGGGGACGAAAGTACATCAAGGAAGGTGATATCATTGTCACAACTGAATATGAACATCACAGCAATATCGTTCCGTGGCAACTCTTAGTTAAAGAGAAAGGAGCAAAGTTAGAATATATTGAAATTAATGATAATGGAGAACTAATTTTAGATCAGCTTGACAAGTATCTAGCAACAGGAAAAGTCAAGCTAGTTGTCTTTAGTCTGATGTCTAACGTTTTAGGCACAATTAGTGACGCAGAAAAAATTATTTCTAAATGCCACGAGGCTGGAGTGAAAACCCTAGTAGATGCCGCTCAAGCAGTTCCTCACATGAGCGTTGACGTTACCAAGTTAGGATGCGACTTTTTTGCTTTTTCAGCACACAAGATGTTGGGACCTACTGGAATTGGAGTTCTCTGGGTTAGAAAAAGTGTTCTTGAAACAATGGATCCGTTCCATGGCGGTGGTGACATGATACGTGAGGTTCACAAATATGAAACTACGTGGAATGATCTACCCTACAAGTTTGAAGCAGGAACTCCAAACATTGCAGATGTAATTGGTTTTGGATCCGCAATCGATTATCTTTCTCAACTAGGAATGGAAGCTGTTAGAAAACATGAAATGGAATTAACTCAATACGCTTTAGATAAAATGTCACAAATTAAAGGAATTGTGATTTATGGACCAAAAGACGTTTCAAAACGCGGTGGAGTAATATCCTTTAATTTCCATGATGTTCACCCACACGATGTTGCCACAATTGTTGATAGAGAAGGAATAGCAATTAGATCAGGTCATCATTGTGCACAGGTTTTAATGGAAAAGCTTAACGTCGCTGCAACTAATCGTGCCAGCTTTTACATCTATAACACCAAACAAGATGTTGACAAACTTATTCAATCATTGGGAAAGGTTTCGGAGCTATTCAAGTTATGAGTGATCCAATTTACACTGAAATTATTATTGACGAAGCTAGAAATCCACAAAACGAGGGAACTCTTGAAAATCCTGACATTTCCCAACATGACTCTAATCCAATGTGCGGAGATAGCATCACTTTGCAAATGAATGTCACAGATGACTCAATTAATGATATTAAATGGAGTGGCGAAGGTTGTACTATTTGTAAAGCATGTACCTCAGTTCTTACACAATTGATAAAAGGAAAAAATATTGATTTTGCGAAAAATTTGAAAAAAGAAGAAATTTTGTCTGAACTTGGACTGGAGTACTTGGCAAAACAAAGTCCAATCAGAATAAAATGTGCTTTGTTATCAATGAAGGCATTAAAACTTGGACTATATTCTTACTTGGCCAAAAAATTAGCCGGTTCTTTATCTCTTGATAACTTAAAAGATGATGCAGCAAATCTTTACTAACATGGGTGATTTTAACCCAAAAATTCCAATCCAAATTCAGATTAGAAAGATAATTTTTGAAAAATTCAATGATCCTGAAGTCAAATTTACAAACGATGAAATTTTTGAAATCATTAAAAAAAACGCGGACATAGACGCATCTTGGATTATTGACGATATGGAACCCTACTTTAAAGAAATTTGTGATAGTGGATTAACACGAAATATTGCACAAGACCTTACAACTATGTGGTTCAAACTTTTTGAAACTGTTGAAAAGTTCTACTGCAATTCATGTAATAATGATGTTTACTTGGGAAATTCTGCAGAGCGAGTATGTCCTAATACTGATTGTAAAGCAACTATTTAGATCGTTCTCTTTTTGCTGCTTCTTCCAAAGATTGAATCATTGGCAATCTTTCACCAGCCAAATAAAGAACTAAAGCACCACCAGCTGTGCTGATATGATCAATTTTATCAGCTAAACTATATTTTTTCAGTGCATGTGTCAAGTGACCTCCACTAACAATTGTGGTGGCCATTGAATTCGCTACTGCTTCTAACAATGCCTTTGTACCAAACATGAATTGTTCCTTTTCAAAAAATCCTGCTGGACCACTTATGAAAACCGTACCGGCACCAGAGATAATTTTACTATAATGTTCTACTGTTTTAGGGCCTATATCCTTGATAGTATCTCCTCTATTGGCATCTCTAACATCAACTTCAACCCTGGAGCCATCTTTATCAACGGCAACATCAACAGGAGTGGAAAAAACATCAGGATATTCACCAATAAGAGAATGAGCTTTTGCAACTATCTCCTCCTCTCTTTTTATCCCAAGTGAGGATTTGATCCTTCCCTGTGCTCTCATGAAAACATTACCAATTAATCCTGTAAGCAAAACATGATCTGCTCTCCCATTTTTTATGAGGAGCTTTATGGATTCTATTCTATCAGAAATCTTTGCTCCACCAAGTACAACAACATGTGGTGCCTTGGCAACCGTTAGAATCTCATCTAGCTTTCTTACCTCTCTTTCAACGATTCTACCTGCACACGCGGGTAAAATTTGAGGGAATCCAACGATTGATGGATGTGACCTATGAGCACTAGGAAATGAATCTAATACGCATAAATCAAACAACTTTGCCAATCGTTGCACCATAATCGTTTTTGCTGCTTCTGTAGGACTAAACTCATAATTTTCTTCAGCACACAATCTTAGATTATCTAACAATAATATTTCACCATTTTTCAAACTTTCAATTTCATTCTTGGCAGCAGAACCAATTACATCTTGTACATATTTGATATCTCGATTCAAAAATTTTTCCAAGACTTTTGCATGTTTTTCCATTCCAGTATAATCTTTGTTTCCAACTCTCCCCTGATGAGACGCAACCACAAGTTTTGCATCTCCTAATGATTCAATTGTTTCTGTTGCCTCTTCAATCCTTTTCGTACCAGAAATTTCCATAGTTTCAGGATCAATTGGACAGTTCATATCAACTCTTAAAAAAATTGTCTTATCTTTTAATTTAAAATCATCAAGCGTAAGAATGTTCATATTTTTCCTATTTTCTACAGGGTTAAAATCTTTGAGTCGATCAGATTTCTAATCGATTTTTTCAACTATGTTTTAACTCAGAAATGAAAATTCTTAGCACATTATGTATTTCCAATATTTGAATAATCAATTATGAGAAAAATTAAAAATGGTACGGTTGTGTGGTCACTAGTTGCAAAATTGGATTTTTGACATAAGATCAAGGTCTTTTGTTCTTCTTGTAATTGCATTTGTAATTGTGACAATTTTAGTTCATTTTGAAATAACTGAACAATTTGATCAATCTACAATTCAATACTTTGATTCCATTATAGGAAATCCATCTCTTGACATGATTATGCAGTCAATTACTGAGATTGGCGATGTTTATTACATGCTTTTATTCGGCATTGCATTACTTGTAATAAAAAAAACGAGAAGAATAGGCATAACAATAATGATTCTTCTGGTAATGACTACACTTCTCACTGGATATATCAAATGTGGGGTAGATAGAGATAGACCTGACTTAGATTTTACGGGCACACCTTTTCCAATTCCTATTGATCGTGATACTTTTGCCTTATTTTGTGCTGGTAGCTCTGACGCATCATTCCCATCAGGTCATGCAGCTCGTGCAGCTATCTTTGCAATAATTCTGGGCTTTTCATTATCTGAAAGATTCCCTAAGGGATGCTATCTTTTGTTTCTGTATCCAATTTTGATGTCAATTAGCAGAGTTTACGTTTTACAACATTTTCCTATGGATGTAATTGGAGGAACTATTATTGGCATACTACTTGCAGGTGTATTGGGACAAAAAACCAAATTGTATAAAACACTTAAAAAATCAGAAACCTAATTCTTCTAAGACCTGCGAACTTATGAACACAATAGCATAATGATCTTTATCATGATGATATGTCCAATATTTGATATTTCTCTCTTGATTTTTTTGACTCAAACCATAATTGATGCTAGTAGTCATTATGTATCCAATTCTTTTGGCAAGCTTTGAATCTTTTGGCATTAACACCTTAAAACCATCTTTTCGGTTTTCAAATCCTAATCTGACCATTTCCTCTGCAGCATCGGACGCACCCTTTTCATCTAATAATTCAAAAATCTTAGCAATTGGTAGGTTGGAAGGATGAAATTCCATTTTACTTGTTTCATATTTTATAAATTAATATTTTTTGATGATCAGATCTGAGTTCTTTTGAATTTTCTGATGTTAACTTTCTTAACTGGAAAGTCAAATCATGATTATGTTAATAAATTAATCATGCGATGATTTTAAAATATCTGTTGGCAACGCTTACAAGATTAGCTGAAAAATTAGTTGAAAAAAAACAGGAAGTTTCTAAACTTAGAAGACAAAGTCAAAGGGAATTAGAAAAAGCAGAATCCTTAGGAAGAAAATCCTCTTCTGGATTAGCTATTATAGAAAAAAGAGTTGGTTCAGCCCGTGAACAACTATCTGGTGTTTCAGAAGATTTGACCAGAAGACTTGCTCAGCAGGAAAGCATTCAAAGGCTTCTTACTGCTGCTGAAGAAAGACTAGGTAGGGAAAAGCAAGCCAAGGAACAAACTGAGCAAGAAATTGAATTTGCAGAATCCCCTATGGAAAAAGAAAATGCTGAGGCAAGACTTAGGTCCATTATGGATAGAATTGAAGAAATAATTTTTGAAATGAAACAGAGGAAAAAAATGATCCCTAAAGTTATGGATGCTGTTGAAGATTATAAAAAATCAAAATCAAAAATTTCTACAAAAATTCAGAAACAGGTTCACGAAAAACCAGAATTAAAAAAATTGATCAAAAAAAGTCAAAAAGCTGCTAAACACTTTACAAAGCAATTTCTTACTAAAATAAAACAGGAAGAATCAGCAAAATTAAATCTTAAAAAAATTCAAACCAGACTAGAAGAATTAAAAGCAAAAAGAGGAAAACTTACTGCAAAAAGAGCTGCTCTTAAAAGAAGACTTAAAGCTAGAAAAGCAAAAAGAAAACCAGCTAGAAAAGCAAAAAGAAAACCAGCTAGAAAAGCAAAAAGAAAACCAGCTAGAAAAGCAAAAAGAAAACCAGCTAGAAAAGCAAAAAGAAAATAGAATCTACTACTAACTAATCTATAGGATTAATATTGTTAG
>JACZSC010000147.1 GCA_022574415.1 Nitrososphaerota archaeon | reverse complement strand
CCTGTTCGTTCCATGTACTGGGCAACGTTGGGATTGAAAGTTTTGTTTTCTGTTTTATTAAAGACGAGTCTACTGCAACTGACGTTATTTGAAGCTCATCCCCGTGCATATCCAATGCCGAATCGCTGAGATGAAAGGAATTATCGTACCATCCAACATAGTCTCCTAATCTAGTTTTTCCCCATCCCTCAATTTTTACATCTTCCAAGAAATCAGATCTAAAATGTTTAATGTAATCATCAAATACGATCCTTATGAAATCGCCAGAATAATCTGATTCAACTGGAGTAAAATAACCTGTGATGTACCAATCTGAACTACAATTTTCTCGTGTTAAACTTGATTCGTTTTGCTCTAACATAGTCAAATTGGTTTTGATGTCATCTCGTTCTATTGTGACCTGTACTGTGTTTAGGTCTCGGTACCATTTCATAGCGTAAATAAATTCCTCATCTGAAATCTCTCCATTATACCAAAATTCAAAGATTTCAAGAATCCAATCAGGTAAACCTGCATCTTCTGCAAATACATCAAATAGTGTTTGAGCTTGGCTAAATTGTACTAAAATTAAGATAGATACTAGTAAAACGCTGCTATACTTCAATACAATCAATCACATATTGGTTACTTTAAAAAATTGACTAGTTTTCCATTTGGCCTCATCAATTGGAAACCTATTTTCACATTTTAAACAAAGAAAGTTAAAAGAAAGCTCTTGAAATATCTCTTCACAATTTTTGCAAATATAACGGTCTCTGAGGACTCGGTAATCAACTCCTAGTGCTTTTATTTCTTTTTTACATTTTGGACACTTGTTGTCTTCATAGTCTGCTTCCTCAGAAAAGTTACCACAGTTAAAGTGCTCAATTAATTTTGCAAGCTTAAAATCAGTTTCTTTGCAGCTTGGACAAAAAAATGTCTGAGTAACTTTTACAGAGTCGCATTGATCACAAGAAATTTCTTTTTTGTTCCCAAGTTTAACGATCTTTCCTTGTGATTCTAAATCTTTCAGGTATGAATCAATTTTTTCTTTTTCCCCACCAACAAATTGTTCAATCATTGTCAAACTAAGTTGTTTGTGAGATTTTAAAAGAAAATCAATCTCTTTGAATACGTCCATTGTTCCCAGAGTTTCGGTTGTTGGTGTTTTTTCTAAAATTTGTTTTTCTTCTTCAAGAATTGTAATTATTTCTTTTAATTTGTCAAATCGTATAGGCTTTTCAAGATATTGATACAATCCTTGACGAATTAATTCTGTTACCCCACTATCACTTTTTTCTGTTGCGGTTTGAAGAATTACTTTAACATCTGGCTTTATCTCTAATAATTGCGTCATTATAGAAAGAGCATCCACGTCAGGCAATTGAAAATCTAAAAGAACAAAAGGTTCCGAACCTGCACTAACTAGATCCTTGAAAGTGTCAATACCGGTTTTACCAGTTTGACAAGTGTGAATCTCTTCGTATCCCATGTTGTTCAGGTAATTTTTTAAAAGAAGTGCAGTAGCTTGGCTATCCTCTATTATGAGCACATGCTGTTTTTGTACCAATTTGCTCATGGTTTCTCATTAAATTCGCTTAAATTTGTTTTTAAAGATTTGAGTCATTTTTTTCACTATTTTGTCAATGCGTCCTCAATTTCAGAATTTGTGGTTAGAGGCAGTGAGCAAGAAAAGTCTTTGCAGACAAAAACTATAGTTTTTTCACGATTGAATTGTTTTCCTTCAAAAAATGGATATTTTAAAAGATTATGAAGTTGCTTTTCATCTCTTATGGAGACTAGAATTGATTCTGGTAAGAATTTCTGTGCTAAAAAATTAAAAACTTCTGCATTTGTTGTATTCAGTAAAGTGATTTCGGTTGGTTTTCGCAAATACATGTAAATCGTGTTTAACAATTGTCCAAAACCAAATGGATTTTCTGCTGCCATTAACGCATTGGATTCCATAATTTTTGTAGAAATTTCAAGAAAGTTCTTTTGTTGTATCAAGTGATAGAGTCTTAAGAGTGAGCTAGCTGCAATAGAGTTACCAGATGGTAGTGACAAATCATGGTTGTTTTTGGGTCTAATGATTAATTTTTCATGGTTGTCTGCGGTCATGAAAAAATTATTTGTTTGTGAATCCCAAAAATGTTC
>JACZSC010000146.1 GCA_022574415.1 Nitrososphaerota archaeon | reverse complement strand
ATTTTGTCTTTTTACCATAAGGAAAATTCTTTTGATCAGCAAAATAGATTATTTCGGACTTTGTTGTTTTTTGGATAGCTCTTATGATGGAAAGTGAACCAAAACCTGAATCAAAAATTGCTATTTTTGCCATATTTCTCTATCTATCCATTCGAATTTGTTAGCTAAATTTAGTCTCAAGTTGATCTAAATATACACCCTCCATTAAGAGTATAATCCAAAAGTAGCATCTATGCCAAAATTCGAGAAGACTTGGTCTCGTCAAGAGACTTCAAGTGTTGCGGGCAAAATTCGAGATGCTTGTAAACCTCAAGGTGCATTAAAACCACGAATCCAAAACGCAGTGAACAAACTTCAAGTTCAAACTTCCAAGATGGATTCGATGTTAACAAAATTACGTGAGAGAGACGCACAAATCTTTCAACGAGTTGTTACTGCAATGCAACAACATGACACCACTACAAGCAGAGTTTTGTCAAATGAATTGGCGGAAATCAGAAAAGTTACTAGGACGCTAGGCAATGCAAGAATGTCATTAGAACAAGTACAATTACGATTGACAACCATTCATGATTTGGGTGATGCTATGATTGCAATTGGACCTGCAATGTCAACAATGAAAGGCTTGAAATCATCACTAGGTAGATTCATGCCAGAGGCAGATGCAGAATTAAACTCAATGACGCAGACGTTGAATGGTCTTATGATGGACTCACTTGTAGGCGATTCATTCAACATGGAATCAGATGTTTCAAGTGAAGAAACAGAAAAGATTCTACAAGAAGCATCCGCAGTAGCTGAACAACAGATTGGAGACAAATTCCCATCTGTGCCATCCGCACCAGGACTTTCGTCTCAAACTACGTCTACATCTACCTTTGAGTAGATAACAAGGACGAAAGTCATCCTCTTTATTTTAATTATCTAAATTTCTAGCCCCAAATTTTTTCTTTGAATGTCCATTTTTTATTTAAAATAAAGTTTCCAAAGGATGCTGTAATGACAGCAAGGATCAATGCTAGTGGATATGTTAACTGATAAACATCAACGAGAGAGAACACTATACTTAACTGAACTAATGCACCTATAGAGCTAATTCCAACAAATTTACTATATTGAGTAATCGTTCTTTTAACTGCAAAGTCTGTATCCTCAAATGTCCATACCTTGTTTAAGATAAAGTTAGAGGTTACTGAGGCAATAATTCCAATAATGTTAGCGTGAATATACCAAAAATCTGCTATGCCTGCTACGAATAACAATGAGATTAGGTAATTCACAACCAGTCCTGAGGCCCCAACTGTGAAAAATCTGCCAGCTTTGGAAAGAAAACGAACCGATGATCGCTTTTCTTTCTTAGTAATTAATTTGCCATATCGATATAGTCTCCAAACAGATCGTACATAATCAACACTAGTGATAAAGTCAACCTTGCTAGAACCAAATTTTCTATCAGTAAAGGTATATGGGATTTCTTTTACATTAGCCTCCCTAGTTTTCACTAATATTTCCAAAAGCATTTTGAATCCAATTGCATCAAACTTTAATCCTTTGATGATTTTCCTGTTAAATACAAAAAATCCTGACATTGGATCAGAAGTGTTAATTCTTAACCCTCGTTTTGCAACAGTCGTTGCTAACTTGCTCAAGATTTTTCTTTTAAGTGGCCATCCCTGTATCATTCCACCCTTGATATATCTAGATGCAACTACAATATCACACTGAGATTTTTTCAGTGTTTCAATCATTTTTGGAATAATTTGAGGAGGATGTGAAAAATCACTATCCATTACCACAATTGTATCACCAGTAGCATGTTGTATTCCATGTAAAATTGCAGAACTAAGACCTTTTTTTGCTGTTCTATGAATGACATCGATGGTATAACCTGCGATCTTTTTTACACTTAGAAGGTAATCTTCAACAATTTTTCCTGTCCCATCAGGAGAATTATCATCTACTATTATTGTTTCAGTGAATGTATTTTTGGGTAAGTTGGCCGCAATTGATTTTAGAATTTTAATGATATTTTTTGATTCATTATATGTCGGAATTATTATGGAAACTTGAGCATTTCCTCCTCGTGCCACATTCTCTGTTAGTTTCATATATTCTAACCAAAATCTAAATGGATATTAATTTTTAATATATA
>JACZSC010000145.1 GCA_022574415.1 Nitrososphaerota archaeon | reverse complement strand
CAAACACCACACGCCTCAATCTTGATTAAAATCTCATTCGGTTTTTGAATTTGGTGTCTTTCTATTTTAGTTAATTTCAGAGGTTTTGTTTCAATTGGGCCACAGGCAGAAAGAACCATGGCGCGCATTGTTTCTGGCATATTACTATCAAAATTTTTTTGCTTATTTTTACATTCCCAAAAATAAATTAAAATAAAATTAAATTGCCATCTTAAGCAATACCCATGCCTAAAAAAACAGCTTCAGATGATTTAGAGAGAGTAAAATTGTTGAATATTGTTTCAAAAAGAGGCTTTAAGGATTTATCATTGGAACAACTAAAACGTCTTCTAATTTTAGTTGAAAAAAAGGACTATAGCCATGACAAAAAGGCCCGTAAATCAAAAATGAAATTACTCGCTCAGATTAATTCCAAAATTTATGAATTGGAGGAAGGCAAGGGAATTTTTAGCTAAGTATAATCCATAGGACTTTATTCCTAGTGAATGGGTTGCTAAATTCTATTACATACAAATACAACTCTTTCTAACTTTTTTTATGTCTCAAAATAATCTTATCCACGAGACAAGCCCATACCTATTACAGCATGCAAATAACCCAGTTAATTGGCATTCATGGAATGACAAAGCCCTAAAAAAGGCAAAAGACGAAAATAAACCCATTTTCCTTAGTGTTGGATATAGCTCATGCCACTGGTGTCATGTAATGGCACACGAGTCATTTGAAGACGGAGAGATAGCAAAAATAATGAATGAAAATTTCATTAGCATCAAAGTTGATCGTGAAGAACGTCCTGACATTGATGATATCTATCAAAAAGTTTGTCAAATTGCAACAGGACAAGGTGGTTGGCCACTAAGCGTTTTCTTGACACCAGATCAAAAACCATTCTATGTTGGAACCTACTTTCCAATTTTGGATTCGTATGGAAAGCCCGGATTTGGTAGCATCCTGCGGCAACTTGCCCAATCTTGGAGGGAAAAACCTCAAGACATTAAAAATGCGGCTGAAAATTTTCTGCAAACATTACAAAAAACTGAAGTTGTCAAGAAACCATCAAAACTTGAAAAAACAATTCTTGATGAAGCTGCACTAAACTTATTGCAAATGGCAGATCAAAACTTTGGTGGATTTGGACAGGCGCCAAAATTTCCAAACGCTGCTAACATTTCTTTCATGTTTAGATACTCAAACCTTTCAAACATTTCAAAGTTTCAAGAATTTTCATTGAAAACTTTGAGAAGGATGGCAAACGGTGGAATATTTGATCAAATCGGTGGTGGATTTCATAGATATTCAACAGACATAAGATGGCTTGTCCCACATTTTGAAAAAATGTTGTATGACAATGCATTGATACCAATCAACTATGTTGAGGCATATCAAATCACTAAAGATCAATTCTATCTAGATGTTGTAAGAAAAACCTTAGACTATGTCTTGAGAGAAATGACATCCTCTGAAGGGGGATTTTATTCTGCACAAGACGCTGATTCAGAAGGTGAAGAAGGCAAATACTATGTTTGGAAGAAAAATGAAATCAAGGAAATTTTGGGACACAATGCAGACGTTTTCTGTCTATACTATGATGTAACAGATGGTGGTAATTGGGAAGGAAAATCCATACTATGTAACAATATCAGTCTTTCATCAGTTGCGTTTCAATTTGGAATTACTGAGGAAAAAGTTAGACAAATCATAGAAAACGGCTCCAAAAAACTTCTTGAGATAAGATCAAACCGAATCAAACCTGGGTTAGATGACAAAGTTCTCACATCCTGGAATGCACTTATGATTACAGCGTTTGCTAAAGGATACCGTGTTACCAACGAAAAGAAATACCTGGATGCTGCAGAAAACTGCATTTTCTTTATTGAAAAAAATTTAATTCAAAATAATCAGCTATTAAGAACCTATAAGAATGGTTCTGCAAAAATTCATGGTTACCTTGAAGATTATGCATATTTTGTAAATGCATTACTAGATGTTTTTGAAATTAATCCAGAGCTAAAGTATTTACAACGTGCAGAAGAATTTGGAAATTATTTGATTGAACATTTTTGGGATTCACAAACAAATAATTTTTTCATGACCGCAGACAACCATGAAAAATTAATCATTAGACCCAAAAACAACCATGATTTGTCACTACCATCTGGTAACTCTATTGCAGCTAGCT
>JACZSC010000003.1 GCA_022574415.1 Nitrososphaerota archaeon | reverse complement strand
TAGCGAAGTAATTTTAGATAAATCAGATCTTAGACAGTTCGTATCAAATGTAGTGTGTTTATTCTTTGTAATGTTCTAGTGTATGATCAGTATAACCTAAAGATTTTATTCATAGCGACAAAGGATTCGTGTGCTGAATACTGTTTATAAAGACGCAATTCAAAGACGCGAAAAAACACTTTCAATGATTAAAGGTCCCAAATTTGAGCAAATTGTTCAAAAAGCGAGGCAAAACTGGGTAGATTATTCACCCAAAAAAAAAGACGTTGTCACTGCAGGAATTGATAGTAGTTTTAACAGCACAAAATTTCAAGGAATGGAACTTTGGGTGGTAACTGCTGTTTCGGTAAAATCCAATGGTCAAATAATAAAAGATCTTCATGAACATGGACTTGGATATCCAGAAATTGATTTGTCGTCAATGGCTAGTAAAATGGAGATTGACGCTTGCGACGCGAGTGTTGATCAAGCTGAATTGATTTTGATGGATGGTTCACTTTATTCGCAATTTATGACAAGACAGTCTACACTTTCGTCAACTCTTTTGAAAACCATGAGAAAAAAGGAAAATGTAATTTTTGTATCAAAGACATCAAATACAAGAATGCAATTTGTTGACATGGACTCTACTGCTGGAGATATTTTCTATTATAATCATGCTACACGAAAACCTGGATTTAGCAAATTATTTTTGGATCCTAAATATGGTAGTGACAGAATAATTGCTTCAATATTTGCAAGACTAAGTGATTCTACACCACTCATAAAATTAGAATTTTTAGGCAAGGATCATTCTGAAGATGAAATTAAATCTGTTTTAGATAAATTGCATAAGAACAGTGTTGGCGGCTACCCTCACGTACTAAAATTGGCGCACAATAATTGTAAAATTAGTAACAGTGATTTAGTCAAGCTAGTAAGCCTTTACGGATTGAAAACTGAGATAGGTTCAAGGGAGGTACTAGGATGACAATTGGATTTGTAGTAGGAGAGTCAAAACCAACAATGATCTCTGCTCAAACTGCAAGATCGTTATCTGTTGGAGAGTATGTTGTAATTGACTCTGATGGTGGAAAACTTCTTGGTTTGGTTGAAAGATCATTCGTTTCAAGTGCAGCATTAACGGGAGTTCATAATTTTGAAGAGACTGTTGAAAGCAAAGAGATTGCAGACATGAACAGTAGAGATAAAAGTTTCACATCAAAAATTGGAATCCTCGGATATTTGGAACAATTACAAAAAGGAAAAGCTATGATTCCTGCAGTTCCGCCTTTACCTGGAACGTCAATTTTAGAGGCAACAAAGCAGGATTTAGACGTGATTTTTGATCCAGACCAACCAGAATGGATTAAAATTGGTTCTCTACTAAGAAACACTTCGATTAACGCAAAAATCAATCTCAACAAAATTGTATCAAGACATCTGGCAATTCTCGCAATGACTGGAATGGGCAAAAGTAATTTTGTTTCATTAATTGCAAAACAAATTTCAAAACTGGATGGCACACTAGTATTGTTTGATTACCATAATGATTATGCTGACATGGCAATTCCAAAAATCAATGTAATTGATGCAAAAATTAATCCTAGGCTTTTAGATGCAAGTACTTTGGCAGACGTTTTAGAAATTCGTGAAAATGCTGACGTTCAACAAAGAATTCTTCGCTTGGCATTTACACCAGAAGTAAAAGAGGCAAAGCAGTTTTGGGATATTCTAGATGAGAATGTTGCCCTCGTTGGAGCAAATCCAGAACGAAAAGAGGATAGACATTCGGCAGATAGAGTTCGTGACAAGATTGATGATGCTAGGCACAGATTTGCTGATATCTTAGATCCTGATGTCATGGATCCAATTGGATTGATCAAAGAGGGAAGAGTAAATGTACTAAATATTTCTGAGCTTAGTGAAAAACAAGCAAATGTCGCACTTGCGTACTATCTACAAGAATTACTTAATGATAAAAAAATTGCAACACTTGCAAAAAATGCAAAAACCAAATCAAAAAAGCGACATCGTTTTGAGTCACCAATCTTTGTTATAATTGAAGAAGCTCATGTCTTTATTCCAAAAGGAGAAGACACTCATGCAAAATACTGGGCATCAAAAATTGCAAGAGAGGGAAGAAAGTTTGGTTTAGGTCTTGGAATTGTATCACAAAGACCAAGAAGTATTGATTCAAACATTTTGAGTCAAATGGGGTCTCTTGCAATAATGAAAATTGTTCAAGAAGATGATCAACAGCAAATTTCTTCAGCGGCTGAATCCATTAGCAAGGATTTGATTTCTCAGCTAACGTCCCTCAATGTTGGAGATGCAGTTTTGGTGGGCCAATGGGTGAATTTACCTTCAATTGTGCACATTGAAGAGGTAAAAGGCAGGGCCATAGGCTCGGATCAAAATGCTGTAGGCGAGTGGGCCCTAAATCATAAACTGGAAAAAGTTGCAAAAGAATCAACTCAGGAATTAATTCAAAAAGATCTCTTAATGAAGTAAGATGCTTTTTTCACATATCTCTGATATTCATTTAGGATTAGTTCAATACAATTCTGAAGAAAGAGAACTTGACATTTACGATGCTTTTCACCAAGCCATTGACATTTCCATTAAGGATCACGTTGATTTTGTAATATTTGCTGGAGACATTTTTCATATTCCAACTCCAAGGGGGACAGCAATAATACATATGGCTAATGCATTAAAACTTCTTAAACAGAACAACATTGATTCTTTTTTTATTCTTGGTGAACATGATATCAGTAGAATTCGTGGGACGCCAGTGCCATATGTTTTTCATAACTTAGAATTTTCAAAGTATATTGGTCAAGGAGAACCAGTTTATTACAAGAATTTACTGCTTGTGGGATTTGATAAGATAAGAAGGAATGAGATGGATTCTTTTGAAAAACGATTTGAGGAAATTGATGACATTGCAGAAAAACACCAAGGTCACAGAATTCTTGTCATGCACCAAGGTATCAATGAGATTAACAAATTCGCTGGCGAATTAAATTCAACGGATCTTCCAAAAAACTTTACCTACTATGCAATGGGTCACCTGCATGATCACGTTGTTAAAAATTTCAACCACCTTGGAGGTCCGGTTGCATATCCAGGTTCGATTGAACTGACAAACAGTGAGGGGATTAAAGAAACGAAAAAAGGATTTTATCAAGTAGATATTTCTTCAACAGAAGCAAAACCATCATGGATTGAATTAAACACAAGACCACAGTTTTCCATAAAAACAACATCCACAAACATTTCAAAAACCATTGATGAGATACTTGAAAAAATGAAATCAAATCCGAAAAAACCCATAGTGGAGCTAAAAATAGAAAGCGAAAATGTTGAACAAGAGATCATTCAGGCCCAAATTTCACGCTTAATTCCCCACACACTACACTGTTCATGGAAGCTTGTTCAAAAGCAAGATTCTGATTCGTCAGTTCTTTCAGATAGACCAGCTAGAATAGATGAAGAACTTTTCAAACTTGCGGTTAATTCTCTAAAATCTGAAAAACTAGCAATCTTTGCAGTTAAGGATCTTCTTCCAATCCTTTCAGCAAGTCAGATTGATCAGGCAAATCAATTGATAATTGAAAATTTTGAACACTTCAAAAAGGAGAAACAAAAATGATTACATCAGTAGAATTAGTAAATTTTCTTTCACATTCCTCAACCAAGTTAGATTTTGATGAAGGGGTTACTGTTTTTGTTGGACCAAATGGATCAGGAAAATCTAGCATAATTGATGCCATAACATTTGCCTTGTTTGGTAAACATACTCGAAGCAAAAAATCTAACAAGAGCCTGATTCGTAGAGGAACAAATCAAGGATATTCCAAAGTTAACTTTGTAATAAATGGAAAGTCTTACGAGGCAGTTAGAAAAATCGATTCCAAAGGAACCTTGGCAGCAACATTTTCAGAAATACAAGGCGACAAACTGATCCCGCTTGCAGTAGGAGAACGAAAACAGTTTGGGGAATCAATGACAAAGGAAATAGAATCTAGGATTGGTTTAGATTTTGAAAAACTAAAGATAGCATCAATAATTCAACAAGGTGAATTAAATTCCATAATCAAAGCTCAGCCAAGAGAATTTAAAGAATTACTGAATGCCATCATTGGAATTAACAAACTAGATACTGCTTTTGATTTCATGAAGAATATTCAACGAAACTTTCGTGAATCAATTCAAAAGAAAGTGGGTTATGATGATACGCATATTGAAATTTTGAAACATGATTTATCAAATCTAGAAGATGAGATTAAAGATGCAGAGCCATTAAAGAAAGAGCTGTCATCAAAAAAAATCGCATGTGATAAAGATATAATATCACTTCAAGAAAAACTCGAAATCGAGTTACCGAAAGAATCCAAGTTGAATGAATTGGAAGTTAGAAGAACTGATTTGTTCAAGTATGCCAAAGAAGCGATTTTGTCAATTCAGAATGAAATTGCAGGAAATGAGCGTAAAATAAGGGATTGTGAAGGATGCTTTGAATTCGCCAATGCCAAAAATGAAACAGAAAAACATCTTGAAAAAATCGAATTTGATATCGAATCAATTAACGCAAAAATCCAAAAACATTCACAACAAATAGGAAAACTCGAAGAGCAAAAAGCATTATCGAAAAAATTAGAATTAAAAGATGGAAAATGTCCAGTGTGTGATTCCAAAATTGATCACCTTAATCCTTTATTCCAATTAGAGCATCTTGAACAAGAAATAACATCGTTAAATGATGAGGTAAAAAGCTTAGAAAAGAAAAAAACAAAAATTCAGAAACGGAAGAGTGAATTTGCTATCATACTTGAAAAAGCCATCAAAGCCGAAACCACACTATTAGCTCATTCCATCACAAATTCTAAAGACCTTGATCTCATAAAGGAAAAGACTCTAGTTCAAAAAACACATATTCAAAAAATTCCAATATCAGTGGATTCTGGAAAATTAATCACAGTTTCATCAATAGACTCTCATGCAAAAATGATGTATGATAAAATTATTGGATTAGAAAATGAGACTAAAGGATTTGATCCTAATGAATTTAAAAAATTGAAAAACTCTGTAGAACAAAAACGTAACGAATTAAGTGATATAGACCAACAGTTTGGTGCTATTTCTGAAAAAATAAAAACAGGCGCAGAGCAGATTAAGAAATCTTCTTCAATTTTAAAGGAACTTGAGCTAGTGAGACAGTATGTTTCTGAGCTTGATAGGATACAGCAGAAAGTTTTCAGTCGTGATGGGCCAGTGGCAACAAGTCTTCGTTCATGGGCCCTTAGAACAATTTCTGAAAAAGCTTCTGATTATTTGATCAAGTTGAACACTAAAATTCAAAGAATTTCGCTGTCAGAAAAAGCAAGAGACGTTTCAATTACATGTTATTCAAGAAACGTTATGTTGGATATTGATTCTTTAAGTGGTGGAGAGCAGGTAATCGTTGCATTAGGATTAAGACTTGGCATGGCACAGTTACTTGGGGCATCAAATCTTAATTTTGTAATTTTAGATGAACCTACAGCCCATCTTGATGAAGAAAGGCGAAAATCACTTGTCTCTGTGCTGTCACAGTTATCAGATATCACAAAAACAAATTCTCGGGCACCCTTGCAGTTTATCATAATTACTCATGACGCTGAAATTTTTGAAGGCTCTTCTGTTGAAAAAATCTATAAATTTGAATCAACTGAGCATGGAACAAATGTGGTCCCAGTTTAGTCGCTAGCTAGTTTAGCAAACTTTTCTTTTTTATTTACATTTGATACGAACCGTTAATGGGTCCAAAAATGATCATCATTAAATAATTTCATGCTGCAAGAATGATTTGAGATACATGGTAAAACACAAAAAACCAATAAAACGAGGATATATCAGTAAATTTTTGAAAAAAGCTGATGAGGCCATTGGTGCCGGTATAAAGAATGCAGACAAAGTATTTCAAGAAGGAATCAAAAAAGCCGATGAAGCTCTTGATGTTGGAATAGATTTAGGAATAATTTCTACAAAACAAGCAAAGAAAGAAGCTCAGAGATACAGAAAGGTGGCACAAATTCAAGTCAAGCAATTACAAAAACAGGCCGAAAAAGAAGCAAACCGCTTGAAAAACGAAAGCAGAAAAAAAATTAAAGAAAAGATAGCTACTGTAAAAATAAGATCTTCGTCCCGCAAGGAGACTATTCTAATACTAGAAAAGCTAGGACTCTTGAGAAAGACTGGTGTTATCACAGAAAAAGAATTTCAAAAAAAGAAAAGGGAATTACTAAAGGGAATCTAAGTACGTCGCTGATAAAATAGTGATAAATAGAAAAAAATCCTGGATTAGCCGCTTTTTTACTAAGATATGATACGAGCTGTCACTGAGACTGCGTAATCTTAGTAATGATTACGCACACGGTTGAAAATAGAACCTGATTTTGCTGTATTTTTCCGTTTTGGAACCAATTTTGGACAAAAAATTCCATACTTGTTATGTTTCTGTTGTGTGTAACACCCGCATGCTGAAAAGCCTACATGACATGGATGTTTTAATTATCGAAGACGCAAAGCCTCTAGCACTTTTGCTTACTGACTATTTGAAAAAACTTGGTTATCGAAAAATTCACTGTTGCGAGAATGGCACTTTAGGATTACAGAAATTTCAAGAACTGGTTGAATCAGGTATTGTGCCTGTTGTCTTCTTGGACTATTATTTACCAGACCTCGATGCACCGGTGGTCTTAAAGAAAATTCTTGAGATCCATCCTGGCACAGAGGTGATAGTAGAAACGGTAGCAAATCAAAATGAAAGTGGTATTAAGAGGTTATTCGAACTTGGAGCACGTGAATATTTTCCAAAACCGTACGAACCTGAGAAACTAGAAACTATAATGGACACTCTTGAAGTAAGAGCAAATTAATTCACATCATAAGGCTAGTTATATCACATTTTAAGACGACGACGAGGAGGGTTCTCTTTTTACTCTATCGATAAATTCGTTTAGACCTGAATTACATTTGATACGAACTGTTAATTCTGATAATGAAAACGTAACTACTTCGCTATCTTTTTAATACAAAATTTGTCAAATTAATACATGAGGGTAAAAATTGGTGAAAAAGCACCCAATCTCAAAGTGTCTGAATGGGTTCAAGGATTAGAAACTAACTTTGATCAAGAGAAGGATCATGTTGTTCTGGTCGAAGTCTTTCAAGTAAATTGTCCTGGATGCTTTTTACATGGCATCCCAGAAGCCATCAATATCTATAACAAATTCAAAGATGATGGGGTTAGAGTCTTGGGAGTTGCAACCGCCTTTGAAGATTTTGATAAAAATACACTAGACAATCTCAAACTCCTGCTTCAAACAGGGGAAGTGATTGGTGATACAAAACAGGCACTAATTCAATATGGCAAATTAGATGACAGTAAGCTGCAATACAAAATTCCGTTCCCGGTTGGTATGGACTCGCTCAAAAAAACAGCAGAAGACATCAACCAGGAAAGAATAATGGAATTCATCTACAATCAGATTCCAAATTTTGATTCTCAGCCAGATGACTACAAAAAACAAATCATTCAGCGAACGAAAGACCATATGAATTCAAAAGAGTATGAGGCAGAAACTTTTGAAATGTATTCTTTACAAGGAACACCTTCGTCCATAATTGTGGACAGAAAAGGCATTCTCAGAGATATTTCATTTGGTGGTCAAGGGAATGTAGAGCCAATGATTCAATCTTTAGTTAATAAATAATTCTTTTATTGATTTTTTTTAAAAATAGGATCCCAATCAGAGAGGTTGCTAAAATTAGGGATGCAATAGTAGAAAATTCTGGCAAATACGTGGTTCCGATGATGTCAAGTTTGTGAAAACCATCACCTGGGAATTCTAGCATGATAAAAGAAATTCGTTCATTACCTTTTACATCAGCTTCTATTTGTTCATCATTTAGATAAAATGTAAAATTACCACTTATCAAATTCTTTGGAATTTGAATTTCGACCAAATTATTTTGTACTGTGCTTGAAATGAACATTGTTAATCTTTTCTCATCACTGTTGAATTCGTAATCTGTTATGTCAAAACTTGAAACCGTCTTCACCTCAAAATTGTAACCACCTGTTTCTATTGATAGGCGTTGCACAAAGCCAGTTTTATCTCCAAGTAGTGCAAAAGCGATAGGAGAAAATGGTAGAACTAGTAAAATTATGAATAATACAGTTAGCTTCAACTCTATGCTACACTTAGAAGAACTCTTTTACGAAGTTCCTTATCCTTGGCAATGCTTGGATGAGAGGGATCTGCTAAAATAACTTCAAACCAATAATGCATTCCATCTTTGTAAACAAAATATGAACCCAGTAACTTCATGTTTGGATATCTTTCTAAAACTCTATTTTCAGCTACTTGCTTCATACTAACATCTGCTTTAATTCTAGTAACACCAAGATGCTTAGGTCTTCGACCACTTCTAGGCCTTTTCCTTCTCATGCCTCCTGTTCCTACACGCATTCTAATGACAATAATTCCCTGTTTTGCTTTGTAGCCAAGTCTTCTAGCTCTTTGGATACGGCTAGGTTTGTCAATTCTCGTGACAGCATTTTGTTTTCTCCATTGTACAACTCTGTCTCGTATCTCCGGAGCATTTTCGTGCAAAAGTTTCAACCAAACTTTTTCCCTACTAGAAGGCATATCGGCATTTCCAAATTCCCCTTTAATATCTGTACATGAATCTACTCGTTTTTCTGATCACTTTTTTAGTTTTTATTAAAGAATTGGTTTGAAGTAATTTAATTTTAAAATAGAAATTTCAATTAAGACTGTTTTTCTCTGTTAGCTCTTCCAATTGCTGCAAAGATAATTATCAAAAGTAGTGCAATGCCCAAAGCTGCTCCAGCACCAACAATAAAGTCTCTAGATACAATTGAACCGCTTGTTGATGAACTAGCTGTTAGTACACATACACCATCTTGAAGTACTGTTCCAGGACCACATTTGTCCTCTAAAACACAGACTCCATTCTTTAGAACGGTTCCAGGACCACACTGCGTTTTAGGTTCTGTAACCTCTTCTGGTTCTTCAACCACTGTTTCTGGTTCTTCTGTAACCTCTTCTGGTTCTTCAACCACTGTTTCTGGTTCTTCTGTAACCTCTTCTGGTGCTGATTCCGGTTCACCAAATACTGTACCAAATATTTCAAGGTCTTCAGTTCCAGGTGCTAATACAATTCTCAAAGTACGAAGTTCTGAGGTAGTTTCAACCTCTTCAAATGTAGGTTCATCAAAACCATCGGTGATTATAAAAAATTCATCATCCACGCCTTCAAATGTTGCATCTAAAAAGTTTCTATCCAAAGTTATTTCCAGAATTCCTGGTGAGCCAGTTACTTTAACTTGAAAAAGTAGTGAGATAAATTCTAAATCAGATTGAACACTTAAAACTTCAACACCATCAGCGTCATAACTAACATCAACAGAGATTCCATCCAAATCAACTGCAATCGTTCCTGGCGCAGCAAACGCATAGGCTGGAGATAATATAACAAGTGCAATCATAGATAGCATTATTTTCTGAATCATTACTAAATCACACCTCTAAGAATCTGTATTATCTTTTCTGCTATAACATTTGCAGCTAAGGACTGAGCTTCTTTTGTCTGAGCGCCAATATGAGGAGTCAAAATTACGTTATCAAGAGTGGCAAGTTTTGTGTTAGTAGCAGGTTCATTTTCAAATACATCTAGTGCAGCCCCTCCTAAATTTCCGTTCTTAATTGCCTCATAAAGTGCATCTTCGTCGATCACTCCACCTCTTGACGTGTTAATGATTCTAGCAGTTTTTTTCATCAATGACAATTTTGTGGCATCAATCATGTGGTGTGTAGAATCTAACAATGGAACATGCATTGAAACATAGTCAGCACTTTGTAGAAGCGTGTCCAAATCAGTTTTCATTAATCCTACTTCTTTTGAAAACTCTTCATCAATAGGTATTACATCATACCCAATTATGTTCATGTTGAGGCCTCTTGCCAATCTACCTAGTCGTTTACCTATGTTTCCACATCCAATTAGTCCAAGATACTTTCCCTTTAGCTCAGTTCCCTTTAGTTCTTTTTTCAACCATTCACCATTTCGTATTCCGTTATTGCCTCTTGGAATTTGTCTTGCCAGTGCAAGCATTAAACCTAAAACAAGTTCAGCAACAGCTGTCATTGCTGCTTCAACTGCATTGATGACTCGAATGTTCTTTGCTTTTGCAGCGTCTTCGTCAATGTTATCTAGGCCAACTCCAACTCGCGCAATAATTTTACAATTGTCTGCTTTTTCAATTAATTCTTTAGTGAGTTTTGTTCTGCCTCGAACTATGACAATATTGTACTGGCTAATCTTTTCTTTAATTTGATCTGATGTAATTGCAGGTTCGTATGTAACTTTCAAACCATTATCTTTCAAAATTTTGTTTAGCAGTGGAGCTACTTCATCACAAATTAAAACTGATTCATTAAAGCTCATGCAAATCTGCCTTTATTCATGGAATATAATCATTATGAGATAAAAAAAGAAAAAGAAAAAAGTGGGCTACCAGATTGGTAGTGTTGGTATAACTTCCCATAATGGGATTACACCATCTGCTTTCAATTCAGAAGCAACTTCGTTAGTGAACACACCGTGAATATTTACTGCTGGGTGTGCAATGCTATTCATTCCCATTGGTGGGACAGCATCACTTGGATTACCTAACACATATGCGTATGAAGTAACTGGTTCTGGAATTATACCTAAATCAACCAATGTTGGATTCAACCCAAATGGATCACCTGCAACAATTACTGTAGCTGCGCCTGTGTATATGGCTGCATAGTCATGGTTTACCATTATGTAGACTCCTGGTTCATCAAACACCATATCTACTATCATGTTTTGTGAACCGCCAAGTAACCATGTCTCAGTAGCTGCTGATTGTACTCTGTTTCCTTGTGAGACCCTGTCAATGATTTCTCCAACAACGTGCCAAAATACTGGTTCGTTACCTTGATTTTCAATAAAGAACCTCACATGTTGACCTGTCTCTACATAGAGTGGTTGTGATTGGTATTGCATCAAGTCAAGATCGTTCCATGGTTGTATTACTTTTACAATGTTTATGTTTTCATCACCATTCACAAGTTTGTTGTGGAGCATATTTGGCAAGTATCCAAATTGCTGTCCGTTGACAACTGTTGCTGTGTTGTGATGTTTGAACATTGCTCCTTGATCATAAAGGCCGTCGTCAGTCAAGTATAGCTGATTGTATTGTATTGTAAACTCTAATGCATCAGCATCGTAGAATTGTCTGTCTATCACACCGCTGCCACTAGTCTTCTCTACCATTAGTTTCTTGTATCCTTTAGCGGGATCAACAATGGCAATTCCATACATGCCCGAAAGAACATGTTGGTCCATTCCAATCAAGTCGATACCAGAACAGTGGTATTTGAAGACACCAGCAGATTCAGCAATGTAACAGAATGTCCTTGATTCTCCAGGCATAACGGAGCCAAAGTTTGTTGAACTTATCTGTGATGCGTGCATATCATTACCGTGTCCAGTAACTTCATCAGCTGGAATGGTTAGTGTCATTTTTACGACGTCGCCCTGAGTAACTCTTAGGGTTGGGCCTGGAACCTGTTGGTTAAATGTCATAGCTGAGTACGTTTTTCCACCTAGGATTTGTAGCTCAACACTTTCACCAGTTACGTTGAATTCGACAACATTTCGTCCAGATGCTTCAAGTATAGCGCAATCAGTTTCTGCAAATGCTTGTGGCATTACAAGTCTTAGTCCACCCATATCACGGATCTGTTGCATTACATCGACGTCCATTTTAGAAACATCGAGTGTAGTTCCTGTGATTTGGGTTTGTGTGTATGTGCTTCCGAATAGCGTTGCTCCCATTATTGCGACTGCAACAACGGAAAATATCATTGTGTAACGCTTATTCATTGCGATCTGAGATCAAAATACAGTATATAATAGCTCCTCTTAGCTTCGAGCTGTGAAAATTTGAACCGCCTCAAAAAAGAATGAATACTAGTAAAAAATATCAAAGTCGAAATGAAGTTTAGAACAGACAAAGATTCTCTTGGCAAAGTCAAAATTCCAGCTGATAGGTATTATGGGCCATTCACTGGTAGAGCGATAAAATATTATCGTGTTACTGGAAACACGGCTCATCCAAATTTAATAAAATCATTTGTAATGATTAAACATTCTGCAGCAGTTGCAAACATCAAAGCAGGTGCAATTGACAAAAAACGTGGAAGGGCGATTGTACAAGCTTGTGATAAAATTCTTTCAGGTAAATATCTAAACGAGTTTGTTGTTGATGCTATCAACTCAGGAGCAGGTACTGCATTCAATATGAATACAAACGAAGTTGTTTCAAATGTTGCTCTTCAAGTTCTTCACAAAAAGAAAGGTCAGTACCAGTTTTTGCATCCAAATGATCATGTGAATATGTCACAGTCAAGTAACGATACTTTTCCAACTGCAATGCATGTTGCAATTTTGATTAACCTAAAAGAAACAATTCCAGCAATTGATGGCTTGATAAAATCATTAAATAAAAAAGCTAAACAATTCTCAACTTATAAAAAAATAGGAAGAACTCATCTCATGGATGCTCTTCCTGTCACATTAGGAAGTGAGTTTGCAGCTTACTCTACATCTATTTCTAAAGCACGTAATGCAATTGCTGATGCTAAAAATGAATTACTAAGCGTTGCACTAGGTGGGACTGCGGTTGGTACAGGTGCAAATACGCCTAGAGGATATAGAAAAGTTGCAATTACAGAACTCGCAAAAATTTCAAAGCTACCACTTAAACCAGAAAAAGATATGCAGTATGCACTACAAAGTAAATTTGCAGTCTCAAATCTATCTGCTACTCTTAGAAACTTGGCTCTGGAAATAAACAAACTTGCAAATGATATTAGATTAATGGCTTCAGGTCCCATCGCAGGTCTGGCAGAAATTGAAATTCCAGCAGTTCACGCAGGTTCATCAATAATGCCAGGAAAAGTAAACCCTTCTCTTGCGGAATGTATGAACATGATCTGTTTTAACATCATAGGAAATGATACTGCAGTTGCTCATGCAGCCCAAGGCGGACAGTTTGAACTGAATGTAATGTTGCCAGGAATGGCCAAGTGTGTTTTAGAATCCACAGACATGTTGAAAAATTTCTTGCCGATCTTTTCTGCAAATTTGATTGATGGGATTTCTTCAAATAAGAAAAAATTACAAAAAGATATTGAAATCAGCCCTGTAATTGTAACCCTACTTGCGCCTAAAATTGGATACCTAAAATCAGCCGAGTTATTTAAAGAATCTCTCAAAACTGGTAAAACTATTCGGCAACTAGTTGTTTCAAAAAAACTCTTGACAAACAAACAAGTGGATTCTCTTTTCAAATAAGACATGGCAAAAATTTGGGTAGAAGCATACGGTTGTTCTGCAAGCTTTGCAGATTCAGAGATGATTTCTGGTCTACTGGTTAATGGAGGTCACACACTTGCAGATAGCTCATCTGAATCAGACTTGAATCTTGTTGTAACATGTTCTGTGAAAGATGTTACTGCTAACAAGATGATCCATCGCATCAAGAGCCTAAAATCAAAACCACTCGTGGTGGCTGGCTGTTTCCCAAAAGCTGAAAGAACCACAGTTGAAAAACTTACACAAGAAGCAAGCCTACTGGGTCCAAATTCCTTAGGGAAAACACTAGATGTTATCAATTCAACTTTGAAAGGAAAGAGGGTAGTAGCTCTTGATGATATCGATGTTTCCAAAGTTGGTCTTCCTAAGGTCAGACTAAACCCTACAATTGGGATTGTGGAGATTTCTAATGGTTGCATGAGTGAATGCACCTTTTGTCAGACCAAACTTTCCAAAGGTGATTTAACAAGTTACAGAATTGGAGATATCGTTCGACAAGTAAAAAGTGAAATTGATGATGGGTGTAAAGAAGTTTGGCTTACATCTACAGATAATGGTTGTTATGGATTTGATATTGGTGCAGACTTGCCGTTACTGATTAACTCTGTTTGTGAGATTGCCAAAGACTTCAAAGTAAGAGTTGGCATGATGAACCCTATGTATATGCCAAGGATTCGTGATGGATTACTAACATCATTTGAGGATGACAAAGTCTTCAAGTTCTTACATGTACCTGTACAAAGTGGAAGTGATAGAGTTCTAAATGAAATGAAAAGAGGTCACACGTCAGAAACCTTTAGAGATATTATAACAAAATTTAGAACTAAATTCCCCAAATTTACCGTTTCAACAGACATCATTGTTGGTTTTCCAACTGAAACCGAGGATGATTTTCAAAAAACTGTAGAGCTTTTGGAAGGGACCGAGCCAGATATAGTGAACCTGTCTAGGTATAGCAGGAGGCCTGGAACAGATGCTGCAGAATGGGATCAGGTTGAGGTTTCAGAGGTCAAGCGTAGAAGCAAAATACTATCTGATCTTATTGAGAGAATCTCTCTGAAAAATAATCAAGACTGGATTGGTTGGAATGGCGATGTTCTATTTGATGAACGTACCGATAGAGCCATCAAGGGTAGAAACTTTGCCTACAAACCGATATTTGTAAAGGAGTCTGTGGAAATTGGTGAAAAACATTCTGTAGAAATTGTTGACGCCACTACTCACAGTCTTCTTGGAAAGATCGCAAGCTAAAATTTTTAGATCCTAGATCTGATTAAAGCTACGTAAGAAGGTTTTTTATACAAAATAGAAAAGGATAGAAATGAGTTTTGAGTTTTCCGAGCCAATCTTAATTGTGGGTATAGGTGGAGCAGGTTCAAAGCTAGCAAAGAAAGCCACAAAGTCTCTCAATGCCCATTGTCTAATAGTGAGTAATGACCAGAATGATCTTAGTTCAGATTGCCCCTCGATCCATGTTTCTACAAAACCAATAATCAATCCTACAGTTCAGCTGATTAGGGGCGCAACTACACAATCTGAATCTGAAATAATGGCTGAAGTTTCAAAGTATTCCACGGTGATTCTTTTCGCCAATCTAGCAGGAAAATCAGGTTCTGCAATGGCACCAATAATTTCTCAGTTATGTAAGGAGGCCAACAAAAACGTGTTCTCCTTTGCAATAATGCCTTTCAAATATGAAAAAGATCGAATTTTTAATTCTGGAATTGCCCTAAAGAGACTTAGCGCAAATTCACATTGCACAATTGTTGTTGACAATGATGGTTTGCTACAAAGTAATCCAAACATAGTACTAGATGATTGCTATGAAATTACCAACTCTGCAATGTTACATGTGGTTGATTCATTAAAACAGTCATCAATCTCTAAAGAAACACTGCTCTTAACTACAGGCAAAACAGAGATAGATTTAGAAACCTCGTTGAAGGATTCCATGAAGATGCTCTATGAAAATATGCCTCCAAACAGCGTTAAACATTCAATTTTGTATGTAATTGGAGGAAACAATGCTTCAGTGGGCATGTTAAACAGTATTGCTGACATTTCTAGCAGTGTTTTGAACGAACAAGGAGCACAAATCGAGATGTCAACTGTTTCATCTAAAGAGTCGAGAGTAGTAATGCTTTCAACTGTTCAAGGAGAAACTAAATTTGACAAGTATGATCCTCTGGGTATGATTCCAAAAGAAAATCAACTTGACTGGGATGATCCAGAATGCAGCATTAACTGCAATTTTGATTTATATCAATTAGAATAAAATAACTTTTAATTAGATTTCTTTTTTGGTTTTTCTTCTTTAGTTGGTGCTTTTTTGGGTTTTTCTTTTGTTTTTGTTGGTTTCAATCCAACAGCTTCTTCAATGGTTAAGTTTGGATAGTTTTTGTCAAACCAAGCTTTGTACTTTTTTTCTTTGTTGTATCTATCAATATAGTGTTGTGTACCTTTCTTTGGGTCTACAAAATCGGCAAGCTTTGGTTTCTCTACTAGCTCTTCTTTAGCAGAAGCTTTCTTTGGTTTCTCTACTAGATCTTCTTTAGCAGAAGCTTTCTTTGGTTTCTCTGCTGGCTCTTCTTTAGCAGTAGCTTTCTTTAGTTTCTCTGCTAGCTTTTCTTTAGCAGTAGTTTTCTTTGGTTTCTCTGCTAGCTTTTCTTTAGCAGTAGTTTTCTTTGATTTCTCTGCTAGCTTTTCTTTAGCAGTAGTTTTCTTTGATTTCTCTTTTGGTTCAACTTTAGTTTCTAATTCTTCTTCTTCGTATGGTGAAATTAACACAAAGCCTTCATCTGTTTTTGTCATCATTACTCTAATTTTTCTAGGAGGATGCCTAATTCCTCGTTTCCATATTTGATGAGCTAATTCTTCATCAATTTTAACATCTTCAGTTTTCATATGATGTCGAGCAAATTCTCTAATCATGTTTATTGCTCTTTTCGAGCGTCGATTATTTGGAGAAAGTAAAACTTTGCCTAAGTTAATTGTGTAAACCCTTTCTAGTTCTTGTGACAACTAACCTACCTCCACGTCAGTTTTTCTCCAAGCTCTTCTTTTTGGGTTTGTTCTAACTGCTCTTTTTGTTCTAAGAATTATCCACGCTGGAACAGCTGAGGCTTGCTTTTGTTTTTTTATGAGTCGAATTTTCCTCGGAGACGATTTACGTGCAGCCATAAAAATTCAGGTCGGTCAAGCTCTTTTTAAATGAACCTCAGATTGAAACTAAAAAATTGTATTTGAATATCAAATCAATTTATTATTTTTGAAAATATCTACAATTTGTTTTAAGATTCTAGCTGATGCGCCCCAGATAATGTATTCATTGAATTTGAAAATATGCATTTCTTGAATTGATTTATGATTTGTGTCTGGATCATCTTCCAATGTTTTTAAAAATGGAATAATTGGGATGTTTAAGATAGATTCTACTTCAAAATTTTGTTTTAGAGTGGTTAGGTCATCAACTACTGCTACAAAAGGAGTGATTGTGAAATCAGAATTTAGTGTATGCACCGAGTTTAATTGTCCTGTAATTTGTTCTCGTTTAATTTCAAGATCAATTTCCTCTTTTGTTTCTCTTAAAGCAGTAGATAGAAGATCATCATCTGATTTATCCAGTTTTCCACCTGGAAACGAAACTTCTCCAGCGTGAATTTTTAATATTTTAGATTTTTTTGTCATCAAAACTTTGGGCACTGTCCCATGAATTACAACTAAAACAGAAGCAAGGTTGGAACCATCATGGTTTAGTTTTGGGGATAAATCGGTGGATAATAATGATCTAATTTCTTCTAGTGTCATAACGGATAAAGAACACTGATTGTTTATTGAGTTTATCATTCAAAGGTTTTAATCAAGTAAATTTGAAAAATCTTCATGACAATAATTTACGAGGTAAATCCTCCCAAATTACCAAAAGACAAGACTCTATCTGACGATGAACGTGAAAATTTACTTGAAAAATTAAACGAAAGAATATCTGAAATAAGTAAAAGTTGTGATGGTGTTCATGTTACTGATTCAGTTTTAGGAACAAAAAGAGTTTCCCCACTTGTAGCTAGTAAATCAATTAAGAAAAATTTTCCAGATATGAAAATAACTATCAGTGTTCGAGTTAGAGATAATGATCTTACCGAAATTGAAAAAATTGTTAATGATGCGATAACACTGGGAGTGAATGGAGTTTTAATTCTAAAAGGAGATGCATCTCCTGATAATTCAAAAGACTCTGGTTTGATACCAAGTCAGGTAGTGAAGCATTTGAAGGAATTAGAACTTGATAAAAAAATTGATCTTTTCTTGTCCTTGCCTGCAAATCCTGACTTTAAAAAAATTCAGAAAAAGATTGATGCAAAACCAATTGGTTTTATAACTCAAGTTGTTGAATCGGTTGATCAAGTTTCTAATCTTGTGTCTCTATTGAAACCACATGGTTTCAAAATTATTCCAATTGTTTTGTTTCCATCCGACAAGAATTTGAAATCAGCGCAATTCCTAAAGTTGGATTGGTCAAATTATGAAGAAAATGTATTTGATTTTATTAAAAAGATACATGACCTGACAACAAATGTTCTCATCACATCCCCAAATGATTTTAATGGGGTCCAAAAAACCCTTACAAAGTTAGCAATTTGATTTCATCTTATACGTTGGGGATATATCCTAGATCAGAAGAACTTATTGAAGCAACAAGAAAGCACACATCAAATCTTTCATCTCTTTTTCAAAAGGAGACAAAAGGGTACATAACCCAACAGAAAAAGGCGAAGTTAGGCTATGTGTCCGACCCGCTTTTGAGATGGGATGATATCTTCAGGCCATTTTCCCAATTAAAGTCGGTGAAACCAGCTGCACTAAATAGAATTTACGAGATGAATACATTTTACAGGAAATTATCTTTTGAAAATGGAATTGCAACTAGCGGAAAAATAATAAAATCAAACTTGGCTATGTCGCTTTTACCAAAAAATAGGGCAGTGTGTATGCCAGAACCATATACTTTTGCAGATAGACATTTGAGTTCAAAGCATAAAAACAAAGATGAGTTTGTGTTAGAGCTTGCAAAGATGCTCCATAAAGAAGCAGTAACATTAGTAAAAGCAGGTTTTAAGCTAATCCAACTTGTTGGACCATCCATAGCATACAACAATAAAATTGATTTTAATTTGGTAAAAGAAGGACTTGACATACTGACACGTGGAGTTAAGGCAAAAACTATTCTTCATTTTTATTTTGGGGATGTCTCCAAAAAAATTGATAAGCTTTTAGATTTACCAGTTTCTGGGTTGGGATTTGATACTACAACTACTCCAATTTCTGCCATCAAGAAACATAGTTTTTCAGGAAAATCACTTACAATTGGATTAGTAAACTCTTACACAACAAAAATTGAAAATAAAAACAAATCCATTTCTGAGATTAATCAGATTGTTTCTAAAACGAGACCAAGAGAGGTCTTTGTTAGTACTAACTTTGACTTGGAATATATACCAAAAAAATTTGCTAATGAAAAAATCCTAGTTCTAGGAGAAATTGCAAGAGGAGTTAAAGATGTCTAAATTATTTCCGACACAAGAGATTGGAAGTTTGAAAAAACCATCTTGGTTGTTAAAATCAGTAAAAAGTCCTGACATATCTAACAAAGAAAAAATCAAGGCAAGAAACAACGCGGCTCTAGAAAACATAAAAGCCCTTGAAGATTTGGGACTGGACATTGTTTATGATGGCGAGGTTCGCAGAGTCGAGATGTATGAGGAACCTGTACGATACATTGAAGGATTTGAGTTTGCTGGAAGAATAAGATCATGGGACAACAAGTATTACAATAAGGCGCGGATTATTGGTCCAGTTAATTATAAAAAAAATTTTTATAAAAACGAATTCAAGTTTGTGAAAGAAAACACCAAAAAAGAGATCAAGGTTCCTGTTACTGGTGCATATACTCTTGCTGATTGGTCATATAATGAATATTATAAGTCAAAGGAAGAATTGGTAATTGCACTAGCAAAAAAAGTTCTTCGACCTTTGATTAAGGACCTTGTAAAGTTGGGAGCTAAGATTGTCCAGATTGATGAACCAGCTGGAACGTCACACCCTTCTGAGATGGATATTTTCAGAGAATCAATTAACGAGTCGGTAAAAGGAATAAATGCAAAAATAGTGGTTCACGCGTGTTTTTCAGGAAATGACTACAAAGTTTTAGCTCCACAGATGTCAGAAATAAAAGTACAGCAGTATACACTGGAATTTGCAAACCGTGACACATGGAATTTAGGATCAAGTGACAAAGCACGGAAAGGTTTTCAAGTTTTGAAACTTTTCAAAGAACACGGCTTCAAGGGAGAGATTGGAATAGGAGTCACAGACGTACATGTTAATGATATTGAATCTCCTGAACTTGTACGCGATAGAATTTTGTATGCATCTAAGGCATTGGGTGATCCAACAAAAATTTATGTAAATCCAGATTGTGGATTGAGGACAAGAACTCGAACTGTTGCCTTTAACAAAATTAAATCACTCGTACAAGGAGCGGAGCTTGCAAGACAGAAATTAAAGTAGATTATTTCAAATTAGGCAAAAAAATAAAATAGTTGAAGTCAAATTGCAACAATTTAGTATTAATAATTTAGTTAGAGGAACTACATTTTTCCAGCACACAGGAATTGCAATAACCTTCGTCTTTATGCCAATTATTGCAATGGGAGTGACAGAATCTCTTTTTGAGATTGGAGTTATTGTTGCATCATTTTCCTTTGCGCAGATTTTATCAGAACTTTACTTTGGTCGAGTGTCTGACAAAAAAGGAAAACGGCTTCTCTTCATTCGAATTGGATTCATTGGTTGTGCAGTAACATTTGGTCTGCACTATTTTGCTGATGATGTTTCGTTGCTTTTACTAGCAAGAATTGGTGCAGGCATCACAACAGGAATAATGATTCCCGCAATGCTGGCCTACTCATATGAAGCTGGTGAAGACAAACGAAAAGTAGCTTCCGTGGTTTCATTTCAAGCACTTGGTTGGCTGGCAGGAATAGTAGCAGCAGGTCTTGCAAATGACACTCAGCTCATCTTTTTGGTTGCAAGCGGCTTGTTTTTGGTTGGACTTGTACTAACTGCAAAGCTGCCAAACATTACATCGAAACAGGAGCTGAAACCTGGAACTATGAAAAGCATAATTGTTAAAAACAAATTTCTGTTCTTGTCGCTGTTATTACGTCATATCGGAGCAAGCTCCGTCTGGATGATTTTGCCTATAATGCTAATGGAGCAGTTTGGCGCAGAGCTCTACCAGATCTCAATTGTGTATGTTTTCAATACTGTGACAGCCTTTGTGATAATGACTTTGATGGCAAGTAAAATCAGAATTGCAAACGTTACAAAATTCAAGATTGGGATAGGTATGACAACCTTCGTGTTTGTTGGTTTGGTTTTCATTACAGAATGGTGGATGGCAATGCCCTTTATGGCGTTGGTGGGAGGCACATGGGCATTTTTGTTCATAGGTGGCAACTTTCATCTGATGGCACATAACCCAAAGTCAACCTCAACTGGAATATTCAGCTCTACTCTGTCCATTGCTACAGTGGTTGGACCTCTAATAGCTGGTGCAATTGCGTTTTCGTACGGCTATACTGCTGTGATGTACTTTGCAATTGCAATAATTGTGTGCGCGTTTGCAGTTTCGTTAAAAATTAAAAAAGAATTACCGCAGTCCCCATCTTGACATGACTTTGTTTTCCAATCTCTTGAAAACAAGGCCGTCAACCAAGATGCCAATCCCCATTATTACTACCATTACAGCAATCACTTGAGAAACATCAATTGTCTGTCTACCAACATTCAACAAAAATCCTAATCCCAAGAACGAAAACAAAATCTCGGCACCAATAACACCTCGCCATGCAAACGCCCAACCTTGTTTAAAACCTGAAATCAGGTAGGGAAACGCAGCTGGCATCAAAACCAGTGTAATGAGCTGACTTCCTTTCGCACCCATGTTTTGTGCTGCTTCAATATAGTGCGGGTCAATATTCTTCACACCTGTATACGTATTGATTGTAACAGCAAAGATTGCGCCAATCGCTGTCACAAAGATAATTCCTGCATCAGACACACCGAACCAAATTAACGCCAATGGAACCCAAGCAATTGATGGAATAGACTGCAGTCCTAGCACTAGTGAACCAATTGTTTGGTTGACCGTTTCCATCCTAGCCATGAAAATTCCAAGAGTGATTCCGCCAGCTATCGCAATTGCAAGACCGACAATCAGCCTCAACATGCTAGTGCCTATGCCGTAGAATAGGCTTCCGTCAGCTGCTCCGTACCCCAAGTCTTGCATAACCTCCCACGGAGATGGAAAGATTTCATTTGGCCAAAAGTTAGCATCTGCAACTGCCTGCCAGACCGCCAATATGGCAACGTAAAAAATGATTTTCTTTGCAGTTAAATGCTTACTCATTCTGATTCCATCCTCTTTTTAACTTCGGGTTTTAGTTCTGCAAGGATTTCCTGCTGTTGTGGTACAAGTTTTTGATCTTCAACAAGTCTCGGTCGAGGAAAATCAATCGATACCTCTTTTTTTACAACAGCTGGCCTGTTAGTAAACACAACAACTTTGGTTCCGAGAACTACGGCCTCTGCAACATTGTGAGTTACAAACACAATAGTCTTCTTTGTTTTTTGCCAGACAATCTGCAGCTCAACCAATAATAGCTCTCGTGTTTGTACATCCAATGCCGCAAATGGTTCATCCATCAACAGAACGTCAGGATCCAATACCAAAGCCCTCGCTATTGCAACTCGCTGTTTCATTCCAGTTGAAAGTTGATATGTGTACGAGTTTGCAAATCTTGTAAGCTGCATCATGTCGAGATACCGTTGTGAGATTTGTGAGCGTTCGTCTGATGGAATTCCTGCAATTTTTAGCCCAAACTCTACATTATCAATAACCTTAAGCCATGGAAACAGCGCACCTTCCTGAAAAACCATGATCCTTTCTGGACCAGTGTTGGTGACAGGTCTGTCATCAAAGAGAATATCTCCTTCCTCAGGTTTTTCTAATCCAGCTGCTATTCGAAGAAATGTAGACTTGCCACATCCAGAAGGTCCAACAATACAAACAAAGTCGCCCTCTTGAATTTTGAGGTTTACTCCACCTAGTGCTTTGAGCTTGTAATCATCGTGCTGAAAATATTTTACAATGTTTCTTGCCTCTAGCTTGACCATCTTTCAACTAAACCTCTGTCTTTTGTTCATTAGGGGTTGTGTCATAAAAAATTCCTTCAAGACTATAACCATCTCTACCCAAGTAACCAAGCGAGTCAGCTCTCTCGGCAAAGATGTGAATTGAGGTTGGAATTGGGTCGGAGGTAATCTCTATGTGAGTTAGTGCTTCTGAAATAATATAATCAGGAAATGCTTTGCCAAGTTCTCTTTTTACAAATTCATTAAAAATTTTCCCAGTTTGTTCGGGATTAGAGTTAATCCATTGTATGGTATCGTAGTGTGCTTGCAATAATTTTTGAATAATTTCTGGATTGCTCTCGACATAGTCGGCTCTTGCAACAAGCAGAACTGACGCGAATCTGTTTTCCGGCCAAAGCTCCTCTTCGTAGAATAATCTTTTACCTCCAAGCTCGTCAACAAAAATAGTTGCCCATGGTTCCGGTACCCAAGCAGCATCAATGTCAGATTTTATAAAAAGTGTATAAATTTCAGGATTAGAAATATTCAAAACAACCACAGAACCGCCCTTTTCAGCTGTGGTAAAACCATGTTCGGACAAGTAGTGACGGAGTGAGACGTCTTGTGTATTAGCAATTTGTGGCGCGGCAATTCTTTTTCCAGAAAAATCAGCAGCGGATTGAATGTCCGAGTCAGGATGTACAACAAAGCTTACGCCACCAGAAGCCGCACCAGCTAAAATTACAATATTGTGGTTTTCTGATTTCAAAAATCCGTTAATGGCAGGACCTGGACCAACATACGCCACGTCAATGGCGCGTGCAAAGAAAGATTCAATCACTTGAGGGCCGCTATCAAAAATTTTTTTTTCAACTATTGTTTCGTTTCCAAGTTTTTCATAAAAGATTTCTTGTTCTAGACCAATGATTGGAACGACGTGACCGACGTTGGGAAAAAATGCTAATCTAATTTTGTCTTTGTCGTCCTGTTCAGAGGTAAATACAGCAAGAGCTATTGACACTGTTACAACGCCTATGATTCCTGCAGCTATCGCTGATCTAAAATTCATAAAACAGTGTTATAGCAGGCGGATAAATAATACTCGAATTTTAGCTTGAGCTATGAGAAAATTCAGGCCAGAAATTTGTTGACAAAAAAAATTGAGGCGACATAACACAAAAGATAAATTTGAAAATATAGTCAGTGAGATCCATCATGTCCAAAAAAGCTATACTTGCATTCTCTGGGGGTTTAGACACCTCGGTTGTTGTCAAGTACTTGCAGGAGAAATACAACATGGATGTTGTCACAGTTACAGTAGATGTTGGACAGGGTGATGATCAAAAAAAGATTGCTGCAAAAGCAAAAAAGCTCGGTGTGAAAAAGCATTACAACGTTGATGCGAAAAAAGAATTCGTAAGTGATTTTATTTTTCCTTCCATCAAAGCGAATTCACTTTATCAAAAAAAATATTGTTTGGCAACAGCTCTCGCGCGACCACTAATTGCAAAAAAGGTACTGGAGATTGCAAAAAAAGAAAAGGTAACTGCACTTGCACACGGTTGCTCTGGTAAGGGAAATGACCAAGTGCGGTTCGATGTAACGTTCAGTTCTGGTTCTAATCTACCAATCATTGCACCAATCAGGGATTTGAATTTGGATCGTAAAACAGAATTACAGTTTGCAAAGAAGCATGGAATTAAAATTGATTCCGTGGCAAAAAAGTTTAGTATTGATCAAAATCTCTGGGGCCGTGCAATTGAAGGAGGAGTGTTAGAGGATGCTTACAAAGAGCCTCCTAGTGATGCTTTCATCTGGGTAAAGACAAAAAACTTGGCTACAAATCCCAGCTATTTGAAAATACAGTTTGAGAAAGGCGTGCCTGTTGCAGTTGATGGAAAGAATCTAAATCCAATTTCTCTAATTGAGTATATCAACAAAAAGGCAGGAGTTGCAGGAATAGGAATTGTTGATCATATTGAAGACAGGGTTGTGGGAATTAAATCTCGTGAAGTTTATGAAACACCCGCTGCTACTTGTTTGATTGAAGCACATTCTGATCTTGAAAAAATGGTTCACACAAAACACGAAAATAAATTTAAATCTCTCGTAGATGACGAGTGGTCCTGGCTGGTCTACTCTGGTTTGTGGGAGGATCCCCTACGAAAGGATCTGGATGCATTCATTGATCAAACCCAAAAACGGGTTTCAGGTACGGTCAAGATGAGACTGTACAATGGAAGCTTGAGGGTTGTTGGTCGAAAATCAAAATACTCATTGTACAGTTACAAGGTTGCAACTTATGGAAAAGGATCCACATTTGACCAAAAATTAGCAAAAGGTTTCGTTGAATTGTGGGGAATGCAGTCAACAGAAGCTAATAAATTACAAAGGAAAAGGTGAACTGAAACATGAACTGCCCAGAATGTGATGCGAGTCTAAACATCCCTGACGATGCCTCGGTTGGAGAAATAGTTTCCTGCCCTGATTGCGGAGCTGACTTTGAAATATCAAAAAAAGAAGGATCAAATGTCGAGCTTAAGCAAGCAGAAAGCGTAGGCGAAGACTGGGGAGAGTAATGTCAAAGATTTGTATCGTTTTTGATCGACTTAGGTTGGAAGAAAAATTACTACAGAAAGAAGCAAAAGATCTGGGCAATGAAACATCTGTACTGGATGCAAAGATAACTCAAATAAACACGGACAGTAAAAAAAGTGATTTTGATTTTGGCGACGTAGTTCTTGAACGATGTGTGAGCTACTTTAGAGGACTGCACTTTACAGCATGTCTAGAGTTCCTAGATGTTCCTGTAATCAACAAGTTTGATGTGGCGAATAACTGCGGTAACAAGCTATTCATGTCATTGCTGCTGAAAAAAAATAACATTCCCACCCCAAAGACATATTTTTCTTTTTCAAAGGACGGTGCAATGGAAAATGTAGACAGGGTTGGATTTCCACTCGTAATAAAACCCGTCATAGGAAGTTGGGGTCGAGGAGTGATGCAAATTAAAGACAAGGATACGCTTGATGCAATTATTGAGATAAGAGAGCTGACCGATGGCCCTCACGATAGAATTTACTACTTACAGGAATTGATAAACCGACCACCAAGAGACATTCGAGTGATTTCGATTGGAGGTAGAGCAATCGCTGCAATGTACAGAAAGTCTGATGGTGGATTCAAGACCAACATAGCTCTTGGAGCAGAACCAGAGCTGTGTGAGATTACGAGTGAAATGGAAGATTTGGTTGAAAAGGCCTCAAAGGCCATGGGTGGTGGAATTTTAGGAGTGGATCTTATGGAAGATGAAAAGCGCGGTCTGTTAGTTCATGAAGTAAACAATACTGTGGAATTCAAAGGACTCGTAAAAGTTGCGAAAAAAAACATTCCAAAAGAAATGATAGAGTTCGCGGTAAATTCCATTAGGAAATAAATTACACTGTTCAGGGAGACTTATCATGAAAATAGGCGTAGTAGGTGCTTCAGGTTATGTGGGAGGAGAAACGCTCCGACTTTTGGTAAACCATCCAGAAGTGGAGATCACTATGGTAACATCACGACAACATGCTGGGGAGTACATACACAGAGTGCATCCCAGCTTGAAAGGATTCACTGATCTAACATTTTCTGAATTAGACTATGACAAAATGTCTGACAAGTGCGATCTTGTTTTCACAGCAGTCCCACACGGTACCGCGACAGAAATTGTCAAGACGCTATACGATAGAGACATCAAGATCATTGATTTGAGTGCAGACTATAGATTACATGATCCTAAGGATTATGACAAGTGGTACGGATGGAAACATCCTCACCCAGATTACCTACCCAAGTCTGTCTTTGGAATCCCAGAGATGCACAGAGAACAAATCAAAAACGCGCAACTAGTTTCGTGCCCAGGATGCATGGCAGTTACTTCTATCTTAGCACTTGCGCCACTTATTAGAAACGATCTCATAGACACTGAACACATTATTGTCGATGCAAAGATTGGTTCGTCAGGTGCAGGTTCTGGTTCAGGAACTGCACACGCAATGCGAGCTGGGGTTATTCGACCGTACAAACCAGCAAAACACAGACACACTGGTGAGATTGAGCAGGAACTAAGTGAGATTGCAGGAAAGAAAATTCATATCTCTATGAGTCCACATGCAGTTGATGTGGTTCGTGGAATCTTGTGTACCAATCACACGTTCATGAAAAACCATATAGATGAAAAAGAATTGTGGAAACTTTATCGCCAAGCTTATGGTGAAGAAAAGTTCATTCGATTGATTCGTGACAAGAATGGTTTATACAAATTCCCAGATCCAAAGTTCATAGTTGGTTCCAACTTTTGCGATATCGGCTTTGAGCTGGATGAAGATAACAACAGATTGATTATCCTTTCAGCATCTGACAACCTGATGAAAGGTGCGGCGGGTTCTGCTATACAAAACATGAACATCATGGCTGGCTTTGACGAAATGGCTGGTCTTAAATATACTCCACTGACACCCGTGTAATAATGATCACAATCAAAATTGGTGGGAGTGTAGTTGATAATCTACATTCAACTACGATTTCCGATATCAAAAAAGTAGTAGAAAGTGAAGGAGTGATTCTTGTACACGGTGGAGGAAAAGAGGTTACAAAAGTTTCTAAACAGCTTGGAAAGGAACCAAAGTTTGTTGTTTCTCCAAGTGGAATCAAAAGTCGATACACCGACCAAGAAACTGCAGAAATTTTCACAATGGTAATGTCTGGAAGGATCAACAAAACAATTGTTCGTCTTTTACAAAAAAATGGAGTTAATGCGATTGGTCTCTCGGGCGTTGACGCCAAAATATTGCAGGCAGAAAGAAAAAAGAAGCTAATCATCGTAAACGAAAAAGGACGAAAACAGGTAATTGACGGAGGATATACGGGTAAAATTACCGAGGTAAATGTGAAATTTATCAAGTCTCTTTTAGAGCAAGGATACACTCCTGTGATTTCGCCCATTGCGATCAGTGAGGAGTATGATTTTCTTAACGTAGACGGAGACAGAGCGGCTGCGTACGTTGCTGGTAAAGTTCAGGCGGACAAAGTTTTGTTCATTACAAATGTAGACGGTTTGCTGATGGATGAAAAACTTGTTATGGACTTGACCTTAGCAGAAGCTAAAGAGATTCGACCAAAGGTTGGGTTCGGTATGGAAAAAAAAATCCTAGCTGCAACAGAAGCCTTAGAGATGGGGGTAAAAGAAGCGATAATAGCAAATGGACAAAAAGAAAATCCAATATCAGCAGCCATTGCACACGAAAACTGTACGGTAATTAAAAAATGACTGAAGATGAATTTATGGGAAATCTGTATCAGAGATTTCCTGTTACAGTGGAAAAAGGACTCGGTTCTCATGTTTGGGATGTAGATGGTAAAGAGTACATAGACTGCATGGGCGGTTATGGGGTAGCTATAGTGGGACACAGAAATGAACGAGTTGTTAATGCATTAAAGTCTCAGCTCGAAAAAATAATTACTGTTCACAGCTCACTCTACAACAAAACTCGAGAGGAGTTCCTAAAGACTCTCATTGGTGTTGCGCCCCAGGGTCTAACGCAAGTTCATCTTAACAACAGCGGTGCTGAATCTGTTGAAGCTGCTATAAAATTTGCTAGAAAGTTTACTGGAAAGAAAGGAATGGTGGCAATGAATGGTTCGTACCATGGAAAGTCGATGGGTGCACTTTCTTTGACGTTTAATCCAAAATATAGAAAAATGTTTCAGCCGTTGGTAGAAAAAACATCGTTTGCAAAGTTTGGTGACATTGAATCATTGCGAGAAACTGTTGACGATGATACGGGTTTTATTATCTTGGAACCAATTCAAGGAGAGAGTGGAATTCACGTTGCGCCGAATGGATTTTTGCAGGAGGTGCGAAAGATGTGTGACGATAAAGGAATCCTTCTCGTTTTTGACGAAATTCAATCTGGATTAGGTAGAACAGGCCGAATGTGGGCGTCTGAACATTGGAACACAACGCCGGATATAATGTGCATTGCAAAAGGAATCGCCGGGGGAGTTCCAATGGGCGCTACTCTTGTCAAACCAGAAATACTTGCAGTAATGGGCAAAGGTGAACACTCTTCTACATTTGGTGGTAATCCTCTTTCTTGTGCGGCTGGAACTGCAACACTTCAAGCTTTAACACAGGATGGATTGATTGAAAACGCAGAAAAGATGGGACGAAGACTACGTGAAGGTTTGGAACGTCTAAAGGAAAAACATAGGATTATTCGAGAAATTCGCGGCAAAGGTCTTATGATTGGAGTGGAGCTAAAGTTTCAAGTAAAGGATATTATTTTGGATGGAATAAAGAATGGAGTTCTAATACTTTATTCTGGCAGGAATATTCTAAGGTTTTTACCTCCCCTAGTTATATCTAAAGACGACATCACAAAGGTTTTAGAAACGTTAGATATATTGCTGACCAGGGAGGAAAAGCGGCACAATGTTTAGCGACAAGATCGATGAAAAAATTATAAATTTTCTGAGAAATGACTCTAGAGAATCATTTGTGGATATTGGAAAAAAACTAAAGCTGTCCGAGTCAGCTGTACGAAGAAGAGTGAGAAACATGGTGGACAACGGTACGATTAAAAAATTTACTGTAGAAGTTGGAGATAAAAACGCCACAAGCGCAATTGTGTTGATATCAGTTGACTCGACAATAGACACATCCAAGGTATCAGACAAACTCACAAAGCTCGAAGGCGTGAAGACAGTCTATGAAATTACAGGACAGTACGACATTACTGTCATAATTAGCGCACCAAACATTGCTGAAATTAATAACAGCATTGATGCCTTACGAAAAATTTCTGGCGTGATTGACACAAATACGGTCATAATTCTTCGTACCGTTTCATAAAACGAGATTCGAAACAGAATTTGCTGTAGTAACTATATCAGTACAAGAAACAATATTTTTCGACGAAATCTGTACGAATATGTTTATATTCCTTTAATTTAGCATCGATTTCTGTAATGAATGATCCGAATTACTATGCAAACATCTACAACGCGTTCGATGAAAAGCCGAAGAAGATACGTGTCCTAGACAGTACTCTACGTGAGGGTGAACAGCATCCAGGTGTTTCGTTTACAAACAAGCAACGAATTCAGATTGCATGGATGCTAGATTACTTTGGAGTTGATCAGATAGAAATTTCTCCAGTAATTTCAAAAGATCATGAAGAATCTACTAGAACAATAATCAAGCAAGGGCTAAAGGCAGACATTGTATCACATGGTAGAGCACTGAAGGAGGACATTGATATTTCATTAAGATGCGATGCAAAATGGGTAGCGATATATCTTGGAATTTCTGACATTCATCTCAAAGATAAGCTTAGAATTTCACGGGATGAGGCACTCAAGAGAGCAGTGGAGACTGTAGAATATGCAAAATCTCATGGTCTGAAAATTAGATTCACTGTTGAAGATGGAAGCAGAGCTGATCCAAAATTTTTGTTGCAGGTTTGTAGTTCGCTAGAAGAAGCTGGTGTGGATAGAATTAGTTTACCCGATACTGTTGGCATACTACGGCCCATTGGAATGTATAATTTTGTAAAAAAGGTTCGCAATGAAATTGATACTCCTCTTGACGCGCATGTTCACAATGACATTGGGTTTGCATTAGCTAATGCGTTTGCTGCATGCGAAGCTGGTGTTGATCAAATACACACCACTATTGATGGAATTGGTGAAAGAACTGGAATTCCTCCCCTTGCAGAAGTTGCGGTAGCATTAACATACTTGTACAAGTCTCCAAATGATTTTAGATTAGATATGTTGCAGGATCTTTCAAGGTTAATTGAAGACTATACTTCGATAAAACCATACGATTCAAAACCAATTGTTGGTTCTTCTGCTTACAAACACAAAGCTGGAACCCACCTAGCGGCAATTCTAAGAAACCCGGCTGCATACGAGCCAATCCCTCCACGTGTAGTTGGAAACAGACGGAGAATCGTCTTTGGTGAATTAGTAGGAAAGACTGGTGCTGCCTACCTCATGTCTCTTCTAGGTCTAGAGAAAAATGACGAAAGGGCACAAGCTGTTGCATCAGGTCTCAAGAGTCTAAGGATGGGGGACCTAATCGATATTCCGTTAGAGGGCAGGTTTGAAAAAAGGATAATTAATGACAAAGATGTGGAAAGGAAGAGAGTAAAATGACAAAATGCGCTGAATGTGATGCTGACATATCTGTCCCAGGTGATGCCTTAGAGGGGGAAATTGTAACTTGCCCAGAATGCGGTGCAAGTTTTGAATTGGTTAAAGCTGCAGAAGGTTTTGAACTAAAGCCAGCCCAAACGGTTGGCGAGGACTGGGGGCAGTGACTCCTGACATCACTGTTCTTTATGATACCATCCGTTGGGAAGAAAAAGCTCTACTAGAGGCTGGTAAAAAAAAGAACATCAACATTCAGATGATAGACTGCAAAAAACTGTTTTTAGATCTTGACAAAGAAAAAGATGGATATGGCACTGTACTACAGCGATGTGTAAGCTATTACAGAAATGTTCACTCAACCGCTGCGCTTGAAGGAATGGGTGTGGACGTAATTAATTGTCTGAAGACTGGAATTTTTGCTGGAAACAAATTGTATACACACATGTTGCTAAAAAAAGAAGGTGTTCCAACCCCTCATGCAACAGTAGCATTTTCACGGGATGCGGCTCTAGAGAGCTTGGAAAAGGTCGGATATCCAAAGATCATTAAACCAACGGTTGGAAGCTGGGGCAGAATGATTTCAAAAATTAATGATAAAGATTCTGCTGAGGGAATTATTGAAAGCAGGGAGAAAATGTATCCAATCTACCAGATTCACTATCTAGAGGAATTCGTAAAAAGGCCACCGCGAGATATCAGAGCAATTATGGTAGGGGATGAGATAGTTGCTGCCATTTACAGGTATTCTGGTAATGGAAATTGGAAGACCAATATAGCTCTAGGAGGAAGAGCGGAGAAGTGTGAGATAACAAACGAGATGGAAGAAATATGTATTAAGGCAAAAAATGCAGTCCAGGGACAAATAGTTGGTGTAGATTTGATGGAAAGCGAAGATAGGGGATTGTTGGTTCATGAAGTTAACAATACTACAGAATTTAAGAACACGGTTAGAGTCTGTGAAGTAGATATTCCATCGCTGATGTTAGACTACACAATTAATTTTAGAAATTAGAATTGGACACTAGTTTTACGGTAACACCTAGATTTGCAGTTAAGATGCTAGAGAAAGCTCTAAGACTTTACACTCCATCGCTTGAAGAAAAATCCTTAGCAGAATTTCTTGCAGACAAGTGTGACGATCTTGGATTCGAAGACATACACATTGATGATGTTGGAAACTTGATTGCAAAGAAAGGTTCTGGATCTCCAAAAATTCTGTTGTGCGGACACATGGATACTGTTCCTGGAAAAATAAAGGTTAGAAAGGAAGGAGACACGCTGTTTGGAAGAGGAGCTTCAGATGCAAAGGCTCCACTGTTAGCAATGCTGTTTGCTGCTGCGTCAGTACAGAACAACAATGGGACAGTGACATTTGTTGGTGCTGTAGACGAGGAAGGTAACGCCACAGGAATTAAAAGTCTTGTAAGGGATCATCTTGATTTTGACTATGCGATATTTGGCGAGCCCAGCGGCTTGAAGCAAGTTACAATTGCATACAAAGGACGACTTGCAATCAATCTGCGAATCAATGTTGGCGACAGCTCTCATGCGAGTGCACCGTGGCTCTCAAAGAATGCAATTGAAGAATCAGCAGTATTCACAACGGAATTGAAAAATATGTTAGAAGCAGATCAGAAAGAAAAAACAAAGGGCACGATGTTGACTGCGACACTTACTGAAATCAAAGGGGGTTCCAGCCACAATATTACTCCAAAAGAATGTGTGTCTACATTAGACATTAGAATTCCTGTGCACATGAACTGCAAAATGGTAGAAGAGAAAATTGCAACTTCGGTTAAGGAGATTGCTAAAAAACGTAACGTCGAGGCGTTCTACTCAATACTAGATGAAACCGAACCATTTGAGGCTGCACACAACTCCGCACTTGTTAGAGCATTCACTTTAGGGGTTTTAGATATTGAACATACTCGGCCCACATTGATAAGAAAAACTGGAACTGGAGACATGAACGTAATTGGGAACAGACTCAAGATTCCAGTAGTCACATATGGACCTGGAGACCCTCATGCATCGCACACCATCAACGAAAGTGTTTCAATTGATGAATATCTGAGGGGAATTGAGGTCCTAAAGAAAACCTTACACCATTTAAAAAGACTTCATGACAGAAAGAAGAAATAATGTTATGGTTTGTTGGTTTAGGTATTTCTGGAATTGATTCCATTTCAGTTGCAACTCAAAAACTTCTGAAAGATTCTAACATAGTTTACCTGGAACAGTTCACTAGCCCAATTTCTACAGCAGAGATTTCTAAAATAAGAAAACTTGCAAAATCAAAATTGAAAATTGCGAAAAGATGGCTAGTTGAAGACGGAAATGAAATTTTGGATAACGCAAAAAAGAAAAAAGTTGTTTTACTGTCCTATGGGGATCCCTACATAGCTACTACTCATATTGAACTAAGAACCAGGGCTATAAAGAATAAAATCAAAACACAAACGGTTCACGCGGCATCATCTCTTACATCTTTGGTGGGAGAAAGTGGTCTACACTATTACAAAGTAGGTCGAATTGTAACGATCGTCCAGGAATTAAAAACGATGGCTACTCCATACTACATTATCTACAAGAACTTGATTGATGGCAACCACACTTTGCTGTTGTTGGAATACGATCAAGATTCAAAATTTTTCCTTAAACCGAATAATGCACTGAATGCATTACTTGATACGGAAAAAGAACAAAAAAGAAATGTGATCACATCATCCACTTTTGCAATTGTTGCCTCCAGAATTGGGTTAAAAACCCAATCAATCATGGCTGGAAAAATTTCAAAGCTGGTAAAAAGCGATTTTGGAAAGCCGCCACACACTATCATCATCCCCGGAAAACTGCATTTTACCGAGGCAGACGCGATTAAGATTTTGACAAAATGTCTAGATCAGCCATTTGACAATTCTGATAAAATTAAAAATATTCCAAAACAAATGCTGGAGAAATATGTTCCAATGGTGAGGCTGGCACTCAAAGAAATAGGACCTTACTATAAGGATTCTAAGGAATTTCAAGAGGTTCTGGAGAATGCGGAATTATATATTCGCGATGCAGAAAAATTCTTGGAACAGGGTAAAGAGGAAGTGGCGATTCTTAGTATTGGATATGCAGATGGGTTAGTTGATTCGTTGAGAATTGCAAAAGGTTTAGAACCAAAAATGTAATCTTATAGATGAATTAAAGAAAGGGTAACACAGAGACATTCTATTGGAAATAGTTGATAAATTCATTCTATCAGCAATTTACTCATCCTCCTTTACAGGAAATGATCCTATAGATGTCGTAAAAGGAAAAACACATCTTACAGACCAATACATCAATGATAGAATTGAAAATTTAATCAAAAACGGCCTAATTGAAACTGACAAGAAAAACTTGACTGAAGTTGGCAGGACTTCTTTGCGAGTAGTTTTGGCAGGGGGTGTTTTTGATATAATACATCCTGGTCACATTCACACTCTTAATTCTGCTAAAGCGTTGGGTGATGTTTTGGTTGTTGTAGTGGCGACTGACACTACAGCACAAAAAATAAAGAAGAGAAAACCGTTACATGGACAAAATCAAAGAAGAGATTTGGTCAGATCACTATCCATGGTTGACTTGTGCGTTATCGGTCAAGAGGGGGATATTTTCAAAACTGTTGAGCTAATAAAACCTGAGATCATAGCTTTGGGGTATGATCAGGTCCATCAGGAAAAATTCATCACAGATGGTTGTAGAAAATTAAATCTTGATGTCAAAGTTGCTAGATTACAGTCTCCAGTTCCCGAAATTTCTAGTTCAGAAATAGAGAGAGAGTATGGGGAAGCAATACATGGAATTTAATTATTTTGAATTAAGATTTACTCGTACTGTTACCTTGCTTCCATCAGATAGTCTTGCTGTTTTTCTAATATGCGGTTTTGAAATTAATTCAATTATGGTTTTGTCATGAAGTGTTCTTTCCAAACGAATAAGATGACAGTCGACTGACTTGTTGAGCTTCGCCCTGAAGCATTTAACCCATCCGTAGGTTCGTTTTCCATCAGAAAAACCATTTATCATTACTCCGTCAAGGGCATCGAACTGCCTCACAGCTTCAATGTACTCACTTTTAGAAAGGCTGATGTTTAGAGTCCCAGGGAATGGAATGTAGCCAATTTTTTTCTTGAATTGTTTTGTATATCCTTTCAATGACATGTAATAAGCACCTTCTCCCATTCCAGACACAAGAGTTCCCTTCAATTCAATGTAGGATGGAAGTGAATCTAAACTTGTGCGAAGGTTTGTGTAAAGTTTTACTAGTTCCAAGTATCCATTTGGGGTTATTTTAACAGAAAGATTTCGTCCTGACATCATACGTTCAATAAAGCCATCGGTTTCTAATTCTAAAAGATGTTTTGAAGCAGCCTGTTGTGATTTGTTAATGCTTTCACCAAGAGTAGATGTGGTTATCGAAACAAATTTGTGCTTTGCTCCCTTTGATAACAGAGATGTTAGTGTTAGGATGTGCTGTACTTTGAGGTCAGTCATCAAAAATTCTAAGCTAATCCAAGTTCAGAAAATGTCTTGAGAGTTAAACCAGATGTATTTGTTAGTTTAGCAACTCTGTGTCCGATAACACATTCGATTCCCACATTTTTTGCGCTTTCAAGAAGTCGTTGTGTTATTATGCCGTCTAAGATAAGATATTTTATTCCTGATTGACTTGAAAGTTTTGTAACTAGTTCACTTATTGGAACTTTAAAAATTTCTTTTTGATCAGTATCAAGAGCGATTGCTTCAAGAGTTTCATTTAGGTTTGGATAAATTTTTGAGGCTAGGTCGGCAATTGGTTTATCATCCTCGTTTCGTATTGTTGCTGGCGCAGTTTTGCCTGACAAAGCGTCTGCTACTGGCCTTAAAATTTCATCGATTCTTTGTGGCGTAAGCTCTTCCACCTCAACGTCGGTATCTGCTCGTAACTCATAATCCAAGTTTACAACAGATTTAAGCTCCTTTAGGATGAATCCACCAGATCTATCGCCGTCCAGGAATGCAACAACTTTGTTCTTAGAACTGCAAAGGTCTTTTATTGATTCATCAATTTTTGCACCCTCTATTGCAATGGCGTTATCGTATCCAGCTCGTAGAAGATTGATTATGTCTGCTCTTCCTTCCACTAAGATAATCCAATCAGAGTCAAAAACCCCAGAGCCGCAATGTAATTTAGAAGGGCCGTAAGTTGTAACTTCACCAGATGTACCTTCGTGTACATCCTTCAACATTGTATCCCCTTCACTTACAGTCTTTGTTGCCCACATCTGTTTGATTTCTTTAGCTCGTTTTACAATGTCATCCTTTTTTGCAGCTCTGACGTCATCGATTGCATCCAACTTGAATTTGCAGTCAAAGGGACCAACTTTGTCGATGCTTTCAATGGCTGCTGCAATTAAAGCACAAGTATCAATGTCGGTGCTCATGGGAAGTACTGCTTCACCAGTAGTGGTATTCGCAGTTGATCTAGAATTAACTTCTATACGTCCAATTTTTGAAACACGTTGAAGTTCATTGAGATTCATCTCTGGACCCAGCAATCCTTCCGTTTGACCAAAGATGGCGCCGATTATATCTGCTCTCTCAACGAGTCCATCAACATTGTAGGAAAGCTTAACGTGATACTTGACAATTCCTGATTGAGGCAATATTTTATCATCTCCTTAAATAACAATAATTTTCATCTCAGTTTTGGGTATATGTTCGTATCTCCACATTCTACTCATAAATTGGTAAAAATTCTAAAAATGGAAAAAATGGTTTAAACCTTACTCAGTACTGAATGAAGAACCACAAGAACATGACTTTGTGACGTTTGGATTGTTGATTTTGAATCCAGAGCCCATCAGACTTTCAATGTAGTCAACGTTAGCGCCTTTAAGGTGATCTTGACTGTAGCTGTCAATTAGTAATTTAACTCCCTGTTCTTCAATTACAATGTCATCTTCTTCTGCTTCTTTTTCAAAACCCATTCCATATGAAAGGCCAGAGCATCCACCACCTTGAACATAAACTCTAAGGTATTCTGCTTTGCTATCTTCTTCTTTCATGAACTCTTTGATCTTCTCTGCAGCTTTAGGAGTGACCGTTACAATTTTTGATGTTTGTTCAGTTGCCATTATCATTTGAATCTCGATATTGGTTATAAAACCTTTTCACATCAAACCCTATGAGTAATTCAATAAAATAAGAAGAAAAATTAGGGTTAGCTTATTTTTTTGATTTGTTTAAGAATGCTTTCATTCTTTCTTCTCTATCTGGGTGAGTGAAACAGTTTCTCCAAGCTAACAGTTCAATTGCCAAGCCAGTATCGAGATCAGCATTTCGGCCCTTGTTGATTGCTATCTTTGACATCTGTACCCCCATCGGAGAGTTTTTTGCAATTACTTGCGCCATCTTCAGGGCCTCTTCTTGCAAAGATGCAAGTGGATAGACGTGATTTACTAATCCAATTTCCTTTGCTTCTTCAGCTTTGACCATTCTTCCAGTGTAGACAAGTTCCTTTGCTTTTGCTATTCCAACTATTCTCATTAATCGTTGAGTTCCACCCCATCCTGGAGGAATTCCAATGGTTACTTCTGGTTGACCCAACTTTGCTGTGTCGGCTGCAAGTCTAATGTCACAAGACATAGCTAGCTCACAGCCACCACCTAATGCAAATCCATTTATTGCTGCAATGGTTGGTTGCTTTACAAGTTCTACCGTTGAAGTTACAAGCTGACCAAGCTTTGCATATTCAACAGACTCGTCAGGAGAAATTTTTGACATGTACTCAATGTCTGCACCTGCAGAAAATGCCTTCTCACCTTCTCCAGTGAGAATGATTACTTTGATATTGTCATCCCTACCAAGAGTTTCAAAAGTTTTGATTAATTCTTTAGCTACATCCATGTTCATTGCGTTCAGTTTATCTGGCCGGTTGATTTTAACAGTGCATATACCGTCTGATTTTGATGTTGTTACTAGAGACATTACAAGATCCGAATTTATGTGGGACTTAAATGTTATCTATTTTTTACTAATTTTTCCCCATTGAGCTAAAGCAGATGCTGCCGCACACCAATCTCTTAGGTCATCATAAACTGGAACGCCTTTTTCTTCAATGAGTTTTGAAATCTTTTGAGTGTATGGACCGCCATTAGCACCAACTAAAACAGGTTTTGATTTCTTTTTGGAAAATGCTGCCAGATAATCAATTATTATTTCTTCGAGCGGATCATCTGCGAAAACAAACCAAGGCATGAGAATGTCAACACCTGGATCATCCATGTGAGCTTGAATTGTAAATCTATAGTCATCTGCAGTTGCACCACCTGTTACATCAGCAGGGTTTCCATTACCAATTACATATGTTGGTGGGAAGTGCTTTATCATTTTGTTTTTTGTCTTCTCAGAAACTTTAGCAAGTGAAAGGCCCAATCTTTCAAAGTGATCAATTGCTCCAATCATAGGTCCTGCGCCGTTACTACACAGTCCAGCTCTGTTTCCTTTAGCTGCGGGTTGCCATGCAAGTGCTTTCGTTACTGCAACCAATTCTTGGTAACTATCAACTGAGATAATTTCTGCTTGTTTGAATGCGCCCATAATAATGGCATTAGCCCCACCAAGTGAACCGGTGTGAGATGCTGCTTGTTTTGCACCAAGTACAGATCTACCACTCTTCCAAATTACAACAGGCTTTTTCTTTTCTTTCATTACTTTTTTAGCAGTATTGATAAATTTACGTCCATCACCAAATCCTTCAACATACAATGCAATAACTTTAGTTTGAGGATCATTTGCAAGATACCATATCATATCTGCTTCATCAACATCAGAACGGTTTCCATAACTGACCATCTTAGATAACCCAAATGAATCTGCACTTTCCAAAAAGCTGATTCCCATTGTTCCACTTTGTGACAAAAATGCAACAACTCCTAGTTTTGCTCTAACCATTCTTTCTTGTCCTTGGAATGCACAGTCTAGACGGTTTGCTGCATTGAACATTCCAATACAATTTGGACCAATAATTCTAATGTTGTGTTTAGCAGAAAGTCTCTTTATTTCAGCTTCATATGCCGCACGTTCCCCACCCAGCTCTTTTCCACCACCGGAAACAATAACAACACTGTGAACACCTTTCTTGGCACAGTCTTCTAAGACAGGTGGAGTTATAGAAAGATCAATTGAAATAACAACAAGATCAACATTTCCAGGAACTGCTGAAACTGTTGGATAACATTTTAGTCCAAAGATTTTGCCTGCTTTTGGATTAATTGGGTAGACTTTGCCTTTGAAATCATAATTTACAAGACTATCAAGAATTGAGTTTCCTATTTTACCAGGAGTTGAAGATGCCCCAACTAGTGCAACTGTTTTTGGAGTGAAAAATTTCTCCATATGTTCTTTGTTGGGTTTTGCTTTAGAAATGGAATTTTTCTTTACAGATTTTCTTAAAAGTATTTTTGCATCAACGACCGCGTAAGATTTTGGATAAACTACAACTGGATTAAAGTCAATACTGTCAAAGTGAGATGCATGATCAATGCCCAACTTTCCAATTTGAACCAACATTTTTGAAACCATATTAAGATCAATTGGTTTGCTTCCTCTGAATCCTTTGAGAAGTTTCGATCCTTTGAGTTCATCTATCATTGATTTTGCATCTGAAGTTGTAATTGGTAGCATTCTAAATGCAACATCTTTCATCACTTCAGTCATGATGCCACCTAGTCCAACCATAATTACCGGGCCAAATTGTGGATCATTTTGTAAACCCACAATTAGCTCTACTCCTTTTGGAACCATTTTTTCAAGTAAAATTCCTTTTACATCAACTCCTTTTTTCTTGGAAAGACGACCATACATATCATTGAAAGTTTTCTTTACATCGTTAACATTATCAATTCCTACTTTAACTCCGCCAACATCGGTCTTGTGAAGAATCTGTGGTGAAACTACTTTCATTACAAGTGGAAATCCAAGTTTTTTTGCAGCTTTAACTGCTTCATTTGTTGAAGTAACTAATGCATAATCAGGTACTGAGATTCCATAAGATTTGAGAATTGATTTTG
>JACZSC010000049.1 GCA_022574415.1 Nitrososphaerota archaeon | reverse complement strand
TATGGCTAGTAAATCTAGATTTGGATATTTCAGTTGAACCATGGACAAAACTCATTATCCATGAAATAATCGAATACAAATTTGATGATTGGTTTAAACAAATTGCTTTTTCCAGTAGAACTTCAGGCGGAGCTATTCCAACAATGCAATGGGCTGATGGCATCGCCTTCTCTCCAGTAAACTTTCCTACAACAAATGTCGTGATGGAAGAACAATTAAAAGGAATTTTACATTGGTCATCTGTGTCTTTTGCAATAATGGAAAAATTTGAGAAACAAATTGTAAGAGAAAATGCAACCATTAACCTAGTTGATGTTAGTGTAAATGAGATTTTTCGCAAATTAGTGATAGAGCTTAAAAAGCAATCCAAGTATTCTAACTAAGATATGTCTGAACCAATCCTTGATGATGCAAAAAAACTCTTGGATGCTGAGGTTGGAGACAAAAGTGTTCTAGAACAAATTAAAAGAGCCGCAGAAAATAATGAAGTAATCTCTAACTATGAAAGGAATTATGTTGCAAAACTAATTGATGAACATTTCAAAGCTCCTGAACCCGAACTTGAATCCAAACAAGAGTCTTCTGTGGAAACCACTCAAGAAGAAATTACTACAACAAAAGAACAAATGGCAAAGATTGTTGAAGACATTCCAACTCCTACATTAATAGAATCAAAACCACAAATTCTAAAAAACACCAAGATTATGGTTGGTGGGGGAGTCATAGCGGTCGCAATAATTATAGCTGTAGCCATAGGTTTGGGTGGTATTCAAGATTTAGGTCCAGTTGCTTCACCAATAACTGGTTTGACTTTGAGTTCTGACCAATTATCCTACAATAGAGGCGACATAATTTCAATTTCGGGAAAATCAAAAACTTCTCTTGGTAATTCAATTAGTTTATCTATTGAAAATGAGGAAACAGAATTAATTTGGGCTGAAGATGTTGCGTTAAAAGATAGTGGCACTTTTTCCACTTTAGCAATAGCTGGTGGCCCTGGATGGGAAAAAAGTGGTATATACAAACTAACGGCAGAACATGGTTCTGAGAAGAAAGAAATCTCATTTAACTTCAAAAACTAGCCTCAACTAGTCTCCTTTGTCTAACAAGTTTGCTCATTTTACAAACTATTTGATACACTAAATAAGAAAAAATCAAATTTGTAAATCAATTCATGAAGATAATTCATTTTCTAGGTTGTATGATAATTGGACACAATAAAGTTCTTGAACATTGGATAGAAGGCGGTCATACTGTTTACTTTACAGTTTGTACTCAATGTAGTAAAAAATGGCGTATGAAGGAACTTAGTGAAAAACCTAAAGTTGTAATAAAAATAAACACAATCAGAATGTTGGCACAAGGCAAAAGAATTACAGTTCAAGAAGCGACAAAGATTATAGTTTCACAAAAAATTCACAAAAAACAAATAGTCAATATTTATCTTATATAATTAATTCATATTTCTTTCAATCATTAAAAGAATGATTATATAAATTGGAAATTTACTCCACATCAATATATCATTACAAAAGAATTTAATTAAAAATGAAAAACTAGAATTAAGAAATTTTCTGAGAGAAAGAGAGTCAATATAGTTTATTAGTCATAAATCATCAATCCTTTTTCCTCAAGAAGAGAATGTAGATTATGTACAGAACGATAAACATCTGGTTCTTTTTTAGCCCCTGTACACACAAGCTTTCCTGAAGCAAAAATCAAAATCACTGTTTTAGGATCAAGCATTCTAAATATCAAACCAGGAAACTGTTCTGGCTCATACATACTTCTTGGTAATGTCCTAGCAGCCTGTTCTAAGTGAATCTTGCCACCTAGGTTTATTGAAGCAACTATGTTCTGTACTACAATCACTGCGTCTTTTTTGATCTTTATTCCACCCTTCCTAAGTTTTTGTACCACTGTTCTTACTGCTTTTATAGCCAAATCTTCTGATTTCGCACCTGTACAAACCATTTTTCCAGTCCTAAAAATCAAGGTTGCAGTTTTTGGTGTTTTTAGACGGAAAACAAGACCTGGAAACTGATCTGGGTGATATTCAGTATCTGGAAATTTTCGTGTAATTTCATTAAGATCAATTTTTTGATCAACCGAAGCAGAAGCGACAACGTTTTCAATACTTACAATCGGTTTTGTCTGTGTCATGTGGTGGTCATTCTAAAATCCCTTTATATATCCATAATAAGTTTTTTTCAAATTCAAAAAATTTTGAGTTTAATGATGGCCGACTAAACGATATCTGTACTCTTCGTCTATGATATCAGCTTTAAGATCTTTTGTTTTAATTTTGGTTTTTGGTAGTTTTACATCAAAGAATCCTAATTTTCCTTTACATGTAATTGGTATTCGAAATGCCTTAGCATTTTTTAACAAAAACCCATACTTTCGATCAAAAAAGTTTTTTGGTGCAAGATGTTTTTTGTAATCGTTTTTAAATTCTGATTTAGAATTATATTTTTTAACATTATAGATTTCAACTTTCCCAATAATTGCTCTTGTTACTAGTTTTTTTGAAATTTTTAATCGTTGACAATCAGTTCGTTTAATTGTAATTGGAGCATGAACTAAAAACTCTCCACGAAAATTGGTATTCCAATTTCTAAGCTCAATAGTTTTTTTACCAGAAACAATAAGATTAGCATATGGTTGACAAACAGAAAGACATTTCATAGATCTATTGTTAAAATTATCGTATCTAAAGTTTAATATTTATTCAAAAACTGCAACAAGACTTCCACTTTCTGTGTATAATCTTTCCAACTTAAATTTCTTGAATCTTTCCAACATTTCTGAATTTAATTCACTTCCTTTGAAAATCACATGAGTGCCATCATGTTTTGGTTGAATTTTTTGTATTCCATTTAATCCATTTCGTTCCAACATCACATGAATCTTAAATCCAGTACTTTTTTTAATTTCAGATATAGTTTTTTCAATATCCACTAAGGTCTCCTTAGCTCTTACTCTTTGTCCTTCAAGCTGTTGCAATTGTTCTTTCATGTATTCTAACAATTTTTCACCTATTTCTTATGGTGTGAAGTCACTTACACCATTATAATGGAAATGTTTAATTTTTTATAAATATCCTACTAAAGGGCAGAATCTATCATTAATGCAATAAACAAGACTGTCAAATATGGGCTCGAAAATTTGAATAAGGTCCACGAAGCTCGCTCAGTTGGCTTTGCCATAATCCAGCCTGAAAGCGCAATCATTAATGCGCCAGAAGCAATTGCAGTCCACAGATAAATGGCTCCCATTATGGGCTCTCCATTTTCAGTCGTCATAAAGAATGGAATTATGCTAAAAACCACCATCATAACAGTAGAAGCTGCTATCACTCTTGCTGATGTTTTTTCTGATTGAACTACAGTTAACATTGGAACATTTACTTTTTTGTAGTCTTCTTTGAAATGTAATGTTAGTGCCCAAATATGCATTGGTATCCAGATAAAGACAAGACCTGCCATTACTAGACCCATACTCCAAAGACCCATTGTTGTTACTGCAACCCATCCAATCATTGCAGGAGCTCCTCCGCATAATCCACCAAGAATAATATTTGTTCTACTACGTCTCTTTAATACATAAGAATACACCAAAACATTGTTTGCAAGACCAAATGCCATGAAAACAAATGCCAAAAATCCTTGTTCAAAAGTTGTTGTAAATGAAATGGAAATCGCCATAATAAGACTAATTGCTGCCAAAACAAGACCAAAGTTTCTGCCCTTTTCTGGCGGATAAATTCTCTTTGATGGTAATGGTCTTTTTTTGGTTCTTTCCATCACTGCATCAATATCCCTATCATGATAATTGGTCAAAGTGTTTGCAGCTGCAGAACCAGCTGCTATTCCACCAATCATTAAAGCCCATGTTGCTCCTGAAATTGGAATAGAATAGATGTTTGAAGCAGTAATGGCTGCACCAAATGTAGTAAAGACCAAAAGATACCAAATCTTCGGTTTAGTTAGCTCATAGTATAATGCAAACCGAGACTCAGTTTTTGCCTTCTGCAATGCTATCCGCCTTGCCTTGATGGCATATATGGCATTGCTTTTTCCCTAGTCTTCATCTCAATAAAGGACTCGGAGGACAAAACACCATCAATCTTTCCAATATTTTCGGAAACAATTCTATGCATTTCATCTAAAGAACGAGCATACAATGTAACTAAAATATCAAATCTTCCTGTAACTTCTGCTATTTCACGAACACCTTCTATTTTGAAAAGTGCATCAATGACACCATCACGTTTTTTAGAATCCATGTTAATGCCAACAAGTGCTTTTACTTGAAATCCAAGCTCAATATCGTTTACAACAATTGTAAAGCGTTGAATTAGCTTTCGAGTCACTAACCTCTTAATTCTTGAATAAACAACAGATGGATTTACCTTGATTTTTTGGGACAATTTAGGAACAGAAATAGATGCATCGGCAGAAAGTTCAGATAGGATGGTAAGATCTAAATCATCAATCTTTGCCACCTAGAATCGCCTGATTCGTACAGATTTTTGTAACTTATATGTTTTCTATTGAAATTTTTGCAAAATAAGCTTAGATTTTACCTTTTTTGTATAGCATTTCTGCTAACAATACTGCACCTTTTGCAGAGCCCATCTTTTTGTTGTGTGAGAATAACACATACTTTAGCCCATGCTCAAACAACTCTTCTTTCTCTACTCGACCAATTGTTGTGGTCATACCGCCCCCAACCTCACGTTCAATTCGTGGCTGTGGTCTTGTTGGGTCTTCATGAAATACATAATATTCTTCAGGAGCAGAAGGTAAACCAGCTACCGAGATACTCTTGTTAGATTCCATGTAAAGCTCTTTTGCTTTATCAGGATCAATATCTTGTTTAGTTTCAACAAAAACTGATTCAGTATGACCATCAATTACTGGTACTCTTGTACAAGTACAGCTAACTCTGATATCTGCATCTTCTATCTTCCCATCTTTTAATTTACCAAGAATCTTTCGTGTTTCTTTGCGAACTTTTTCTTCCTCATTAGGAATGTATGGTATAATATTATCAGTAATATTCATTGCAGAAACCCCGGGTGTACGTCCAGCTCCTGAAATTGCTTGCATTGAAGTCATCAAAACTTTTTTTGCTCCATATTTTTCATAAAGTGGTTTTAGAGTAATAGCTAAACCAGTAGTTGTGCAGTTGGGAAGTGGCGCAATCCATCCTTTCCAATTCCTATTTTTTTTCTGAAATTCTAATAGTTCAGCATGTTCATCATTTATTCCTGGAATTAAAATTGGTACGTCTTCTTCATATCGAAAAGCAGAACTTGTACTAATTACAGGAAGATCAGCAGCAAATTTTGCTTCAATTTCCCTAGCAGCTACTGATTCAACAGCAGAAAAAACCAGATCTAATTGCGAAACATCAATTTGATCAATATTTTTGACAGTCATTTCCTTGATATAATCTGGAATTTCTCCACCTATTTCCCAAGAAACAATACCACTATTTGGATCGCTAATCGCTTCTACGTATTTTTTACCAGCAGATCGTTCAGAAGCTGCGATTTGAGTCACTTCAAACCATGGATGATTCTTTAGGGTCTGTACAAACTCTTGTCCAACTGCACCTGTTACACCAATTATCGCTACTTTCTTTTTCACGAAGCAATTGCGTCAGGATCAATTAATAATCCTTTATTGTATTTCTTTACGTGAAAATAAACAAAGTAGTCGTCTCTCATAAGCCTGTTTCACATGGAGGACCTTATTCAATCAAAAAGCCTCCGAGTGACCTCCTTGACTTTAGCTCAAATATTGGCCCACTTGCGACTCCACCAATGGTTAGAAGATTTCTTAAACGTAAGCTAGATTCTATCTCAGAATATCCTGATTCAGACTCAATAAATCTGAAAAGGGCTCTCAAATGGTATACTAAGATTCCATCTGATCAGATTGTAATTGGGAATGGAGCAACTGAAATCATTTACAATTTCTGTCAAGCATTTTTAAACAAAAAAACGTCAGTGTTAATTCCAATTCCAACCTTTGGAGAATATGAATCAGCAGCAAGGCTAGCAGGCTCAAAGATTCTTTTTTTCAAAACTATGAATCTTGCAAATGATCTAAGTGATTTTGTACAAAAAATTCCAAAAAATGGCTGTGTTTTTGTTTGTAATCCAAATAATCCTACCGGAGAATTACTCTCAAAAAGTAAATTATTGAAAATAATAAAAATCTCAAAGAAAAAATCAACAATTGTTTTTGTTGATGAATCGTTTATAGAACTTGTACCTGACTCAAATGAATCAATAATCCAACAAGTCAAAAAATTTCCAAATCTTTTCATTTTGCGTTCGATGACTAAATCCTTTGGACTTGCTGGAATTAGAATTGGATATGGTATTGCAAGTAAACCAATCATTTTTACTCTAAATAATCTAAAAATTCCTTGGAATGTTAGCGGATTAGCACAATATGCGGGAGGGGCCGCACTTTGTTCTACACCCCATCTTGACAAAACTAAGAAAATAATTAAAAAAGAATCACTATATTTGAAAAACTCAATTGCTAAAATTGATGGATTTGAATGCCATAATGCTGCAGCAAATTTTATTCTAATTAAAACAAAACAAAAATCAAAAACAATACAAAAAAAACTATTAAAGAAAAAAATTTTAATTCGTGACGCATCTACATTTCGTGGTTTAAACAACAACTACATTAGAATTGCAGTTAAAACAAGAAAAGAAAATCAAAAGCTTGTCAAGGCCTTAATGAATCTGAAATGAAGTCATTAATGGTTCAAGGAACTTCATCAGGAGCTGGTAAGACTACACTTGTCGTAGCTTTGTGTAGAATTTTTTCCGATGCAGGATATAATGTAGTACCATTCAAATCCCAAAATATGTCAAATTACGTCTATCGAGGAAATGGTTTTGAAATTTCACGTGCTCAAGCCATTCAGGCCACAGCGGCAAGGTGCAAGATCACACCCGATCTTAACCCAATTTTGCTAAAACCTCGTGGGAACTACTACAGTCTTGTTTATTTGAGAGGAAAACGATTTCGTAAAATGCACGCAACAGAATTTTATAATAAATTTGTAAATACCAAAGGAATCAATTTAGTAAAAGGTTCTTTGAAAACATTAACCAAAGATCATGATTTGATTATTTTGGAAGGAGCTGGGTCTCCAGCGGAAATTAATCTACAAAAATTTGATATTGCAAACATGAAGATAGCAGAGCATACAAAATCACCCGTTCTTTTAATAACTGATATTGATAGAGGGGGTTCATTTGCAAGCATTGTTGGCACACTTGTCCTATTAGATAAAAAATATCAAAAACTTGTCAAGGGTTTTGTAATAAATAAATTCAGAGGTGATCTTAATATTTTAAAACCGGGCTTTTCGAAACTAACACAAATTACCAAGAAACCTGTTTTTGGAGTTATTCCAATGACAAAACTAGATCTACCGGAAGAAGATTCCTTAAGTGGTAAAGCAAAGGGACTTAGTTGGAATAAGAAAAACGTCGACAAAATAGATAGAGAGATTGATAAGTTAAGTAAATTAGTAAAGAAAAGTCTAAACATCAAAGCAATTGAGAGGTTGTTTAATTGATAATTGAATCAATACTGATAGTAGTATTTGCACTTGCGTTAGATTTTACAGCAGGTGATCCAAAGTCGAAACATCATCCAACTGCTTGGATTGGTAGTTTAATTGCGCAACTAACACCAAATGCTAAAAAATTAGGAAAACTTGGTGGCTTTTTGTTAGTGTTAGCCGTTATAGCTGTTGTTTTGACTTTACTTGCAGCATTAGATATTGGAATTAATTTCATCTCGGTCAATTATATTGAATTTATCATTTCAATAATCGCTGGAAGCATTCTTCTAAAGGCCACCATTGCTATTAGAGGAATGGAAAAACATGCGTTGGCAGTGATCGAATCAATTGATCAAGATAAACTTGATGTCGCACGAGACAAACTAGCCTTGATTGTAAAGCGAAATACGAAGGAATTAGATAAAAATCACATTCTCTCAGGCGTTCTTGAAAGTGTAAGCGAAAATACAGTTGATGGAATAACAGGTCCATTATTCTACTTTGCATTGCTTGGTTTACCAGGCGCATTTGTATACCGAATAATAAACACAATTGATTCGATGATAGGATACAAAAATCCAATTTTCAAAAATGTGGGATGGTTTGGCGCAAATTGTGATAAAATTCTAAATTATATTCCTGCAAGACTAACAGCATTTGTGATGGTATTAAGTGCAATGATCGTTGGAGTTGATTGGAAAAACTCATACCAAATAATGAAAAGAGATGGGACAAAAACAGAATCACTTAACGCAGGATATCCAATGGCAGCTCTTGCAGGTGCGCTACAAACCAAGTTTGAAAAAATTGATCATTATTCACTTGGGGAAGGAAGTTTTGAACTTACAAAACATCACATCAAATCCGCAATTATATTAATGAAAATGACATCAATTATTTTCTGTGGAATTGTTGTAATCCCAATTATTATTATATTATCATACATTGGATGGTGGATTCATGCTTAAGGAAATTAGTTCAGTATTTTCATTTTTAACAATTATTCCAACAAATAACGCGAATCTTGAAACAATTGCCAAATACATGTATCTTTTTCCGATTGTTGGAATTGTAATCGGACTTGTTGTTGGTGGTTTTGGTTATGGTTTATCATATATCGGATTAGAACCATTAGTTATCGGATTACTAGTGATGGGATCAATTGCACTAATCACTGGAATTCATCATACAGATGGTCTTGCTGACTTCGCTGATGGATTGATGGCAAAGGGAACAAAAGAGAAAAAACTCCAAGCAATGAAGGATCTTTCAACTGGTTCAGCTGGAATTGTGACAGTTGTTTTGTATATCATTGGTATGATTATTGCACTTTCAT
>JACZSC010000048.1 GCA_022574415.1 Nitrososphaerota archaeon | reverse complement strand
GAGAAAGCAATTCTATATGCTAATGACGAAGGATGTCAATATTGCGATGTAAGAGCTGAAGTCATTTCAGAAAGAGGAGTAATGATTGAAAATGGTGAAATAGAATATCCAATATCAAAGGAAGATCAAGGATTAGGAATTAGGATTCTAAAAAGTGGTGCTTGGGGTTTTTACTCAATTTCAAATCCAATTTCTTTAGAACAAGTTAGGAATGGAGTGGTTAATGCAGCAAAGGTGGCGCAATATTATTCTAATAACAAGAAATCAAAAGTAAAAATTTCAAATGTTCCTGTGAATAATGAAAAAATAGATTTTCCAGTAAAAGATGAGCCAAATGTAGATGAGTTAGTAAAAATTGGATTGGATTGTAATAAAATAATTCAGAAAAAATCTAGGATCATTAGAGCTGTAACAGCTTTACGATATATTACAGTATCAAAATATTTTGTCAATACTGAAGGTTCAAAAATTAATCAGAATAAAACTGATGTTATAGCTAATCTAAGTGCGACTGCTCATGAATCTGGTTTGACGCAGTCTGTTAACATTACAGAGGGTGGAAGAGGCGGATTAGAAAAAATTACAAAAGAATGTGATATTACTGAAACTTCACGATTCATTGCCAAAAAAGCATCTGAGCTAATAGATGCAAAACCAGTTAAAACAAGCAATGCACCGCTAGTAATGAATCCAGATTTTGTAGCTTTACTTACTCATGAAATTCTAGGACACCCATCAGAAGCAGATAGAGTGTTAGGTAAGGAAATGGCATGGGCAGGTGGAGCTTGGTGGGCAGGCAAAATAGGAGAGAGAATAGCTTCAGAAAATCTGAATGTTTTCGATGATCCAACAATTGAGGGAAATTTAGGTTGGTATAACTATGATGATGAAGGTGTAAAATCCTCAAGAACAAATTTGATTGAAAATGGTACTTTGGTAAATCATCTACAAAACCGTGAGACTGCAGAAATTTATGGTGTTAAACCAAGCGCAAACATGAGAGCAACGTCATACAAATTCATGCCGTTGATTAGAATGGCTTGTACATGTATAGATGCAGGAGATTGGGATCCTCAAGAAATGATTAGTGAGATTAAAGAAGGCTACTTCATTTCTAACATGAAGGTCCCATCAATAGATATGAAAAGATACAACTGGAGTATTTCATGTCAATACGCCCATAAAATTGAAAACGGAGAAATTACTGATTTGCTAAGAGATGTTATTGTTATGGGAACAGCCCCTGATTTTTTTAAATCAATTGACGCTTGTGGAAATGACTTTACCGTTCGGCCAATTACCAATTGTGGGAAAGGTGATCCTATGCAATCAATGTTCATGGGAAATGGTGGTCCCTCACTCAGAGCAATTGCTACTGTGAAAAGTGTTGAAGCATGAGTTTAATAGAATTAGAAAAGATTCGACGCAGGGTTTCCATCTGTACTAAATGTGATCTTTGTAAAAGCAGAACAAATGCTGTGCCTGGAAAGGGATATTATAAATCGAAGTTGATATTCGTTGGTGAGGCCCCGGGTAGAAGCGAGGACAAACAAGGAGAACCCTTTGTTGGAGTAGCAGGAAAAAAGCTTTCCATCGCATTAGAATACGCAGGGATTCCAAGGGACAAGATCTACATCACAAATGTAGTCAAGTGTAGACCCCCAAAAAATAGAATTCCAAAAGATTCCGAAAAAAAGGCATGTGAACGTTATCTTAAATCTGAAATTTCATTAATTAAACCGAAAATAATCTGCGTAATGGGTAATACTGCATATCATTCGTTGTTAGGAGGTAGTAACATTACCAAAGATCATGGAAAAATAATAGAGAGGGATGGGAATCGTTACTTTCTCACAATTCATCCGGCTGCGACAATTTACAATCAATCACTTCTTAAAACCTTGAAGAGTGATATGAAGGCCCTAGTAAAAATACTGAATGGAATCAAAGGATGAGATCGTGAAGATAGTCCCAAGAACATTCTATGAAAGAGATACGGTCAAGGTTGCAAGAGATTTGCTTGGGAAAAATTTGATTCGAACCATTGGGAAACAGACAATCTCTGGAATAATAACAGAAACTGAGGCTTATCGATACAGTGATGATCCCTCAAGTCACGCATATCGTGGCTTAACAGAAAGAAACAAAGCTATGTTTGGACAAGTTGGTAGAGCATATGTTTACTTCACTTATGGCATGTATTTCTGTTTCAATGTTGTTGCAAGAAATCATAACTTTGCAGCAGGTGCAGTTTTAATTCGTGGTTTGAGTCCAGAAAAAGGAATAGGCATAATGAAAAAAAATAGAAAAACTAATAAAATTTCAAACTTAGCAAATGGACCAGCTAAACTAACACTAGCATTAGACATAAACAAGAAACAATATGGTGTTGATTTAGCTAAAAAGACTGAACTATACATAACAAGTGGATTAGATAAGAAGAAGAAAATTTTTGCTAGTGAACGAATTGGCATTAAAAATGGTGTCGATAAACTATGGAATTTTAAAATAAGCATCTAGGAATCAGGATTATTTTCATCCTCATAAAGTGTCCATGGAGCCACTTTTCCAAGAATTCTTGTCCAATCAAGCCTTAACATAAGGATTACCATCACAGTAAGAATCACCGCAAAAACTATCATGCCGATGTAAATTAAGGTAGGATCTTCAAGGTTTTCTATCAATGGTTCTACATATTCCTTCCCAAAAAAATGTGATATCAATACTATGACATAGCTCAGAACAATTTTTCCTAGTAATGTTGCTACAAAAAATCTCTTGGGATTATATTTTGCTAAACCGAGTGGAATGTAAACTATATCATCAGGAATTGGAGTTGCAGCTGCAACAAAAGCTGCAGCTGCACCATACCTTTTTACTAAGCGCTCAAAAGGTTTCATTCTTTTCCTAGTTTTTTCACTCATTATTCGTCTTCCAGTATAACTAATAGAAAATATAATCTGTTTTGCGGCTGTTGCGGTAATTGCCGATAGAAGAGCTAAAACATGAATATTAAACTGGTCACCGACTGACATTGTAGCAAGTAAAAAAATGATAGGAACTGGCACGAAGGGGATTAAGGAACCAAAAAAACTAGCAAACCCCAAACCATAGTATCCTATTTCGGCAAACCATGCAGGTAAAAAATCAATTAGATCCACAAAACATTGTTTTTCCACGCTTTATTTAACTATAAAAAAAATCATGTCTTCAAAATAATCTAATCACTAAAATCATTAAAATATCATATTTTGTTACCTAATTCAAATTGGTAAAAAAAATTATGATGAATTTTGTAGGACAATTGCAAAGATTAGTTCATACATAAGATTTGTTGCGGTAATTGGAAATAGAGGAGACTTAATTTCTCATTATAGACGCCATGGCCTAAAGCCCTTGCTTAGTGATAAGGATACACAATACCAGTTTTTCACATATTGCAATTAAAACTGACCTCGAAGCATTTTTTGATAAGAGTCTTGGTCCAGTTGAATTTGTATGGGAAGAACGAAAAAAAGTTCAAACAATCGCTTTTGCTTTAAAGAAAAATCGAGTTTGGATTTCGATTGATAAAAAAGTCGTAAGGTCAGAAATCCTTCGAATAGTAGATACTTGTCTACCGATTGTAAAGCTCTATTCATAAGTAAAAAACAACTTTCACCTAAATTTTAGCCTCATTATTGAAAAATTACGCACGAAGATAGTAAGGATTACATGTTGTGTCAAAAAGTGATAACACGTTTCCTGAATAAACCAAAGAATGATTTTGAGCCGCAATGAGAAAAATGATATTTGTGATATTTGCAATTTTAGGTACTGTTTCTATTTTAGGTGCAGATGCAGTAATTCCTTTTGATGTTACCTTAGACGGGGTGACCATTCAAAGTCATCAGCTAGATTATGAAACAATGTCAATAATTTTTGCTGTTGAAGTATCTGAATCTCCCGGCACATTAAAAATTGCATTTGATCGTGACTTTTTTGATGCTATTTATCAAGGTCACGATGATGAGTTTTTGATCATTGCAGATGGTGAACTAATTTCATATTCTGAAGTTAGGAATACTCCGTATTATCGAACTATACAATTTGAACTCCACGATGGAGTAGATGAGGTTGAAATATTTGGTTCTAGCATTAAAGGACAAATCATTGAACAAAATACTGAATCACTTTTTGATAATGACGTAATTAATTCCCAACAATCAGAACATGAACTAGATGAAAATGAAGAATTGGTAAATCAGATGGAACAGCTAAAAGTAGAAAATTTGGAATTGAAGAATGAAAATGAAGAACTATCAAACAAAATCTTTGATCTTGAAAATTTGCTAGGTGCAATGCAAAACAAAATTAGTGATCTAAATGCAATAATCATGGAACAAATCAAAGTGATTTACACTTGGATTAAATTCTAACAATAATTTAGAATTTTCAAACTAATTCTTGTAAAGTTATTTTTCATCTTCATATAGCCAGCATTTGACATAGCCCGAATTAGTTTTAAAATTAGGAGGATCTTTTTTGCATTTTTCCATCGCCATAGGACATCTGTCTATAAATCTACATTCAGAATTTGGCTCGAGTAAACTAGGAGGCAAACCTTTGATGTATTTGGGTTTATCACCATGAAGTCTTGGTATTGATTCTAAGAGTGCTTGGGTGTATGGATGTTTTGGATTTTTGAAAATATCTTCCGAGGTTCCAAATTCAACCATTTGACCACCATACATAATACCAATCTTTTCTGCAATTTCTGAAAGTAATGCAAGATCATGTGTAATCAACATGATTGACATTCCATCTTTTTTCAATTTCTTTAAGAGGTTGACGATTTGAGCTTGGATTAAAACATCAAGTGCGGTTGTTGGTTCATCAGCAATAACAAAATTCGGTTTTAAGAGAAGCGCCATAGCAATTATGATTCTCTGTTTCATTCCACCACTGAGTTCATGTGGATATTTTTTCAGAACATCTTCATTAAGACTAACTGAGTTTATGGCATCAGAAATTACTTTTTCATAATCACCATCAAACTTATGTTGTTTTAAAATCTCAACAAACTGTTCTTTTATAGAGAAAACAGGATCTAGTGTATTCATAGCACCTTGAAAAACCATTGAGATTTTTTTCCATCGATAGTTTTTGTTAAATTCAGATTCTTGTAGATCCAATATCGAGTTATTGTCAAAGTGAACTTGGCCCGAAACTATTTTTCCACCAAGAAGCATTCTGATCAACGCAAGCCCCAACGTACTTTTCCCACAAGCACTTTCACCTGCAATACCAATCGACTCTCCTTCATTTAGAGAAAAGCTAACATTCTCTAACGCGTGCACGTTTCCTTTAGAAGTGCCGTATATTGCAGAGAGATTTTCAACATCAAGAAAAACCATGTCTTGTTTTAGACTGTCCTACTAGATTTTGTTTTGCATTTATCCAAAGTGATGGCTTAACATAATTTTTAAGACATGATTTGGTCAAAGGATCGAGTCTGAGAAAACATGGGTTTTGGCCGTACACACGATATTGGAGAGGTTAGCTCTGAGATGATAGGTCAAAAGGTGATCCTTGGGGGCTGGATAGAGGATCTTAGGAAATTAGGGAAAATTACCTTTTTAACTATACGCGATTCCACAGGGATAACCCAAGTTATTGTAAAAGGGGAACAAAATGACAAGATTGAAGGGCTGAACAGGCAAAGTGTTCTTAGAATTATTGGAACAGTACAGGAGACTAGAGCTAAAGATTTTAATTTCGAAGTTGGCGCCGAAGAAATCGAAGTTTTAGCAAAAGCAATTCATCCTCTTCCGATAGATCCTCTTGGAAGACTGGAAAGCAATATTGACAATAGATTAAACTCTCGGGCACTAGATATGCGTAATCAAAAAACTGCATCAATTTTCAAGTTAAGACATCATGTATTATCATCAATTAGAAAAACATTGATCGAAAAAAAATTTATTGAAATTAATACACCAAAAATAATTGGTAGTGCAAGTGAAGGTGGAGCAAACCTTTTTTCACTAGATTATTTTGGAAAAACTGCATATCTTGCTCAAAGCCCCCAGCTTTACAAAGAGCAAATGACAATTGGTTTGGAGAGAGTTTTTGAAATTGCATCATTTTATAGAGCAGAGAAATCACACACAGGTAGACATCTGAGTGAGTTTACTAGTGTTGACATTGAGGCTGCATTTATGGATTATACTGATGTAATGGGGGTGTTAGAATCTCTAATTATGGAAGTTTTTAAATTCACATCTACGAATTGTAAGGATGAACAAAAATCAATTGGTCATGAAATCAAAGTTCCATCATCGCCATTTGAGCAGTTAACTTATGGCAAAGTGTTAGATGAATTAAATGCTGCAGATCAAAAATTAGAATTTGGTGATGACCTACAAGACTCACATCTAAGAATTGTTGGAGAGAGGCACCCTGGATTTTACTTTATTACGGATTGGCCATTAAAACTTAAACCATTTTACATTCGTGAAAAAGATGATGATGCATCACTATCAAGATCATTTGATCTTCAATATGGATACTTGGAGCTTTCGTCTGGCGGAACGCGTTTACATGATCCTGAATTGTTAAAATCAAGATTAAAAGAGCAAGGACTAGATCCCTCTCAGTTCGCAGACCATCTACGAGCATTTGATTGGGGAATGCCTCCACACGCTGGTTGGGGGTTAGGCCTAGATAGACTAATGACAACTCTTGTTGGGTTAGACAATATTAGAGAAGTCGTACTATATCCAAGAGATCCGGATAGGTTGACGCCATAGGTAAGATAATGGATTTCTGTTATTAAATAACATTTAAAAGTAAATTTTGTTATCTATAACATATGTATGACTGGGTTGAATGTGAATGTGGGCATAACTTCTGGACAAAAAAGGAGAAACCCCAGTGCAGTAAATGCAAACAGAGATTTTCTGCCTATAATCACATTTACACTTGGTCAGATCGTGAGAAAGGAAAAACCATAGAGATTCTAGAAAACAAAATTCGGGAACAGAATCAAATCATGGAAAATTTGTTAACCGTGTTAGAAACTTACCAATTCAAAACTGATGAAATTATTCAAGAAATACGTAATTCAACAAAATAGATTTTAAGCAATATTCGAACAAAAAAATAAATTCGAAAAGTCACAATTCATACTTGCGCAAAAATGTAATTTTTGTGGTTCTGCTTTTGGAGATAGAAAGTGCTACTTTTGCGACAGACGATGTTGCACAAACTGTATGGCAGATGACAGTTCTAGATGCAAAGAATGTTTCATCACAAAAAGAAGGCTTGGTTGGAAAAGAATCCTAAAACGAAACAAGATTTTGGTGGGATGCATCGGGCTTCTTTGGCTTTATGCAGTTTTTCCTGGTCCATTCTTTCCGGGTATTGATCCTACTTACTATTACACCACATTAATTGCAGCCATTTTGATTATGATTCCACTAGGTTTGGCAATGTTCTTCTGGTCACTTAATCCACCTGCTTCTAATATTAAAAAAGAAAAAGATTAACTTAGTCTTGAAACTATTTCGTGTGTAAATTCTAAAGTAGTTTTATCTCCCCCAATATCCTTTGTTTTAATTCCAGATTTTACAACATCAAAAACTATTGATTCAAGCTTGTCAGCAACATCAAAACATTTTTTATCATCATATTTTGTTCCAAGCCATTCTAGCATCATCTTTATTGATAGAATAAATGAAGATGGGTTTGCAATTTTTTTTCCAGCTATATCAAATGCAGCACCATGTACTGGTTCAAACAACGCAAAGTCATCACCAATATTAGCAGCTGGAGCCATTCCTAATCCGCCAACTACCTGAGCTGATTCATCTGAAAGAATATCACCAAACATGTTTGTTGTAACTATTACATCAAATGATTCAGGTTGTCTTATTAGATTCATGGCACACGCATCAACATACATTTCTTCAAAGGAAATATCAGAATACTCTTTAGCTACTCCAGCACACGCTCTTGCAAACAAGCTATCTGACTTTCTGATTACATTGGACTTGTGAACACTAGTAACCTTTTTTTGTAAATTCCTCTGGATTGCAGTCTGGCAGGCGTATTTTGCTATCCTTTTTGATGCTTTTTCAGTGATAATTCTCAAAGCAACTACTGCACCATCTATTTCAAACTCTTTTCCCTGATACAGGTCTTCAGTGTTTTCGCGGACTATCACCAAATCAACATCATCTCGTAGTGCATTCATGTTTGGATATGATTTTGCAGGGCGAATGTTTGCGTAAAGGTCAAGCTCACGCCTCAAAAACACGATAACATCAGCTGCTGTTTCCCCAACTGGTGCTTTCAAACAAGCATCAGATGATTTTATTGCATCAAACGTCTCATCAGGTAGTGCTTTCCCAGTGTTTTTGAGAGCTCCGTCTCCAGCATCTAATTGATTAATTGAAAATTTCAAATCAAGCTTATCATTAATTGTTTCTAAAACACTAATTGCAGATTCAGATATCTCTGGTCCTATTCCATCTCCTTTGATTAAAGCAATGTTATACATTTCTCACTCATAGATTACGTAGTAGTTTCTTAAAGATTAGTTATCTACTTTTTTTTCTTTGAGTAGTTTTTTGAGCATAATTCTGTTTAATCCATCAATTACCGCCTGAACGCTAGTAGTGACAATGTCTTCGCCAACAGATTTTGCAGTTGCACTATTGCCTTGTGCATCCTCAACTTTAATTGTGACTTCACATAGTGCGTTAGAACCACCAGATATTGAAGCCAAGCCATAATCCTTGATTCTCACTTCAGAAAGCTTTCCAGTAATTTTTTGAATTGCATTTAATGATGCATCTACAGGACCGACGCCATGATCGGTTGCGGTGAATTCTTTTCCATCAATATTTAATTTTACAAATGCATAAGGCATTGTTCCAATTCCTGTCGAAACTGAAAATCCAGTGAGCTTAACAAGTCGCTTAATTCCACGTTCCTTCATAACTTCACTAGCGATTGTTAGCAACTCAACCTCTGTTACGTGTTTTCCCTGATCACCCAAATTTTTTACTTTGTCAAGAATCTGATTAGATTGTTCTTTGTCTGGTCGCAATCCATATTCTTCCAACATTGCATTCATACCATGTATACCTGCATGTTTTCCAACCTGAAGCCATCGAG
>JACZSC010000144.1 GCA_022574415.1 Nitrososphaerota archaeon | reverse complement strand
ACACAAAATCTAAATGTTCATGTGAAATTGTAATTTTTTTAGTATTGGTTTTTGCTAGGTAAAAAATCACTTTTTTGTGGATCAATTTACCATCATACTGAAAATCATATTCAACACTTTCTTCAAACCCATCTAAAAAACCCAAATCGGTAATTCCAGTTTCTTCCTGAGTTTCTCTTAGTATTGTTTGACGTAGATTCTCTTCAGGCTCAATTTTTCCTTTTACAAAATCCCAATGCCCTGAGGGATAATGTAGTAAAAGAAAAAGAGCCTCATTTTGCTCTTTTCTAAATATAACCGCACCTGCTGATTTTTCATTTATTTTAATTTCTGACATTTTAAAAATTAATTATTTTCCTATTCGCCGTTTTCTTTTTTGGAAAGTCCTAATTGCTCTCATTAGATCTATTTTTCTAAACCCTGGCCAGAAAACATCCATAAAAACTAATTCGCTATATGCACTTTGCCACAACAAAAATCCACTTAATCTCTTTTCACCCGATGTTCTGAGAATCATATCTGGTGATGATTGTGGTAAATGTGAAGTGTAAAGGTTAGATTCAATTTCTTTTTTATTAATATCCTCAATCTTCAAAACCCCATCTTTTATTTTACCTACAATCTTTTTAATAGCATCAATTAATTCATCTTGTCCTCCATAAGCAATAGCAATATTGAGAAAATGCCTTTCATAATTTTTGGTAGCATCATCTAATCTTTTTAAAACATTCTTGATTGAGTCTGGAAGTAACTCAACTCTACCAATTGCTTTAACCCTCATCTGATTTTTGTGAATACGTGGGTCATTGAACAGCTTTTCAAGCCTGATTCTTATAATCTTAAAAAGATATTCTAACTCTAAATCTTTTCTGCTTAAATTTTCTGCTGATAGCACATACAATGTGATAATTTTAATATCAAATTCTTCACACCAATCAAGAAGATTTTCCACTGCATCAGCTCCCTTAAAATGCCCTTCTTTAGGTAGGCTAAGATTTCTTTTTGCCCATCTGCGATTGCCATCTAAAATTATGGCAATATGGTTTGGCATCGGACCGTTTAAAATCTCTTTTTCTAATTTTTTAGAATAAAGATTATAGAGTCCTAAAAGATGAAATGCGGTATTTTTGAATTTAATATTTGATCACCCTTTCTAATTAAAACTAAGAATATAGATATGATTGTTTTTATCCACATGTAATAATTTGGGTAAAAAATTTCTAGTCTGAAAGTAGTTCTTCATCTTTATGTTTTCTGAATTTTTTAAACAAAATTATAGCAGAAATAAGCGTAACAGCCAAACCAACAAGAAGTGGGAGAATAAGAGTAAATGAACTTTCATCGTTGATTAAGATATTTGTAAATTGTGATACGGTGGGATATAGTGCAACCAGTACGATCAACCTTAATGTATCACTGATTCGCCTATGAATTCCTCCTAACCAATTACTTAGTAGCATTCCACCAAATATTGTGCCAATTCCAATCCATAAAATTGGTAATGCGCCTGCAAAGAATTGTCCCATTACAACTTTATTTGATACAATATTGATCAGCTGATCTTCAGAACCAATCAAACTTGTATCAACAGCTATGACTCCTGCGGAGATTGAAGACAAAATAAAAATTATTCCAGCTATCACAGTAAACATCCTAATGAATCCAGACGGAGTAGGTTTTGTCCAATGTGACCAAGCTCTATCAATATCAAATGCTCTTATCAAAAATGCTCCTCCTAAGATACTCACAAGTATTGCAAAAATTTCTGCTGTATAACCAAATACAGTAGCTATGCCTCCAATTAACAACAGAATTCCAGGTACACCTAAAAAGAATTTTGAATATTTAGAATCATAAGCAATCATTTTCAAATATTTGCCAAAAACTGCATAGGAATACTCTACACTTCTACTGACCTTCATTACTACTCTTTGAACTGAAATAACAGGAAGTACGTTTTGAATTACTGGAATTACACTTTCGTCATCTTCACCATCAGAAACAATTACTGCACCATTAGCAGAGAATGTTTGTAAAACTGATTTTATTTCAGAAGCAATTTTTTCATCGGCCCGAACTCCTCTATTCTTAACTCCTGTAACTGTAATCACTTGCGCTACATATCCTCTGCTAATCAGATCCTCGTATGTTTTGATCGCGGAAAAAATTGAATTAGAGTCAGCATCTTCAGGATCTTCAAGAGCAAGTCGCTGTGCAGCTTCAATACATGCATCCCTACCAACAACAGGTGTTGAAATTCCAGTTTTTTCACCAA
>JACZSC010000143.1 GCA_022574415.1 Nitrososphaerota archaeon | reverse complement strand
ACGGTTTCGATAAAAGAATTCACTTGGTGAGATTTGACTAAAATTTTCTTTATTTGAAGACATCTTAATCTTCCCACAATTTTAGTCTCTCAATTTTATCTCGTTGTCTTGCAGATTCAAGCTTATGGTATACAGCTCCATGCATGCTTCCATTGGAAATAGCTGAGATCGCATCAACTGCAAGTTTAAGCTTATTTGTTTCACCAATTATTGAAACGGTTCTTCCGAATATTGAGATGTTTGTATCACTAAGTCTTTCCATGTTTCTCCTCGCCTTACCGCCTTCACCTATAATTCTCCCTTTAATTCTTTCAATATGTGCTGATGATTTTCCTGCAAACTCCCTTAAGTCTATTACATGTAATGTATTTTCACCTTCTAGTAATTTCATTGCGTTTTTTGGGGAAAAGCCACGACCTATTGCAGTAACAATCTCTACTGCTTTGAAAGGTTGTATTGTCTCTACATTTCCAACTCCTGCGATTAAAGTTTCACCAGTTTCACTGTCAATATCTAACCTTACAGAACAAGCATTTTCAATTTCAGATTTAACATTTCCAGATTTTCCAATAAGTACTGCTATTCTTTCTGTTGGAATTCTAATTAGTTTTTCAAAACTCATTTTATTACCTCATCATATGTATCAGCTGGATTTTGAATTGTTAGTCCTCTCCTCACAAAAAATTTTGTTATGTTATTAATATCTCTTTTAAGAAATTCAGTGGAATTAGGATGTCGAATATCAACCGCAGAGCCTAGATCAAAGACAATTAGTCCTTTCACAGTCTTAAAAATATTGTATTCCGAAAAATCTCCATGAACTAATTTTGCATCTTTGTATAGCTTTTTCAGAATTGAAATAGCCATATCAAAATCTTTTTTGTTGACTTTTGATTCTAGTAGATTTTTTGTTGGAACGCCATTTTTTCCAACAAATTCAATTGCAAGAACATTTTTTGAGACGTGTATGGGTTTTACTACTGGAATTCCACATTCAAAGCATCTGGTTAAATTGGAAAATTCTTTCTGTGCCCATAAATATACAAGATTCCTCGTTCCACGTTTTATCCTTGAAAATCGAGGATCGCCTAAAATGTATTGAGCACGGCGCTTAAAATTTGAGGTAGTCACTAGATATACTTTCAGAGCAACGTCATTTTGGTTTTGATCAACAGCCCAAAATAACACAGACTCTTTTCCTGCCTTGACTACACCGTTGACATATGAAATGATGTGAGAATTTATCATTTTATAAATAGTAAGCATTGTAGTTTTGTCTAAAACTTCATTTATCACCTTATTTTTCTTAAACCCGTTTACTGGTTTGCCACGTTTTGATTTCGATATTAGTTTATTATTGATTCTTGATTGTAAGCTTTTTTCAAGATCATCCAACAATATTTTTATCATAATTTCCCAAGTAAAAATCGATTTCTAATATTCTAGAAATCTCTAGGCAGGTGATCATTATTTTTTAACCAATCTACTTGTGGTAATGTGAATCTCCAAATAATGTCACCTCTTTCAGTTGCTTTAAAATCCCATGGCGAGATAACGACAATATCATTATCGCGTATCCAGATCCTACGTTTTAATTTGCCTCTAATTCTTCCTCGTCTTGTAATACCATCGGTACATTTAACTAAAACGTGATCACCGCCCAATAATTTCAGTACACGACCTAATAATTCTCCTTCTTCTGGTAATCGAATTTCTTTTAATTGACTTTCGTTTAGTACTTTTCTTTTTCCCATAAGATGTTTTCAAATTTTTTGTATATAATTGTGCTGTTTCATATCTTATAAACAATCAAAAATGGTACGCCGCTAATTTTCTTTATTCCTTTTTCAGAACCAATTCCTAGATTCATTGATAAGGAAATTATTTCTTTTCCAACCATGTTTATGACAGAAGCATTTTTTAAAAGATTTTCAGCTTCGTTTTTTTCTATGATTTCTTTTCCATAGTAGTTTTTGCTTATATCAACTTGAAGATTTTTTTTAGAAATTTTTTTTCCAACTAAATCTACATCACAGATATTGAGCGTTGTATTTTTTTGATAACTTGTTAGACGGACTGAAAATTGCATTATGCATACTTTCCCTTCATAGTTGATTTTGCCCCGCATGCTTCACAGATCAAAAATGTGATCCTATTTTCTTTTACAATTTTAGTGTCTGGACTTTTGCAAGTAGGGCATTCAAGATAATCTTTTACATAGATTTGAAATAAACGGGTAAAATCATCTGGATCTCTTCTTCCAATAAACATGGCT
>JACZSC010000047.1 GCA_022574415.1 Nitrososphaerota archaeon | reverse complement strand
CATGGTGCTACTTGTCGCGCTTTTCTAAAGATTTCTCTAACACCTTTTTCTGATTCTCCTACCCATTTCGAGAGTAATTCTGGTCCTTTAACACTGATGAAATTAGATTCTGTCATCTTTGCAACAGCCTTTGCAATCAACGTCTTACCTGTACCAGGTGGACCATGTAGTAGAATACCTTTTGGTGTTTCTACATTGACGTATTCAATTGCTTCCTTATGCTTTAGTGGCCACTCTATTGCTTCCTTTAATTCCTCCTTGAGTGACTCTAAACCACCAACATCATCCCATGTAACGTTTGGTATTTGAACTAGAACTTCTCTTAATGCGGAAGGTCTTACCTCCTTTAGTGCGTCTCTAAAGTCATCACTTGTGATTTTTATTTTTTGTAATATCTCGGATGAAACCTTATCCTCATCAAGATCAATCTCTGGCATCACTCGTCTTAGTGAACGCATTGCGGCTTCCTTTGCAAGAGCCTCTAGGTCTGCACCAACAAATCCGTGTGTTATCTTTGAAATCTTTTTGAGGTCTACCTTTTCGTCTAGTGGCATTCCTCTGGTGTGAATCGTTAGAACTTCGAGTCTTCCCTTGTCGTCTGGTATACCAATCTCGATCTCTCTATCGAATCTTCCCGGTCTACGTAGAGCTGGGTCTATGGAATCTGGTCTGTTTGTTGCAGCTATCACAACAACCTTACCACGACTCTTCATTCCGTCCATTAATGATAGTAACTGTGCAACGATTCTCTTTTCTACCTCGCCGGTGACTTCATCCCTTTTTGGTGCGATGGAATCGATCTCGTCTATGAAAACGATGCTTGGTGCATTTTCTTCAGCCTGTTTGAAGATCTCTCTAAGCCTTTCCTCAGATTCACCATAGTATTTGCCCATGATTTCTGGGCCACTTAGTGAGATGAAATGAGCGATTGTTTCGCCGGCAACGGCCTTTGCTAGAAGAGTTTTACCTGTTCCAGGAGGTCCGTATAGGAGAACGCCTTTTGGTGCTTCGACACCTATTTTCTCAAACAATTCTGGGTGTCGCATTGGTAGTTCTACCATTTCACGAATTTTTTGAACCTCGTTCTTTAGACCGCCAAGTTCATCATAAGTAATTCTTGGTTTGGATACATCGATTGCTTTGGTCATTGAACCAAGCTTAAAGATTGTTTGTTCTGTAACTATAACTGGCTTGGATGGTTTTGTACTGGTTACGATAAATTGGATCTTACCACCCATCTGTGTTCCTAGAGTGATGGTATCACCGGTTGTAAAAACGTGATTAAGAAAGTTTTGTGTCATATATTCCTGTAGTCCTTCAGCTTGGATCTTTTCTGTTGGTGATAGAACAATTCGTTCTGCAACTGCAGCTTCTACAGCGTTAACTTTGATCTTGTCACCAATGCCAGCACCAATATTTTGTCTAGTCATTCCATCTATCTTGATTATTCCAGAACCATACTCCTCTGGAGAACCGGGCCATAACTTTACATGAGTTTTTTTGTTATAAGTTAATTCTAGTATCTGACCAGTATTCCATTTGGTATCTTCGATAATTTTTGGATCCACAATAGCTCTTCCATTCCCAACATGTTGTTGAGGAATTTCCTCAATTTTTAATTCTAATTCACTCATTCATATCACCATGAAAAGGATGGGGTCTATTCGACCTCCACTGTTTTTCCTTTTGGTTTTTCTTCGGCTAATTGCTTGAATATGATTTCAAGAATGCCGTTCTTGTATGATGCCTTTACAGAATTTTCGTCAACTTTGTGCTTTATTGGAACCTTTACGTGATATTTTTTATCACCACGTTCTGCGTCAATGTTTACAATTTTTCCATCAACCACAATCTTGACGTCCTTCTTTTCTACTCCAGGCATTTCTGCAATCAGCCTTACTAGCTTTGCCTTGTCATCCACTAGAGTATCCACGAGTGGTTCTCTAGTGTCTGCTGTTTGAACTAGTCCTGGCTTTACATTTCCATACTCCTTTACTACAGGCCTGCCATCAGGGCCAACGGTCATTGTATAACCGTAATAGAATGGTCCAGAAACATAACCTGTTGATCTAACATCTTCAAAGAGGTCATCCAGATTTACAAGGGATCTGGACATACTTTTGAAGAGTCTATCAAATTCGTCATCAAAGAACATTGTCATAAACACCTATCTTATGTAATACATATGATATTATATAAGTATTATGGTCAATTGTAAGAATACTTACACAAACATATTATACGTTACATTATATAATGATATTCATGAGGCTAGCTGGTGTGTCAGTTCCCGAGGTTGTTCGAGAGATCATCACTAGGAATCGTTCCATCTATGACTGCATTAAGATGGATCTCATTAACTATACTGCCTTGGCAGTCAAAATCCAGCCTGATGTGGAAAAGCTACTGGGAGGCCCAGCCAACCTGAATACCATAGTTGTTGCGATAAAACGCTATGCTGATTCTTTTGAGGAAAAAGAACCAGTCAAGGAGGACCTTGTTCTACACAATGCTAGACTTTCTGTAACGGATGGAATCATGGATGTTCGTATACCCAAAGAAAGCTTTGAAATTGCAGAATCTTCGGCTCTGTTTGAGCAATTTTCAAAGATAGATCCAGATTATGAGTTCTTTAGAGTAGCTGATTCGTTTCGCTTCTTAACGGAGGATATAGCTGATGTAAGAAAGCTTTTCGAGTCATTACCAAATATTCAAACAAGCTACAAGCTAACAAGAATTAGTATCAGTATTCCTTCTAATCAAAATCGTTCTGATGTTGGTTCGTATGTAGCTGATCTGCTCCATGGGAACGGTATAGAATGGCAGGATGCGTACTTTTCTAGAGATAAAATGATCATTACATTTGATACCGATGATGCAGCTAGAGCTTATGACATACTACGCTCTGAAATTTCTAGATAAAATAAGCATTCTATAATTTAAATAAAAAAAGGAAAAGAAGAGATTATCTTCTTCTTGTAGTTCTTCTTGCAGTTCGTCTTTTTGCAGTTCTTCGTGCTGGTTTTCGTGCTGGACTTCGCTTTGAAGATGTACTGCGTTTACGTTTTGCTGAAGATTTTTTTCTTGCTACAGCTTTAGCTGCTGTATTTCTTTTTCTCGTACGTGCTGCTTTTTGTGCTGCTGCACGTCGTTTGGCTGATACCATTACAAAAATTGTTTGGTGATTAGTATAAAAAGTATCTTACTTTAACAAAAATACGTTATAATGCCACATTTTACAAAAAAATAACGGAAAAAATTTTCTGTTTTTAATGTGTTCAAGTGGACAACAATAGAATCCTATTCTATTGTTGAAGAAGAATGGAGCCACGTTGCAGCCAAACTTGATGGACAAACCATTAGTCTTTACCTAAACGGAAACTTGGAGGCCACAAAACAGATCGAGAAAATTCCAATCTTGAACTCTTATGGATATGTTGAATTTGGTCCAATTGATGGAATTTCTTCTGATTCCGCCATTTTTTTTGGCGCCCAACAAACATCAAGAAATGATGGTGTGTCAACTTATGGATTCTTTTCTGGGCAAATAGATGAGATTGTTATTAATAATCACAGCTTTACTGACAATGAAATTGTTGAACTTTGCAAAGAGAGTTTCTACTTTTCAGTTTAAGCTGATGTTGATACCTATAATTCAAGGCTAAAATGGAAGAAAATGGTACAAAATTGTGTTTAAGGGATTTTAGAATAACCTGCATTTAATCACTAAACAAAATCTTAGATCTGTTGTCATGGCAACAGTAGAAACAGCTGGAAGGCCTACAAAAAAAGAACAGATCGATATTGAACAAAAGTTAAGAGAATATTTTGAGAAAGGAATCTCAGCTACTACAACTTCTCAATTAATAAAACTAAACATCAAAACAGTATGCAAATATTTTGATAATTGGGCACAACAGATTAGAAAAATTAATGATATTGAATTTCTTAAAAGAATTAAAACTGAACGTGAAAACTATCTCATGGTTTTAGATAGACAATTACTAAAATTGTATAATCTACAAGACGAAATGAATGAATATGTAATTCATCCCCATGAATCAACTTGGGATGGTAGAGTCATTCAAGGTCCCCACTATAGAGAAAGAATGAATGTCGTAAACATGATTTGCCAAATAGTGAATAAAAAATTTGAATTGTTATCAGATGGAAAAGAAATTAAAGATGTTTCAAAAAACTAAATTCTTAGTATAAAGCGATCTAAAAATTCTTAATTCTTAGTTTGGATATTATAATATGCTAAAATAATGAGTCAACAAACTACGATCAAAGCTTTAGAAATTCTTAAAAATAAAAAAATTGGATTTCGTGTTTTAAATTCCACTGAAAAAAAGAATCTCGCTTTAGCTTTTGCGAGGAAAAATATGGTAATTTATGGGAAAGCCTATGATATCATACGTTATAAAAAGAAAATTGATTTCTCAAATGAAAAAGATGTTGAAAAGAAATTTGATGATATTACAGTATATGAAATTAAATCTACGAATAGGAAAGACGTGAAAAAGGATTTTTCAGGTTATTTTTTTGATTTGACAACCGCTGAGTTGTTAGTAGCTCAGAGCCTAAAAACACGCTTCAAATTTGTTTTTGTGAACACAGTTACCGGGAATTATAATGAATTATCTCTGAATCAAGTCTTTGCTAAATCAAAAGCTATCTATCCCAAATGGGCCATTAGATTCTAAAAAATTAATGTAAAGCCTGAATCCTAGAAACGATATCGCCTCTTACCAACATTCTAGCATGATATTCACACACTCGCCAAATAGCTCTGCAAACAGGTCTCCTCCGTTTCCCATAAACAAAAAAGTATTCTATTATGACCATATGGCCCTCGTAATCACAATTTTGCATCGCACACAGGACCAAGTGATTCATTACTATTCTAAACCATAAAAGATGGGGTTATAGTGTAAAGCGATCTAAAAAATTCTTAAAATTGCAATTAACCTAATAGTTTTATTTGGCGCATAGGATGTTTTGAGATATCCTTGTGTATTCGAACGTGTGATTCCTCTCTCAATATTAAATCACATCTATAACACTTCCATGCTATAACATTGGACTCTTTCATTGAGTCTCCCACAGTTATACTACCACAGCTTTGAACAAAAGAAAGCTGGAAATTTAGCCTAGAAACATGCTCCAAAACGGAAAAAGTTTCGAAAATTCTAGTTTAACAAAAGTTCTGTGTTACATGAATGGTAAATGTAGATATTGAAACTCCGATACCTTCATTGCTAAAATTTAAGGTTAGAATATTTTTTCTGTGTCCAGAAGAATCCATCCAGCCGGAAACAGCCATTTCAGCTATTGATTCAGGAGAGGACAAGAATGCTATTGAAGAACCTGTTACCATATGGATATTTTCTCCAATTCCCGAGTAAATGAGATTGCCAATCTGATATCGACACACATAATCAGCTTTACTTGCTCTGTCTGTTGGATCCAATCCTTCTGGTGTATCATGAGAAAAATATCCACTGCTTGCCATGTCTTCACTATGCGATTTTGCAATGGAAGCTAATTTTTTATCATACCCCAAGGTCTCTAGACCATGCTTTTCTCGTTCTAGATTAATTAAACGATGAACTTCGATCTCAGCTTGTTTTTCTTTTGTCATATTATCCATATCACCAGATAACAATTTTGTTGTGTTGTCTGTAATTTGGCTTAAGGAAAAAGTACCTTTTTCAACCGTTCCAGTAATAGGAATTACATTTTTCTCAATCTCTTTAACTATAGTAGCTACTGAATCACTGTTTATTCCACTAAAAAGAAGCACGCCGCCAGCTCCAACATTATTAATGAATGAGTCAGGTCCGGTACCAAGAACTGCTAATCCTATCACAGCGATGAGGGTAAAAATGATCAGAGTTTTCATTTTATCATAAAATTATTGTCGATTTAAAAGATATACAAAACTAAGAATTTCTACGTAATGTTTTAATTCTATAATACGATTTTTTGATTTTAAGCCTGAAAATTCTTAATTCTTAGTTCTGTATGGTATGCTTGTGCGTTATGAAGTTGGGCAAAAGACTCATATGAAAAAATGTACATTTTGTGGTGTTGAACCTGCAACAGGAATTATTCAAAAACCATTAACTAATGATGCGTGGTTTTTTAATTGTGATAACTGTGGCAATATGATAAAAATTAAGTAGGGTTTATAGTAAATTCTTTGCTCAATTTTTTATTCCAATCAATAGACCATTTTCTAATAACGAAAACAGCTGTGCCCAGAGCAATAATTGTGAACATAATGTGGGTATAGAGCATAGCAGGACCCAAAAAATCAGTTTCACTACCCAAATCAGAATAGTTCAAGCCAAAAATTGAATAATCCATTAGAATGGCAACTATGCTGAAACCAACCAAAAAAATCAAAAGCCAAAGCCTGAGTTTTTGGATTCTATAGCTTGCATACAAGTCTAAAAACGGAATTAATACGAATACCATCTGCCAATTTACATTTACGGATTTTTTCTCTACCATGTTAAGACCGTCTAAATCGTATTTTATCAGTATCAATAAATATTGGCATCAGTTAGTTTTTGCATGCCAAGTATGAAATGCGTATCGTGTGGAATTGGATTCTTTTCTCCTACAGGTTCAGATAAATGTTCAAAGTGCGCAAGTAAAGAATCACAGCAAACCGAATCAAGTCATGATTCTTGTGGTTGCGGTCATAGCCACTAAAACCCATATTTTCATTTTTAATTAACATTTGACACGAACTGTTAACTAATTATGCAAACCGTGGCTAGAGCTTAGTAAAGGATCAACTTTTCTTCTCTGGCCCCCTTTTCTCATCACCCCAAGAAAATGCAAAGATGAATCTGATAAACAGTATCCAGAGACGGGTCGTAGAGTATCAAATCAAGCAACTAAAGAACGAACTCGCTAAATTCGGAGAGTGATTCTTCCTCTTTTTTCATTTTTAGTAAATCAGATCTTTAACTATAAAAAAATAAAGAAAAAAGTAAGCGTCGTTCTATTGCAGGAGGTCGATTTCTTACTTTCTTCTTATGTGCACTAACTGCTGTACGGCGAGACCCCACGATAGTAGGGTGAAGGCGATTGGAAATATCCCGCTCGTCAAAGTGGGTATTATTCCCATTGGGTTTGCGTTGTTAGCATACAACGCGATTGCTACTGGTAGTGCTGCCAGGATAATTGGTGTCTTGTATCGTGAGACAACAGAGACACTTTTGTTATTCCTTAATTCTTGTGTCATTGTGAAGTGGTATAACCCTTGGATCTATATCAGAGGGACCAAACTTTTCGTGTCATTCTAGTTCAAAACCTAAACTTTTTCACCAGAATAGTTCAGATTATGAACATTCGAGCGTTTTGTCTCATATGGGATTACTCACTATGCTGGATGAGCTCGACAGAAAAATTCTAAACATGCTCATTGCGGACGGACGCCAGTCAAATAGAGTGATCACACGAAAGCTGGCAGAGGAAGGAACCCGCATCTCGGAACGAGGTCTAGGTAAACGAATCGCAAGACTAGAACGACAAGGAATCATCACCGGTTATACGGCAATGGTAGACATGAAAAAGGTCGAGATGGGCGTACCGAGACTTGTCACCGTAAAATTATCATCACCAAAAAACTTTGTAGAACGGCTAGAAGACATGAAACAATATCTAAAGGACGCACCATTCTGTGATTTCTCTGCGCGTTCTGACGGAGGATTTGACTGGATAGAACTAAAGTTCTTCAATAGTACGGAACAGGCTAACAAAGAAGCTGATCTGTACCGAACCTGGTTTGGTGATATAATAGAAGATTATCGTTCTTATAACCTAGATGTTTACAAGTTTGGTTGGCAGCTATTTGAAGAAAAAGATTTCAATGCATTCATTCAATCCATGCAAAGAAAATCAGAACAAAAACCAATGATAAGGGTGGGGCGATAATGTGTCAAGTAGAAATTTCTAAAGAGAGAAAACGAAAAATCAACGAACGAGTAAAAAAAGCCACAGAGAAAGACAAAGGTCACAGTCAGAAATTAAAATCAAATTAAGAGTGATAGATCTATGATCTACGATGGTATCATGACGTTCTACAAAATGTGTTCTATAGCTTTTTGAATGTCTCCGGCATTAATTATACCGCCTTCCATCATTGCCTCGAGTAGTCTAAGAACTTTTAATTCACCCGTAGCCCCCGAAATTGTTTGTGGAATAACCACACAAATATCAGAAACTACGACCGTAACCTGGTTGTCCTTACCATATTTCCAGTTTTTTGGTATGGCAATGTAGTAGTTTTTAAAGTCATTGTTACTTAGATCTTGATATAGGATCTCAACCATTAGTAAACTAATGTCTTATGGGATTAAAAGATGTGGGAATGAGTGGTTGGTATGATGAATAGTTATATCAAAGGTCTTTTGACGCAAGCCCTTGATGTTCATACAGCCTTAAATGAACTAAAGGACAAACCGGGCGACCTAGATTTTATAAAAAAACAGGTTGGAAGGATAGAGGGCGTGCTCAAGGTATTATGCAAGAAAATTGAGGAATTAAATTATTTTTCTGATGATTATGTAAAATTATCAAAGTCTGCAAAGTTCTATCTTGAAAATTATGATTTTTACACTGTGATTGATGCATACAAAATGTATGACGAAGATCCAGTGAGAATAAAAAACATAAGAACTTTAGTTATCGAAGCACTAGAAGAAAAAAATTTGATTGAAAAAATCCAGCAAGTGTTAAAGAGTCAAAATTAAGTAAATTCAAAGTAGAGGGAATGTGGGAGGAATGATTGCTAAAGACAAACAACAACATTTTGTCGCAGGTTTACTACTATCACTTCTTGGACTAGTGTATCTTCCTTTAATCTCACTAGGTTTTATCTATGGAATTGGGAAAGAAATTTCTGATTATTTTAAAGGAAAATTTGATGTAATGGATATCCTTTATACATTCACAGGAGCGGGAGTTGCACTAACAATACTAATTATTGTGGAGTTGACCTGCCTGGTTAATCTCGATTGTTAAGGATACAAACTTGTATTCACATAAAGTCAAAATTAAGAATTTAGCAGTATTTATTTTATAAGAACTTCAATTGGTTTTTCAAACTTTTTTTGTTCTTTTTGCTTCTTTTGTAACATTTCTAGAATCATTGCATATTCGATCTCGGTACACATGTAATACCAATAGCTTTCAAAATATAAAAAGAATCTCATCAACAGT
>JACZSC010000046.1 GCA_022574415.1 Nitrososphaerota archaeon | reverse complement strand
GCTGATGGATTGATGGCAAAGGGAACAAAAGAGAAAAAACTCCAAGCAATGAAGGATCTTTCAACTGGTTCAGCTGGAATTGTGACAGTTGTTTTGTATATCATTGGTATGATTATTGCACTTTCATTATTCGAAGGCTATCTTTTGTTTCAAGCAATTCTTGTAAGTGAAATTATGGCTAAATTCTCAATGGTATTAATGGCTAGTACCGGCCAATCTGCAGCATTGGGCACAAATTCACCTTTTGTACAACTAATGAAAGATAAGAAAAAATTGGCTGCCTCAATTGCACTAACAATTATCCCCTTAGTTATTGTGGCTGGAAGTATAGGAATGATAGTGTTTGCAGCAGGTGTTATAGTTACATTGTTTCTAGTTGGATTATCCACTAGGAGCTTTGGTGGGATAACAGGTGATGTTTTAGGAGCATCTAACGAGTTTACTCGTTTAACTTCACTTTTGATCTTTGTAACAATATGATTGGAATTGTAATGGCTGGTGGGAAAGGCACCAGAATGGAATTAGAACAAGAAAAACTTCTTCTAAAATACAAAAAACCTGTAATACTTCATGTTATTGATGCACTTGATGAATCAAAATGTTTTTCAAAAGTCATGGCTATAACAAGTCCAAATTCCCCAAAAACCAAAGCTTTGTTAACCAAATCAAATATTGAAATTGTTGACTCCAGTGGTACCAGTTTTGTCACTGATCTTAACCAAGTTTTAACTTCAATTTCTGATCCTGTTTTTGTAACATCAGGCGATCTTCCTTTTCTTGATGGCAAAATAATTAAGAATATTGTATCTTTATACAATCCAGAAAATATTTGGACAAGTATTATTGTAACAAAGAAATTTTTAGATTCACTTAATTTAACATCCGAGTTTATGGTAACATATAATGATCAAAAGTGTTTTTTCACTGGAATCTCACTTATCAATACAAAAAAGATCAATAATCTAACACAAATCAAGGAAACATTTCAAATTCTTGATGATAAGCGAGTTGCTTTTAATTTAAATACAAAACAGGATTACGAATTACTCAACGCTTCCTGAAAGCTTTCCAAAAAATTTTGCCTTAGATCCCATTGGCTTTGCAATAGTATTTCCACATGAATTACAAGTTACATTTGTAGTTACATGAGAGAAAACAATCTGTTGTTCACCACATTCTTTACAGTTAATTTTTAGGAATTTACTATTTGGTGTTGGAATAGGAATATGATCTTTTTTCATACTGCCACCAACTCAAATTTTCTAATTCTAATTCCTAATGTATTGAACTTCTTTTTACAAACAGTACAGGTAAGTATGCGAGTTGCTTTCTTTGTAGTCTTTGCAGGCTTTGCTAGTTTTGGGAACTTTTGTCCACCATATCCTTTCTTGTCTTCTGCGTGACGCCGTTCACCAAGTGCAGAACCTCTTCTTTTCCCTGCTTTGTAAAGTGAGACCTTTTGTACTGTGTGAGTATTGCACTTTGGACAGTATCGTCTGATCTCCTTTGGGTAGTTCATATCAAACAACCCAATTTTTCGGTAATTTAAGCATTGAATCTATAATAGGCCGAAAAGCACAATTGAAATTTGTGACTTCTACTCTCTCTTCTTCTATTTTATCATTGAATGCAGTTGCAATGGGAGAAAAAAAAGCTGATATGATTTTTAAAAATTGTAAATTAGTTAATGTATACACAAGAGAAATTATTCCACAAACTCAGATTGCTATTCTAAATGATAGAATTGCTTTTGTCGGTCCTGATGCAACACATACAGCTGGTCCAAAAACTACAGTAATTGATTTGGAAGAAAAATTTGTTTCTCCAGGTTTTGCTGATGCACATATACACATAGATCAATTCGTTTTACCATCAGAAATGATAAAAAAATCTCTTTTATGTGGTGTTACCTCATTTTTTTCTGATCCAATCGATATTGTTAGTGTCTGCGGTTATAGGGGATTTCTAGAATTTCTAAGGCAAACAACAGATTTACCATTAAGAATTTTTCATGTGGTTCCTGGGGGTCTCCCTGTAGATAGAAAGTTTAGTCATGGAAAAACACTTTCTCTGTCTCAACAAAAATCCGCAATAAAACTACATAATGTGTTAGGTTTGGGAGAAGTATTTTCATGGACAAAGGTTACAGGACGTGATTCTAAAACAATGAAGTCTCTTTCTTTGATGCTTGAGAGTGATTGTATTATCAATGGTCATACTGCAGGCGCCTCAGGAAAAAAGCTAAATGCCTACATTTCATCAGGCATCCTATCATGTCACGAACCTATTGACTTTGATCAGGTGCTAGAAAGATTACGACTTGGGATGTGGATTATGATTCGTGAGGGGTCAATTCGACGTGATCTGAAAGAGATCATGACTAAAGTTTTGTCAAATGGTACCTACATTGACCGACTGATGTTTTGCTCAGATGGTCTTGATCCTTTTGATTTAGAAAATTATGGTCACATTGACCATTGTATACGGGAAGCCATTCAGAATGGCGTAAATCCAATTGATGCATTCACCATCGCATCAAAAAACTGTTTTGATTATTATAATATGGGAAAGGACCTTGGTGGAATTGCACCTGGAAAACTAGCTGACATTTTAGTTTTTGATGATTTGACTAGAATTAAACCAAGAAAAGTTTTCGTTGGTGGCAAACTTGTTGCATCAAATGGTAGTATTGTTAAAAAAATCAAGAAAAAATCTATTCCCCTCTGGATTAAAAAAACAGTAAAGCTTTCAAAAAAATTTTCAGAGAAAGATTTTTTCATAAAATCTAAATCATCAAATGTTTCTGTAAATTCAATTAAACTTTCAACTGAGATCATTACAAAACTCGACATCATAGACCTTAAGACAAAGAATGGAAATGTTATGCCCTCCTTTGATAAAGATGTCTGGAAAGTAGCTGCATTCGATAGAACTTTTGGTACAAATAAACATGTAATTGGATTTTTGAATAACTTTGGTCCACAAATTGGCGCATTCGCATCTACTTGGTGTTTTCACGAAAATGACATGATTGTGATTGGTTCAAATGAAAAAGATATGGCCGTAGCTGCAAATCACCTAATCAAAACACAAGGTGGATTAGTAGTTATAAAAGATGGTACACCTTTATCATCACTTTCATTACCCTTTGGAGGAATCATTTCAACAGATTCATTTGAAAAAGTATCCTCATCTTTTTTAACATTAAATGATTCAATAATAGATGCTGGTTCAAAATTTAGAAGACCACATCTAATTCCACTTTTCTTGCCATTTTTAGCACTTCCATCAATTAGAATTCTTCATTCTGGAATTGTTGATATCAAAAAAAGATCTTTTATCCCTCCAATCAATTAAGCAATGTTAAAAAGGGGTATTTTTAGCATTTAAAATGGATTATGGCATCAATTCAACAAACACCACAAGGACCAGTATTGGTTCTAAAGGAAAGTGCTCTTCAGCAAAAGGGTAAGGATGCCCAGGAAAACAATATCACAGCTGCAAAACTTGTAGCCGATTTAGTCAAATCTAGCTTGGGCCCACGTGGTTTAGATAAGATGCTGGTTGATCCTTTAGGCGATGTTACTATTACAAATGATGGAGCTACTATTCTCAAAGAGATTGATGTTCAGCATCCAGCAGCAAAAATGATGGTTGAAATAGCAAAAACAATAGATAATGAGGTTGGGGATGGAACTACCTCTGCTGTTATTTTTGCAGGATCCTTGCTTAGTAAGGCACAAGAGCTTCTCAAAAAAGACATTCATTCTTCTGTAATAGTTGAAGGGTATCGAGAAGCATCTGCAAAAACTCTTGAAATTCTTTCGGAGATATCTATGAAAATACAACCTGATGATAAAGAATCACTTCTTAAGGTTTGTAAAACAAGCATGCAATCAAAATTAATTTCAGAAGATAGCGGCCCTATATCAAAACTAGTTGTTGATGCAATTTTAAAAATTACAACAAAAAAAGGAGAGAAATATACTGTTGATCTTGATAATATTAAAGTAGAGAAAAAGGCTGGGGCTTCAATTCAAGATACTGAGCTTATCAAAGGAATTGTTTTGGATAAAGAAGTCGTTCACAGTGGAATGCCAACTAAAATTGAAAAGGCAAAGATTGCATTAATTAATACAGCTCTTGAAGTTGAAAAAACTGAAATGAGCGCTGAGATTAGAATCACTGATCCAACTCAAATGCAAATGTTTCTTGAAGAAGAACAAAGAATGATCAAGACAATGGTAGACAAAATTCATGAAGTGGGTGCAAACGTTTTACTTTGTCAAAAAGGAATTGATGACATTGCTCAGCATTATCTAGCAAAAAATGGAATATTAGCTATTCGGCGAGTGAAAGAAAGTGATATGACAAAACTTGCTAAAGCAACTGGAGGCAGAGTAACAACTAACCTTGATGATATATCAGAAAAAGATCTTGGTACTGCAGATCTAGTTCAACAGAAAAAAGTGGAATCTGATAAATGGGTATTCATTCAAGGATGTAGTAATCCAAAATCCGTTTCTATACTAATCCGGGGCGGTTCTCAAAGAGTCGTTGATGAGGTTGACCGTTCTATGCATGATGCCCTTATGGTTGTCAAAGATGTAATTGAAAAACCAGCAATAGTGGCTGGTGGAGGATCTCCAGAAGCTTACATTGCAACTGTGCTTAAAGATTGGGCTGACAACTTTGACGGAAGAGAACAACTTGCCATCAAAAAATATGCAGAAGCATTAGAAACAATCCCATTAACTATTGCTGAGAATGCTGGGATGGATCCAATAGACACAATGGTAAATCTAAGAGCAAAACAAAGTCAAGGAAAAAAGTGGACTGGTATTGATGCAAGAAATACAAAGATAAGTGATATGCTAGCACTTGATGTTGTTGAACCAGTTTCAGTAAAAGAGCAAATAATAAAATCAGCTACGGAAACTGCCAACATGATTCTTAGAATTGATGATGTTATTGCCATTTCAGGATCACCCAGTAGCGGTGGTCCTCCCAGTGCACCACCAATGGGATAAAAAGATAATATCATTACAAACGTTGTACTAATTTTCAGTTTTTTAGACTATAGAACATTATGAAAAATTAAAACAAACCTTCACTATGCTAAATCATGAACAAAATAGGAATTGATCTAGGTGGTACAAAAACAGAAGGAATTCTACTTGATGAAAAACTTAACGTAATTGAAAGAAAACGCATTCCAACCCCACAAAATGATTACAACACAATCATAAATTCAGTTGTTGGATTAGTGAATGAATTAAAAACAAAAGCTAATGATTTTTCAATTGGAATTTGTACTCCCGGGGCAATTTCAAAAAAGACTGGTCGTATTAAAAACAGTAATACTCAATGTCTTATTGGGATGCCATTCAAAGAAGATTTGGAAAAAGCTCTTGGGCAAAAAATTTCTATGGAAAATGACGCAAATTGCTTTACAATCGCAGAAGCAAAAATGGGAGCAGCTATAAATTTTGAAGTTGTTTTTGGAGTAATATTGGGAACAGGTGTGGGCGGCGGTATTGTGATAAATAATAAGATTCACAGAGGTAGAACAAATATCGCTGGCGAATGGGGCCATCATATACTGCATTCGAATGGAAACAATTGTTTTTGTGGTAAGCGTGGCTGTGTTGAGACTTACATCAGTGGTCCTGCACTTGAAAAACGTTGGTCAGCACTAACGGGCAAAGATGAATCACTTAAAAAAATTATTTACAACCTTGATAATGACGAAGCAAAACGATGGAAGAACGGATTTTTAGAAGATTTTGGAACCGCTTTAGCAAACGTCATTGATATTTTAGATCCTGATGTCATCGTTTTAGGTGGTGGCGTTTCAAATATTTCTTTTCTTTATGATGAAGGAAAAAAATCAGTTTACGAAAAAGTATTTTCTGATTTAGTTGATACTCCAATATTACAAAACAAATTAGGAGATTCAGCTGGAGTATTTGGAGCTTGTTTACTCTGAATAATATTTTCCAAAATTGAATTAACACACATCACTGTGGTTCAATTGTCGCAGGAGGTTTGCTTGAAATTGCATATGTTACCCATGTCACATCTTCAATCTCATTTGTTATCCTATTGCTTATTTTCTCAAGTAACCCATGTGGAAGCCGAGTCCAGTCCGCAGTCATTGCATCTATAGAATCAACAATTCTGACCATCACAATGTTACCATATTTTCGTTCATCACCTACAACTCCAACTGCTTTATCATCACCAACTGCAGCATAAGCTTGCCAAACCTTATCATACAGATCAGCTCCAATCAACTCATCTTCAACAATTTTGCTTGAAACTTTGGCAATTTCCAATTTCTTTGGGGTTACCTCACCAATAATCCTAACAGCAAGTCCAGGGCCTGGAAATGGATGTCGGATTATCAAATTGTTTGGCACGTCAAGAATTTTTGCAACCTTTCTTACTTCATCTTTGTAAAGGTCTCGTAATGGTTCCAGAACTTCAAGTTTAAGCCAATCTGGAAGTCCTCCAACATTGTGGTGAGATTTAATTACCGAAGCCGGTCCCTTTGAAACCCCACTCTCAATTACATCAGGATACAAAGTTCCTTGTGCAAGCCATTTGAATGGTCCATTTTTCTCAGCGAATTCTGTAAAAACACTAATAAATTCCTCACCAACAATCTTCCTTTTCTTTTCAGGATCAGTAACACCTTGTAGTTTTTCTAAAAATCTTTCAGCAGCATAAATGGGAGTAAAATTAACTTCAAAATTATTTTTGAACATATCTTCAATTTCACCCTCTTCATTTAATCGTAAAAGCCCATTATCGACAAACACACACTTTAGTCTGTCTCCAACTGCTTTGTGAATTAATAATGCCGTAACAGTAGAATCTATGCCGCCACTAACACCACATAAAATATTTCCTTCAATTTTAGAAAGTTTTTCAACAGTTTTTTCAATAAATGTTTCCATATTCCAATCTTGTTTTGCATTACAAATTTTTAGAACAAAATTTTTGAGAATCTCTGTTCCTAGTTCTGTGTGAATAACTTCTGGATGAAATTGAATTCCATAGACTCCCCTATCTTTTGAAGCAATTGCTGCAGCCTTTGCACTTTCTGTATGACCAATTATTTCAAACCCAGATGGAATCTCTTCTGCTTCATCCCCATGACTCATCCACGCTCTTACAGACTCACCAATTCCACTAAGCAAGTCTTCATTGTTATCAATTGAAAGAAGAGCTGATCCATATTCTTTGTTTGCACGTTTTACTTTACCACCATAATTATTAACAATCAATTGATGACCATAACAAATTCCAAGAATTGGAAGATTCATCTTAAAGATCTCAGCTGATGGTATCGGAGCATCAGAGTTGTAAACACTTGACGGCCCTCCAGAAAAGATAATTCCTTTAGGATTATGTTTTGTTAATTCGTCAACTGAAATATCAAACGGAACAAGTTCTGCATATACAGAAAAATCACGAATTCTTCTACAAATTAGATGGCTGTATTGTGAGCCAAAGTCTAATACGACAATTTTACCCATAAGATCACTTGGTGTTTTCAATCATACGTGAAAAGGACCAGGCGACAGTATTGATGATTTCATTAACTCTGTCTTTTTGGCGATAGTTTTTTACTATGATTTCACGAATATGAGAACCATTTTTGTTAATTACATAGTCAATAACAGAATCTGGTTGAATTTTTCCATTTTGAACATCAGATGAATCCTTTCTTTTCATATCTGCGATTATTCTATCTATAAAAAATGATTTCAAAGGGGGCGTATTTTCATCTAAACTAATATTATCATTTAGTACAATTGACACTTGAGTGGGAGTAACATATGCATTAGCAATTATTTCTCCACTACTACCTCTCGTTAAAGGAATTTTAGTAGAGTCAGATTTTGTTTGTTTAGTACTAAGATCTGAAGCTTTTGTAAAGCTTGATTCTTTTAAAACAGAATTTAAAATGCCGAGGTTTTTTTCGAACATCTCAATTTCCTGCTTGTATTTTTCCATTTCATTCAAAATATGATCCTTAAGCTTCAAGATATCATGAATTTGTTCATCAGAAAACTTCATACTTTTCTCATGTATGTTAGGTATTAAAATGCATTCTAGATAATAGCAATATCATCTACGTTCTTGTAACGAATTTTTTTAAAACCCTTAATGGGTTTCGATGTAGTATACAACCCAGATTTATTTTTTGACGCAAGCCATTCAAGTAGTTTTTTTCCACGTCTTAATTTTTTGATCTTTATCTGCCTATCCCTAACTTTTGTTTTTGAATACATTCCAATTGTTTTTCCAAAATCCATACCAAATAGAACGATATTTTTTGCACAAAAATGTTTTGCAAGAAAAACACATCTATCTCCATCAGTAAATCCTCCAAAATTATGCATCTTTCCAAAAGATTTTGTTTGTGTTGTTCCTAAACAATTAGTAAAGTTTTCAGCTAAATGTAGCTTTGCAATGTTGTCACCATGAGCATGAGTAATAATGATTGTCTTCGTTTTTCCAATTTTTCTAAGAAATTTTTCATCACCATCCAGATCTGTGATAACGATATCAGGTTTGATTCGATTTTCAATTAACTTTTGTGTTGCATTATCTGCAACAATTTTTGGTGCTTTTTTGAATTTTTTTAAGGTAGGAATACATGAAAGGAGAGAAGGACCAGCACCAATTACAAAAACTGTTTTACCAGAAATTATTTTTTTTAATTTTGATAAGACAACCTGTTTTTTTAGAATAGAATTTAGTAACCATGCAGATTCAAAATCCTGTTTCTGATCATATCCAAACTCTTTTAGGATTTCCAAATATTTTGTATTCCATCCAGAAATTGTCATATCACTCAAATTACAATACTAATCATAAATTTCATGCATAAATTAGGTACTGTTTCTGTCGGTGGGTCAAACCCAGTTAGAATTATGGGAATTCTGAACACTAGTCCAGAATCATTTTACAAAAAATCCATTCATACTTCAAAACGAAATATTACCCAGGCTGTCAGATTGATGGAAGCACAAGGTGCTGATATTATTGATGTTGGTGGGATGTCAACTGCTCCCTATCTTTCTACAATGATTCCAGAAAAAATAGAGGCTGAACGTATCATAGATGCCATAAAAATAATTCAAAATATTTCAAATTTACCAATTTCTATTGATACGTGTAGAGCAAGTGTTGCTATGGAAGCTTTGGAATTTGGAGTTGAAATAATCAATGATGTTTCCGGTTTAAAATATGATAAACAAATGTTAGACGTAGTAAAGATTTACCAACCTTCTCTCGTGTTATGTGCATTCAGCAAAAAAATCATTATGGGAAACATAAAACAACAAACACAAAAACTCCTTAA
>JACZSC010000142.1 GCA_022574415.1 Nitrososphaerota archaeon | reverse complement strand
GCGGCTAGAATCGTTGAGCCAACTAAACCTCTCGAGATATGTGAATTAGAAAATCTCACTCCTACTGGAAACGAAGTAATAGTCAAAGTAATTGCTGCGGGTGTTTGTCATAGTGATTTACACTTGTTGGAAGGTGGTTATGATCTTGGAGATGGGACTTTTTTAAAGGTTACAGACAGAGGTGTAAAATATCCTGTTACTCCGGGGCATGAAATCGCTGGCACTGTTTCAGAAATTGGGGACAGCGTTGAAGGATTATCTGTTGGTGATGAAGTTCTGGTTTATCCTTGGTTAGGTTGTGGTGAGTGTCCTGCCTGTAACGTTGGGAATGAAAATCTTTGTGATACTCCAAGATCAATTGGCCTCTTCCAAGATGGAGGATATGCAGAGAATGTCAAAGTGCCACATTTCAAATATCTTGCAAAAATTTCTGGAATTGATCTAAATGCAGTTGCATCAATTGCATGCTCAGGACTTACTGCGTATACTGCAGTTAAAAAGGCAAACATGAATTCGCCGGAATATTTAGTGATAATAGGTGCTGGCGGTTTGGGACTGATGGGAATACAAATTGCAAAAGCAATTACAAAATCCAAAATAATATGTGTTGACTTGGATGACAATAAATTACAAACTGCGAAAGAACTAGGAGCTGATTTTGTCGTGAACACAAATGTTATTGGTTCTGTAACTTCTGGTTCTGGAAATGCAGCACAAAAAATAATTTCTATTTCTAATAACAAAGGCGCTGATAGCATAATTGATTTTGTAAATGCTCCTCAAACTGTAAAAACTGGACTTGCAGCTTTACGCAAACGAGGAAATCTAGTCTTAGTAGGACTTTTTGGTGGTTCACTTGACTTATCATTAGTAACAATACCACTTAAGGCAATTACAATCCAAGGCGCATACACTGGAAATTATAATGATATGCTTGAATTATTGGATCTGGTAAAACGTGGGGTGATAAAACCCATAGTTTCAAAGAAATATTCTCTTGAGGATGCAAATAATGCTCTAGAAGATCTAAAAGCAAGAAAAATTATTGGGCGTGCAGTAATAAACCCATAAAAATTTTAAAAAGGATGAGTAAGAAAATCAATAAAAATTAGTATAAAATAATATAAAACTAAATTTGTGATTCAACTTATGGGAGAAATAAGAAGACAAGACTATAATTTGGCATTTACCCATTTAAAGAGCAATCAAAATATTGCGGCACATAATCTTTTTACTGATTTAGCTGAAACACAAAAAAAAACAGATAATATTAAAGCTGCTCTTTTTTTTCTATTAGCTGCTGAATGCAAATCAAAACAGAATAAAGACAATGATCATGAAATTTTGGAAGCAGGAAAATTATTTTTAGACTTTGGAACAAAAATTAAATCTTACCAAGCAAGGGGTGCTCTTCTTTGCGCTTCAAAATGTTTTCTAAGGGTTGGAGAATACGACGATGCCAAGAAAACTTTCAACAAAGCAAAAGAGTTTCAACTTCCAATGATCGAAGTTTCAAGACCTATTATAATTATAGAAGACAATAAAGCCGTTGTGATTAAATTAGAAACCTACCTGAAAAAACTAGGTTACAGCGATTGTACAAATTATCAAACTGGTAAAGAAGGAATTAAAGAATGTAAAAAACTAATCTCTACTTCCAAAAATCCAATAGTTTTACTTGATATGGGTTTGCCAGATATTGATGGGGCTGTTGTTGCTTCTACACTATTAGAAGAAAAACTAGATTTACAGATTATTCTTATTACTGCCGATGAAAAAACCACCAAACGAGTTAACAAAACTATAAGATCTGGCGTTTCTGCTTTTATCCAAAAACCATTTACAATTGATGAGATAAAAACAGCTCTTGATATAGCAGAGAAAGACTATTCACTCTCAAAGCAATAATAATGACATATTCAGCAAATTTACATTTTTAATATCAAATTCACTAATTCTATAATCAACTATATCATCTGAAAATTTTTCAATTATTTTTAATGCTGGCTGATTTTGACCTGATTCAATTTTCATTATAACAATCATATTCCATTCTCCATCAAGATTCGCTACCAAAAGATAATTGGGTAATGTTATTGCAAAATCTTTTATCGAATCTTTTGTTGCCTCTAGTGATTTTGCAGGCTTAAGCTTCAAAAATGCAGCTTCATATTCATTTGATTCACTAACGTCGGTAAGAACCGCTTTGTAACCTTTGATTATACCACTTTTTTCTAACCTTTCGATTCTTTTCCTAATTGTTCTATCCGAAACGTCATGACCAGATTTCCTTAATTCAGAAGCTATTTCTTTTGAAG
>JACZSC010000141.1 GCA_022574415.1 Nitrososphaerota archaeon | reverse complement strand
TGCTTTTTGCATCTGGCAAACTAGTATGTACAGGGGGCAAAACCGAAAAGGATGTCTATCGTGCTGTAAACAATCTTCATAGTATGTTGGAAGAAAAGAATCTTATGATATATGACTAGATTTTCATGATGAATAATCATGAACTTTGATTAAATGTTCTGATTGTGGTTCCTATTTTATCAATAATTTAACCTTCTTTGAAAGATTGGATAAAGAATTTGTGATGTCACCACCTCGTTTTGTAATTCCAATACGATAGGCGTTGATTTTTTTAATTCGATCAGCAATCATTCGTTTTTGTTCGTTGAACCCAGAGGATCCTTCCGAAGTTCTCTCCTTTAGAGATGAAAAAACTGAGACGGATTGAATAATTTTTGCAACAGCTTTTGAATCAACAGTTGTATCTTTAATGGATTGTTTGATTTCAGCTGTTGTGAGTTTTGAGAGTGATTTTTTTGTTTGAAATGCTGCTTGGACAAGTTGGCCAACTACTTTGTGAGTAGTACGGAATGGAATTCCATCTTGGACAAGCTTTTCGGCAATATCTAATGCAATAACATATCCACCCTCTGCTGCTTTTTTCATTTGTTTTTCATTTACATTTAGTGTGAGAAACATTGATTTCAGTACAAGTAGTGTGGTGATTGAAATTTTTGAAGTTGACCAAACTGCGGATTTGATTTGTTGCAAATCGCGTCCATATCCTGTTGCAAGTCCCTTTATTGTAGCCAATATTGCCATAAGATGTCCAATTACTTCTGAGGTCTTTCCCCGTGTTAATTCTAGAATGTCTGGATTTTTCTTTTGAGGCATAACACTTGAAGGAGAGGTAAATTCATCGGCAAGTTCTATGAATGAAAATTCAGAGGTTGACCAGATTACAAAGTCTTCAGCAATTCTACTCAAATTGGTCATAAGAATAGCCACGACTGAAACATATTCTGCTACAAAGTCCCTAGTGCTTGTTGCGTCTATAGAATTCTCAACAATTCCATGAAAGCCAAGCATCCTAGCAGTGCTTTGTCTGTTTATTGGAAGACTTGTTCCCCCAACAGGACCAGCCCCAAGTGGACTTTGGTTAACTCTTCCATATACAACATAAAGTCTTTCAATATCTCGAAACAGAGAATCTGTATAAGACAAAAGATAATGTGAAAAAACACCAACTTGAGCTTGCTGAAGATGTGTGTATAATGGCATTACAGTTTTTTGATGTTGTTGTGCAAGTGAAACAAGAGCTTCGATTGCGTCTAAAATACAACTACATAAAATATTGATATCATCTCGAATTTTCATTCGTATATCTAATGATACTTGATCATTTCGTGAACGTGCGCTGTGCATTTTCCCACCACTCACAGAACCTGCTCTTTTGATAACAAGTGATTCAATTAACTCATGAATGTCTTCTGCATCAGATTTTTTTTCAAATTTTTCTTTCTTTATTGATTCAAGTGCTGAAAGAATTTTTTTTACTTCGGCTTTAGTTATTATTTTGTTTTCATAAAGCATTATTGTATGTGCTTGGCTGCCAAGAACATCGTAAAGCGCAATCTCGACATCATCTGAAATTGATGAAACATAATCTAATGTGATTTTATTTAGATCATTTCCTAGACGAGAGCGGTACATTACCATAGACTCTAGAATGGTTATATATAGCATAGATGCTTTTCTGATTATGTCTCAAACCGTCAAACAACTACGAGTTAAAATCTTTGATGAGTTATCAAAAATTGTAGATCCTGAAATCAATACTACAATTACGGAACTGGAGTTAATTGATGAAGTTGATATTAATGAAAGCAGTGTCAAGGTTGATTTGCATCTAACTAGTCCATTCTGTCCAGCAGTCTTTGGTTTCAAAATCTGCCAAGACGTTCATGATAATTTGCTACAAATAGATGGGGTTGATGACGTAAAGGTAAACGTTTCAAACCACTTTATGGCAGAGCAAATTAACAATCAGGTTAACAATAGTCCTAACCCAAAAAAGCAAACCGCTTAGCTTCTAAAACCTAGCAGATATCCTCTGAGTAATTGAATACCCATAGCTGGATCCACTCCTTTTGGACAAACCTGGCTACATGAGCCAGCAAAGTGACACCTCCAAATTCCATGAGAATCATCTATAATTTTGAGTCTGTCATCCTTTCCTTTGTCTCTGGTATCTGCAACGTATCGATATGCTTGAGCAAGTGCTTGTGGTCCAATAAAAGAAGAATCTGTGGCCATCGTAGGACATACAGAATTACAAAGACCACATTTTATGCAGTTTGCAAATTGAATGTATTTTTCAACCTCTTGAGGAGTTTGTAGAAACTCTTTGGTTGATATGG
>JACZSC010000140.1 GCA_022574415.1 Nitrososphaerota archaeon | reverse complement strand
AAAACAAAATTTTACGAACAAAGTGGAACCAAAATTAGACCCAAGTTGGTATCTTGAACCCTTCGGGCCCACTGAATTTCAATTAGTTTTAAAACGAGTTATTTGTAAGATTAATTGGCCGCAATGAAGAATCAGAGTTATATCTGAAAAATGATGTGAAGGCATTTGTCTGAGCTGCCAAATTTATTTTGAACCAGTTTGTTTACTAACACTTTCTAAAATATCATTTGAGACCAAATTTTGTTCATGTAGAATTTTAGTAATTTCAAAAATATCCATCAGTTGATGCATCTTAACTCCTTTTGCTTCTAAGGATTCGGTAGCACCTTCCATTCTATTTATGATTACAAAGGAATCAGATACAATTATTCCCGCTTCTTTAAGTGATTCAATTGCATTGATCATAGAACCTCCAGTAGTTACAACATCATCAATCATTAGAACTTTCTTTCCTAGTTCAATGAATCCTTCAATTGACTTCGAAGTACCATATTCTTTTGGTTTGTTTCTAACGTAGATCAATGGTTTCACGATTTCAAAAGCTAAGGATGATGCAATTACAAGCCCTCCAGTTGGAATAGATACAATATAATCAAAATTTTCTAGCCCAACTTTTTCTATTATCTGATTTTGAAGATGTTTTATCATTTTTCGAAATTGGTGAGGAAAGCTAGCAATCATTCTCAAATCCACGTAGTAAAAGCTTTTTTTGCCACTTGAGAGCGTAAAATCCCCGAATTTTATAGCTCCTTTTTCGTGCAAAAAGGTTGCAAACTCTTTTACAAACTCCATGCGAAAATTTACTTTACTGGATTTATTTTGGTTTGTATTGTGATTTGAGTGTGCCCGAAATCTGGCTTAATTATGGAATTACAAACGTCGTTCTTGATATTCAGCAGGAAAATCTTGATCAAAACATTGATTCTGATGGTAAAACACTTGAAGATTCTGTCATACAAGAAAAACTGGGCACATTAGATATTTCAAAACCAAATGAGATTGTTCTTTTACATAATTCCAAAGCAGTTCAAAAAGTTTTATCAACATTATTTTTAATATATGAACAAAAATCCAAACCACTACCACAAATTTTTGCAGATAAGAGAATTTTGAATCAGGTAAAACAAACACTCCCAGAGGGAAGCACAATTTCAGAATTTGTAGATTCTGAGCTTTCTAAGACTAATCTTGTGTTTGTTGGAGAAATGGAGTTTGATGGCTTGTTTGGATTTGAAACAATAGCAACCAGATTGATCAAAAAGTTTGGTCAAGAACAAATGTTATCAGCATATGCAAAACGAAGGGAAAATCTCCCATCTTCTGGTCACAACACAGAAAGTTTAGGTGAAGCAAAAAAATTCACTGACAATTTTGAAATTCATGGAATAGAGATAGTAGCAAATTCTAATGGAATTATAGATTTAGCAGTGGGACATCCTTCCACTACCTTGGACATCTCAAAATCCTTTGAATCGTCTGCTGTAAAAGATGTTGGTGAACATAAAACTCTGGTAATAAGTACTGGAAAAAATGCGAGTAATGATTCACTTCGAAAGGCACTAAACTCCCTTTGGAACTGCAATGCAGCAATCAAAAAAGATGGCCTTGCAATATTATTGGCAGAATGTCAAAATGGAATTGGCTCACAAGCAATTATGCAATTTATTGAAGGCCAATTAAGCAGTGAACGACTAAAAAATCCAACTAAATATGTTGATGGAATGGAAGATCTCTTATTCCTGACAGAAATTCAAAAGAAATTTCAAGTTGGTCTTGTTTCCGTCCTGCCAGAACTTTATACAAAAAAACTAAACATGATTTCACTGAATAGTGTAAAATATGTTATGGATTACATCCTCAAAACACAAGGACCCAGACAAAAAGTTACCATAGTTTCAGATGGTGCACGTGTGTTACTACGATAATAGTGATAACGGTATTGGAGCACACAAAATTGCAAGTATTATTACTAAAATGTAACTCAGTTTTCTTTTCTTAGATAATGGAGATATATCATCCAGAGGCTGGGCTCCAGGATTACGTGACATCATCAGCAAAATCAACATTGCCATTAACCAATAACCCAACAAAACCAATACTCCCATACTTGCAAAAGTTGCATACTTGTGCCACTTTGCTCCTAATAGTGTTCTTGCCATGTGACCACCATCTAGTTGCCACGCAGGAAGCAAGTTCAAAAATGTAATCAAGAACCCAAGCCATGCAGCAAACAAAACTGGCGTCATCAAGACTACTTGTCCATCCCCACTTTTACCAAACATCGCTAATGTTGCTGTCATCAATAGTGGTTCGCCTCTATCCCATTGAATTAATCTTGATTCGG
>JACZSC010000139.1 GCA_022574415.1 Nitrososphaerota archaeon | reverse complement strand
GCCTTTTTGAACTAAATATGCTATTGCAGTTTCTAGTTCTTCATCTGTAATTAAATTCTCATTATGCCACAAAAACAATTTGCCTGTCCATAAATCTAACATATCATAACATGTAATGGCTCCTTTCCCCCAGACCATGATAAATTCTGGTTTTGATGTTAATTCATATGATTCATACCAAGTAGAGCATTCTAGAATAAATTTGGTATCAACACCATAAGAAGGGATCACACTGACCTTAGTAGTATCTTCTTGTGCAAGGTTGTTTTGAGTCTCTTTTTCTATTGATATAGATGCTGAAAATGTACCAGAAATTATTGAGATTGATTTAGAGTTATATGTTATAACAGCAGATTGGCCTCTTGGTGCGTTAGCTAAAATTGTGATTGTGGATTTATCAACAAAATCAAAATTTTCAAAGATTCCAGAATTTGGTTCTGATTCTACGAGCGTTACTATTTGTGTAAAGGTATTGGTACCGTCTGTAACTGAAATTGATGGTTGTTCATTATTTGTTCCTAATTCGGCAACGTTACCAAGACCTAGAGTTAATTTTCCATTATCCTCAAAGCCTAGATTTGATAGATGGGGAATCAAGTTTACTAAACCAGAACCTCCATTTGCAGAATTGGCTCCATTTTCATCAAAAGCTTGGTAGAATGTTGCTTGAGGTGATGCAACATTAAATGTCCATGAATCTTCATCTGTAGGATCCTGGTTTAGTTGAAAATCATTTACACTTACAAAGACCTCAGCATTTTTAGGATAACTTGTTCGATCTAAATTTAATAATACATTTGGAATCTCGTCATAGTTTAATTCGACTCTTTGAGATCCTCCAGCTCTATTATATTGAATCACGACGTCATCAAAAGAAAATAATTGAATGACAGGCCATGCGTCAGGGTCAAGTCCTATTTGTCCTGGTGGCACTGCAGAATTTGTATTAATTGATTTAGGTTCTCTAACTACATTATTCAAAATTGCTGATGAAGTAGGAGAACCTGTGCATTCTGTAAATGATGATTGTCCATTTGTTGCACCTGTAATTCCTTCATCATGTGGAATGGCAATTCCATCAGTATCAGAAAAACTTGTACCCAACACAGAATCACTGGTGTCACTACTGCAAAAAACACCAAAATCAAGACTTTGACCTTCTGCACCCGAATCCAAAACTATTTGATCTGCAATCCTTGCTTTTTCTAGATTAGCAAAATAGGCATACCATTTTCCATCACTTGCTTGAACCGTTCGCAATTGTTTTCCATTTAGGGTAACATCGGGTTCACCTTTTCCTTCATCAAGATCTAAAAGGTTTGGCTCAGTAACAACAACTTCAATTACCATAGAGCCTGAAAAGTAATTATCAAAAATCAAATTCTCAGCTGATACGAAAAGATTAGGATTATGTGATGCAAATGCTTGATAATTTGACTCTGATACTAACAAAATTAATGAAAAAACCAATATTCCCATCGTTAGTGGTAAAAAGGTCATACGTATTTTGTATCAAAGAAACATTTTAGGATTATTCCCATTCTAAACAGTCATCCTAATTCACAGTTCGTATCAAATGTAAATAAAAACGAGATTTTAGATACTCTTTTCATTACTTAATTTGATTCCATTCAGTGGATACAAACTAAAAGTTCAACTCCCTACTCTAGAGGGACCTGGTACGTTATTTGGTCTTATTTTGAACCCAGTTAACAGTTCGTATCAAATGTTGATCGGTTTTTACATCAATTAGTAAACATGCTGCCAAATTTCAGTCATTTTTTTTCTACAGGACTCACAATTTTCTAAATGATCGTAGAATTTCTTGGCATTGCTCACATATTCTTTAACCATTTGCCCTTGTGCTGCCTCATCAGAATCGGTCATGGGGTTTTGATCTTATTTCGGACTTTATAAAATGTTCATAATTAATTTTGACTTGTTAACAGTTCGTATCAAATGAAAATTTGGCAGTTTTATTAAATAGCTAATTAAAAAGTTATAATTTAGAGGTTTTTGTGGTTCTCTTGGGCTAGGTTTTTGAGGGCTTCTGTGCTACCTTTGATTACTATTTCTTTAAGTGATGAGATTTTTTCCTTTGCTTGTTCAGGTACTATATCTTTAATTTTGTCCAAAACTTCCAGATGTTTAGAAGTAATCACTACAACTAGCTCAGATAATGTTTCCCTGTCATTTACATTTTCTGCCAAGCCAGCAATTTTGTTGGCATCTGAAATCTGTTTGTCATAATCTCTTGTCAAGCCATCTACAAATTCTGGCATTCCTTTTAGGACTACTGATATGGCTTCACTAAATCTGAGCTCAGCAAATTTGATGTGTTTTACTACCTTGTCATTTTCATT
>JACZSC010000045.1 GCA_022574415.1 Nitrososphaerota archaeon | reverse complement strand
ACTTTACAATGCTTGAAGTTGTCCGAAAACTTTCAAGTTTTGTAGATAAAAAGAAACAACCTGCAGGATTAGACCTTGCAAAGATGTTTGGAAACATTTTGATGAAAAGGTCATTTGGTTCTATAGGCGGTTTTCATGTTAAAGGACTATTTCTGGGTATGATGCACTTCCAAGACAAATACAACGAAGACCTTGAAAGACTACAGCGATGTGATATTCATTATGTTACTCCTGATCTTAGAATCATTCCATTCTGTGCATTCAATGTAATCCCAGAATGGTACAGAGATAGGATTCAAAAGAAATATTCTATCACTGTGGAGGAATGGGAGAAAAGAGAGGGAGTCACACTAGAAGATGGTCTCTACCGTGGTCTTATGAGACGTGGTTCAGGAGATGAACTGGCTGCTGGTTGTGCAAAGAGCCAGATGTTCCACGAAGCCTCACAAGCATTAGTATAAAAAATTCAGTAATTTAGACTCTTTTCATTAATCATTTTTGCTAGATCTATTCCTTTACAAATTCTAACATCATCTTGGGACGTAAGAAATTCTAGAATTTTTGGATACATACGACCTCCCTTCATTTTTAAAACATTATCGTGCCACAAGACAGTTATGACATTTACATCCAAATTCAATTTCCTACTATATTCTAGAGTACTTTGAAAGATTGGCACAATATCACGTTCCTTTAATTTCATGTAAGTGAACAAGTATGCATCCATAATCGTTACAGGAAATTCTACCAATGTTTCATAATAGTTAAAACCCATCTCATTTTTGTCAATCCTATCCTTGGATTTTCTTGTCGAAGAATCATAAGCAAAACCTAATTTCAATAGTTTTTTGGGAAGTTCTTCATTAAATTTAAGAAAATGAACTCTATTTCCTTTTATCGCTGTCTTGGTTACACTTTCAAGATCAATTTTTTCATGACTGAGTTTATCTATGTTTGATACTGAAGAAGGATCACTGTGCAATGCAACTTCCCAACCACCCTTAATCAGAGATTTGATGTCATCTTCATACTCTCTAAAATCTCCTGTTTCGTATTTTGTCCTAAAGAAAAATGTTGATCTTACGTTAAATTTTTCTTCAATCTCCATATATTCTGGAAAATTATAATACAAATCATCCAAGTTGGTATTTTCAAATAGATCTTTTTCAAACCTATCTTTTATTGAAATTATGTGGTCTCTTTGGGGTCCTTGCCTAGGCCAGTCAACATCATGACTCATGAAAATATATTGCACTTTAACGCTGCCTTCATACAGCTTATTTAGTCTTGTATATTATATGACGACAATTTACAAGTGATTGGTATGAAGAGAATACTGGTAACTGGTTCAGGAGGAATCGGAGGCGTAAACTTTGTGCGAGCGTTGAAGATTTTTAAAGAAAAATTTTTCATTGTTGGGACAGATTTTAATCAATTTTATTTACAATTTCCAGATGTAGATGTTAGGGTTAATTCACCTAAACATTCCGATCCTCAATTTGTTAAAACTTTGATTGATATTGTAGAGAAACACAAAATTGATTTCCTTCATCCGCAACCCTCTTCAGAAGCCTTAGTAATCGCAGAAAAAAAGAATTCTATTCGAGCCAAAACACTACTTCCAAATCCTGAAGTAATGTCTAAAGATAAGCTTGAAACACAACAACTGCTATTTAGTGCGGGAATTCCTGTTGCTGAAACTAGAATAATTCAAAATATAGAACAGATTGATGATGTATTTTCTTCCTTTGATGCAAAAACACTTTGGATAAGAGCAAAAAGTGGGGCTGGAGGAAATTTAAGTTTATTATGTCGATCATCTGAGGAAGCAAAACATTGGATTGAACTTTGGGCAATCAGGGGTAAAGCAAAATTAGACGATTTTTTAATTCAGCAGTATCTTCCTGGTCGAAACCTTGCTTGGGACAGCTTTTGGTTTGAAGGAAAGCTGATTGTGTCATTCACTAGGGAGAGATTGGAATATCCTTTAAAACACATTTCACCTTCCGGAATCACTGGCACTCCTACTGTTTCCAGAATCATCATCGAGGATGAAGTTAATAGAATAGGAGAAAAAGCAGTAAGAACTATGGATCAACGACCACATGGAAATTATGCAGTAGATTTGAAAGAGGATTCAAATGGCAAATTTTGTGTTACAGAAATAGATTCAGGAAAGTTTCACACTACAACTCCTTTGTGGGGATTTATTTCAACTAAAATCTTAAAACAAGAACCTTTCTTTAACATTCCATATCTTTACACGTTATTAGGATTGGAAGAAATGACAGATCCTGAAATAATAGGAAGTGACATTTATCCAGATGGAATGTATCTGCTTAGACATATTGATTGTGGTACATGGTTATACTATGATGATGGAAGAAAAGAAAAGATACTATGATTAAAGCTATTATTTTTGATTTAGATGGAACTTTAATACGCCTACCAATTGATTACAATAAAATTCAAAACATGCTAAGAGAACTTTTTGGAACAACAGAAAATTTCACTCCATTAATTGCTACTATAATAAAAAAATCTCAGGATGATAAAGAAAAGATTTCAAAGGCTTTTGAATTAATTTGCAGGGAAGAATTATCATCAATTGATAAAATGGAAATCATTGACGGAGCATTAAGCCTTCTTAAAGATATACAATCTCAAAAAATTATTTTGAGTTTAATCACGATGCAATGCAAAGAAGCTGTTACTAGAATTTTATCTAAACTGAATGTAGGTAATAACATGTTTTCGATAATTATTTCAAGAGACGAAAGTTATGATAGGTTAGACCAAATAAAAAAAACTGTTGAAAAATTATCCGTAGCTACAAATGAAGTAATAGTGATAGGTGATAGAATTCACGATATTAAATCAGCCCAACAAGTAGGTTGTAAATCAATTTTAGTTAACAGAAAAAAAACCGGTATCAACGTAGAAACAACTATCGTTGAAAAATTAATTGACTTAGATATTATACAAATTATTTCCTAAAATTAAAAAATTGCATTATAAATGTAATTCCAGAATGGTACAAGATAGAATTTAAAAGAAATATTCTATTATTGTAGAAGAATGGGAGAAAATGGAAGGCGTTAAACTAGAAAATGATCCTTATAGAGGATTAATGAGAATGGTGTAGGGGATGAGCTTGCAGCAAAATGTGCTAAAAACCAGATGTTCCACGAAGTCTCACAAGCAGTATTGTAATTCAATTTAATGAATCTAATACCTTAAAAGGCCATTTTCTGATTTTTTGATAATGAAAATTCTATTCATTGCACCACGATACTCTGGTGGTATTGGTGGACATGCCGTAATGTTAGCTGAACAATTAACAAATTATGGATATGAAGTGAAAAAAATGAAAACTCCACACATTCCAATAAAGAATCTAAAAAATCCTAGTTTTGCTTTACTTGGAGCAATGAAAGGAATCTTGAGTAGGGAAAACTTTGACATTGTACATGCATTCAACGTTCCATCTGCATTTGCGATGCATTATGCAAAAGGCAAGAAAAAAGTACTTTCAATTCATGGTGTTTTTAGTGAACAAGTAAAAGCATTACATTCTGGTACGACCAGCACTATTGCAAGCAGTGTTGAATCTAAAGTTCTAAACTGGGCTGATAAACTAACTACTGATTCCATAATATCACAAAAAATCTATAAAGAAAAATTAGGATTTGATTTTGAATACCTTCCATCAGCAATAGATACGGATAAACTTGATAAAATAAGTAATGTAGAAAAAAATGAGAGACAAATTATCTATCTAGGACGAAACAGTTACGAAAAAGGAATCGATATACTACAAAAAATTGAATCCCAACTAAATGGAGATGTAGTTTATTGTACTGATCTCTCATGGAATGATGCAATGATTGAACTGAAAAAATCCTCAATCCTTGTAGTTCCTTCCAGAATGGAAAGTTTACCTACCAACATTAAAGAAGCATTTTATTTTAAAATTCCTGTCGTTGCAACAAACGTTGGTGGAATTCCTGAACTAATAACTGATAATCATACCGGATTATTAATCCCATCTGAGGACTCTGAGAAACTAGTTGAAGTCATTAACAAATTATTATCTAATTCATCTTTATCCCACTCATTAAGTAATCAAGCATATGATTTTGTTCTAAATCATTTGACTTGGGAAAAAGTATTACCAAAATATATTGAATTTTATACAAACTTGCTGAATTCTTAATTTCTTAGAAATATTGTTCTAAAATATTCTTAAATCGTTTTGCAATAATTTTCCAATCAAAAGTCTCTATTACAAATTTTCTACCCTCTGTACCCATTTTTTCAGAATTAATTTCCTTTAGAATGAGTGAAATTTTGTCTTCAAGATCTTCTACCTGATTCTTTTCAATTAAAAATCCAGTTTTTCTATCTATCATCAACTCTGACACTCCTCCAACATTTGTTGCAATAACTGGTTTTTGCATTAATTGTGCCTCTAGTAATGTTAATGGTGACATGTCAATTCCAGTAATTAATGCATATGCATCTATTTCTGACAGAAATTCTCTAATTTTTTTGGGATATTCTAAAGAACCGAGCCATTTGAAATTTTCAAATTTTTCTAATTGAGGCAAAACTTGTTGTCTGTACGGTCCATCCCCTATCCAATAGAATGTAACCTGAGGAAATTTGTCTATCACTTTGGCTAGTACAAGCATTTCTTTGGTCTTTTCCCAAATATTTGCACTTTGTACTAGACCTATACATGGATGATTCAAATTCATTCCTTTTTGTTCAAACCAATTTTCAGGATTTATTCCCTGATACAGAACTTCAACATTCTTGTTTGGATAGTACTCTAATGTTCTTTTCTTTAAATATGTGCAAATAGGTAAAATAATTTTAGATTCTTGAAAACATTTCTGTGCTATCTCGTCCCACTTTTTTAGAGCCATTTTTTTTGGAAATGATTTGTATAATGTTCGTTCTGCCATTTTCATTTCTTTCCAAAAATCTCCTCTAAGATGAACTAATAATGGAATTTTTGATTTAATGGCTGATAATCCAAAATGGCGTTGTCTGTCAACAAAAATTACATCAGGTTTGAATTCCTGGATTAATTTTTCAAATTTACTATCCTTTTGAAACCAATGTGAAATTTTTCTACTAGGATATCCATCTGAATAATCTACATCAAAAACTACTTTTGTTTTAATTCCTAAATCTTCTAATGCATTTGTAAATTCATTAAGATGAAACATTTTTGAAGATGAACCACCTATTAACAATTTCATTTCTACAATCACATTTCCAGAATTAAGATAGTTTAAGTCTTGTAATTAATGTTAAAAGTAGTAATTTTTTTCTTTAACCATTCTTCTAAAAACACAGTTGGTTTCCAATCTAATTCTCTTTTTATATGTGAAATATCTGCTAAAGTATCTTTTACATCTCCTTCTAATACTGGTCCATGAATCGGTTCTAAATCTAAACCAGAATACTTTACCATCATTCTTGCAATTTCCAAAACAGAAATATTTGTTCCAGTACCTACATTGAAAAATGTATGATCGATATTGCTCTCCATTGATAATATATTGGCTAAAACAATGTCACCCACATAGACAAAATCTCTAGTTTGTAAACCATCGCCATTAATTTTAGGAGGAAGTTTTTCTTGAATTCTTTCTAAAAATAGCTTAATAACTCCAGCATATTCTTTGGATTGTCTCTCTCCAAACACGTTAAAATATCTAAGGCCTATTACATTGAGACCCTTCAGGGCATATTTTCTGGCAATTTTTTCATCCTCCAATTTTGTTTTAGCGTATGGATTAATAGGATTTTTAGGATCATCTTCTTTTATAGGTAATTTGGTTGGCATTCCGTATACACTGGAAGAGCTTGCATAGACAACTTTAATCCCTAATGAATGTGCAATTTTGAAAACATTTTCAGTCCCATTTACATTTATATCAAAATATTCAGCAGGTTTTAAGAATGATTCTTGGACAGAAGCCCTAGCTGCATGATGAAAAACCCCATCAGTACTTTGAAAAATTTTTTCTAACGAATTATAATTACGAACATCACCCTCTACAAATTTTATTTTATCTAAAACTTTGATTAAATTTTGTTTTTTTCCTGTATTAAGATCATCAAAAATTATAACTGAATCTCCCCTGTTTACAAGACTTTCAGCTAGATGGCTACCTATAAAACCAGCTCCACCTGTAATAACATATTTCATAGGATGTGGAAAAAACTTCCCCTTCATAAATTTTAATTATTTTTTGTCCATTTCTTCTTTTCAATATTTGATAATAATAAAACGCGATTGATTTTTATCACATATCCGAATTTAATTTTTGATAACTAAAATTTGAGAAAAGATGAAAAACAGAATTAAAGTTGCTTTCATTTACAAACCATCGAACCCATATATGGCTAAAACAGCTTGGGCAACTACTTACTATCACTTTTTCTTTGATGCCTTAAAAAGAAACCCAGAATTAGAGATTCAATATTTTCCAGCAGAGGAACGTTTTGATACTAAAGTATTGAAGGATAAATTTGACATAATACTTTTGTGGGAAAATCATCCATGGGGAACTCCTGATCACCTTGAAAATATTCAGGATTTAGATATTCCAGTTATTTGTAGGATTAATGATGCTCATGATGCTAAGATAAAAGGAAAAATAGCATATAACACAAAATACAAAATTGATTATTATTTTGGTTATTTACCTGAAAGTTTTTTTCATAAATATTATCCAAAAAATTTCAAATATAAAGAGATTTTTTATGGATTGGAACCATCATTATATCAAAATGTAACACCATTAGCAAAACGTATAAGAAAAAAAATTCTTTGTTCAGGAGCTGCCACAAGTCTAAAACCCATGACTAGACTGTTTGAACGAATAATACGGCCACTAGGAGAAATGAGCATGTGGAAACATTACAAATTACGAACAAAATGCATAGAACTTCCTTATGTAGATTATACTGGCACCCTAAAACACGATTACATAAATGATCGTTATCCATTGTTGTTAACAAAATATGCAACATCAATAGCCGCGCATTCATTGTATCCAGTAATTAAGTATTGGGAAAATACTGCTGCTGGCTGTCTTACGTTTATGGAAGTAACAGAAAAAAATAAGGCTGATATTTTAGGTTTTAAAGATGAGGAAACAGCTATTTTCATTAACGAAAAAAACTATAAAGAAAAATTTGAAGAATATTTAGATGATGTGAATAATCCAAAATGGGAAAAGATTGCCAAGGCAGGAAGGTTGTATACGATGGAAAATTTAACTAATGATAATGCTGTAAAATCCCTAGTAAATGTTATGAAAAATCTAATATAAAAAACTCTACTCCCATGGATGAAAAACAGCCAAAATTAATATTGTGATGTGATATGTAATGGTTGAAGAATTTTATTCTTGATAGTTTTTTAATCTATTCATTTTGGGATCTAAAATATTTTTTATCTAATACAAAATAAGTTCTGTGCCATTTCTGACTGAATGATATCATCTTTATTAATTAGTGGTTCAAATGAGTTTGTTTTCTTATTAATATAAAAAATTTTAAATTTTTCTGCCTCAAGAAAATTAAAAAAATCATCAGGGGCTGTACTGTGTTCTTGGAGATTTTTTGTTTGGAATTCTAATAGTAACTTGATTTTCTGATTTTTTAAAATATTTTTCATGCCAGATAACACATGATATTCTGCACCCTCAACGTCAATTTTAACAAAATCAATTTTTTCGTTTATGTCATCATCAAGTCTAATCGATTCAACTTGAATTTTCTTATCGGTAAATCTAGAAGGGGCTATTGTGTGTTGTCCTGTTGATTTTTTTGACAGATATAAATTGATTTTTTCGTTAGTGTTGCTAACTGCCTTTTGTTGAATGTTCACATTATGGTAATTGTTGATAGAAATATTCTTTTTAAGTAAAGCAAAGTTGTTTGGTTCAGGTTCAAATGAATATACTTTACCCTTTTTTCCTACTAGCTTGGCAAAAAGTAATGTATAATATCCCATGTTGGCACCAATGTCAATCACAGTGCTACCCTCTTTGATTTCTTTTTTAACAAGTTTTGTTTCTATTGGATCATAAGACTGTCTAATTGATAATTGCATGGAATCTTCTTTATTAAGAAAAATTTTATGGCCTTCAATAATAGTTTGATTTGATTTAAAGTTCTCATTCGCAAATTTTTTCATTTTTCTTATGATGGTATATTTTGTAAGGTTCCTATTTCCTAAAACTCTGTATGCTTTTTTATAAAGAGCCAAAAAAATTTGGTCTTTGAACACATAAGAAATTAAATAAAGTTCTATAATTATTCTTTGATTCCTACTCCAAATGCATAATATCTCAAATTTTTAGGAGGATTTTTTAATACTCTTCTGGTATCTAAGATCACACTAGTCTTCATTTGTTTTAAAATCATTTTCATTTAATAATTTGTATTCATTCCAGGGGGTAACGATAATCACACATTCTGATTTTTTTAATGCATCTTTAATTGAATTATTTTGAAAAGAACGCTATCTGATTAACAGTTCGTATCAAATGTCAACTTCTTGATTTCAATAATTTACTAAATCTTATTTTTTTTAGAAATGGAATTTTTCTATTTAGGTTGTTCCTATATCTTAACCGTTTTTCATATCTTTGGAATTTTTTAAGATAACTCCTAACATTTTCTGAACCAAAGGTTTCAATCATCTCATTTTTGTTTACTTCCAAAAAACACATACCGTATTGTGATTTAGTTATTCCATTATTCATAAAATAATTTGATTTATCGATTTTTATCAAATCAACATTGAATTTGCAGGCAATCTCATTATCAATGAGTTTTTTTACTCCATAGAACGGCCTTTCAATGTAATCATCAAATAAGATATAGGATTTTGAGTCTGATAATGTTAGACTTAAAAAAAAATCGTTTTTTACTCCTTCATAAAAGTGAGCAGCATCTATGTAAAAAAATTGGATTTTTGGGAACTTATTTTTTGAAACTACGTTGGCACCATATCCGGTTAGAACTTTTACGTTTTTTAGCCATGATGAAGGAGCTACGTCCTGCCAGAGGTTTTCTCGTGTGGCGATTTTTTTATGAATTTGATCAGATTTTTTGTAATGGTGTAAAATTTTTTGGTCATAACCTATGTAATCTATTGTAAAAATATTGCCTTTATCATTAACCTCACTCATAGCCCAGGCCATGCATAAAGTCGAAAATCCTTTTGCTGTCCCAAATTCAAGCACGTTTGTAGGATGATATTTCTTGATTAAACCGTATAGGAGTAGTCCTCTTTCATAATTTAGGTTCGTAATTTCATTATTTCCTTCCGCATTTTGAAAGTATGCAAGGTTATTGACAAGCTTTTCAAATTCGTCATTTTTAGGAATTTCAATTTGATTTTTTTTAATGTATTCATCTAATTCAAATATTCTTAACATTAGATATCAGCTAGCGGATTATCTTTTTTCCCTTTGTCAATAAATTCATCTGGACTTTGACAAGTATGAGTTTACTTTTTTTACAAACGAATCATACTAGGAATATTTTCTATTAATCAAGAGTCATTATCAATAATTAAAT
>JACZSC010000044.1 GCA_022574415.1 Nitrososphaerota archaeon | reverse complement strand
TGTTCTAAAAGAAAACCCAACGATAAAAAATGGACACTAGACCATTTTTACAAAAAACTTTTGAAACTTGAAAAATTAATGAATACAAAATCTGCAAAAGCTGAGGCAAAAAGAAGAACAAAAATCCTTCAAAACTATCTTACTAATCTAAAAAAGGAAATTCAATAGAGAAAATTATAGCTTAATTCCTAAATTGCGAGATTTAACTATTATTCGGTAGCTTGTTTGATCAATTCAGTAATTTGTTTGGTTTTTGCTTGAGGCAGTTCTGATATTCCACCAGTCAAACTTTCAGTTACAATGCCTTTGTCCGCAAGTATCTTAACAGCCCTCAACGAGGTATTTCCAGCCATGCAAACCAGCAACGATTTGCCTTTAGACCCTTGCAGATCTTTACTTAGCTCTTCTGGAATTTGTTGTGTTGATAGTAATTCCCCCACGGTGCTTGCCTTTTGCACAGAGATCTTGTCTTTATCAATGCCAAGAGATTTTGCAATTAGCTCTATTCCTTCTTCGCGTGGAGTATACTGGGCATGAATCCAGATTACTCTATCATAGTCGCCTACGTTTGATACAGCTTCCTGCAGGGAGACCTGAGTACGGTTCTGCTTCTTTCCCATCGCTTCCAGATTCTTTTTGTATTTTTGTATTCCATCAGCAACTATTACGACAAACTTTCCACCGCCACCAAAGTTTGCCATCTGTATCACCGCATAAAGTGCAAGAGCACTACTTTCGCCTATGTCGTGACCTTTGTCTACAAAAAACTTTAGAAGAAGTTTTGCCTGCTCAAAATCCACTTCATGTTGTCCAGCATATATCTCAGGTTCGTATAACGTCAAGCCATCTGCATTGGCTTTTGTTCTAATTCCTCCAACATCTTGATCACCAGGTGGAAATACTACATGCAGCGACTTTTTTCCATATTTTTCAGACAAGTATCTGCTCAGGCCACCAGACGTGCCACCGGTACCAAAGGTACAGACAATTTCAAAGTCTGCCAGTGAATTTCCTTGTTCATGTAATTGTTGGTCTATCTCAGGTGCGGTAACAGTTCTATGAACATCAATGTTCAGTTGGTTGTCATACTGTTCTGGGCAGAAACAGTTATAGATCTTTGCAAGAAACTTTGCCAAGTTTATGATGTCTTGGGCAGCTAAAAGCGATTCTATCTCAGAGCTTGCTTTATCAAAGATGGCAGGATCAAAACCAAGTTCAGATAATTGTGAGCGAATATTAACAGCAGTTGCTTTTGCAGCCAAAAGATTTGGACTGTCTTTCATTCCCGGAGCAGGACAAATGTCCATGTCAAGATCCATGATGCGTATATTCTCGTTTCTCAACTCCTCAAAAACTCCCTCCTGTAGCTTTCTTGAGACAAGCGCAACTACAACTAGTCCAAGTTTAGACAACAATCCAAGTGCTATCCCAAAGTTCCCTGAGGTGGCTTCGATTATTGTCTGTCCACTCCTAAGCTTCCCTGAAACTATGGCGTCATGGATTATGTGGACTGCAGGCCTGACTTTAATCGAGCCTGTTAGTAAGTTAGAATCAAACTTGCCGTAAACTTTCAGATCTGAATCCGCAAGATTCAGGTTGTACACGTTTTTTGCACATTCTTTCAAATCTTCAGTAATGTCAATCAGCGGTGTTGGGTTGACAACCTTTGCTTTGCCCTGTTTCTCTTCTAGATGAGGAACCTTACTCCATATCTCTTGTTTAAAGTGCTCAAGCAGAGTGTTGTCAATGTTACTTCCTTTAGTTACTTCCAGAATCTTTCTCCTCTACATCATCATCTGCTACAATCTCATATAAAATATCTGATAGACCCCATCATCTCTTTAAATCGGATTAACAGTTCGTATCAAGTGTCACTTAATTTCTAAATTGCAAGATTTAACCATAATCTATGTATCTATCATATCGCTTTTCAACTTCCTTATTGATACCACTCGTAATTTTTTTAATCTCATTATTTTTTCTTCTTTGAATGTATTCTGATATCTCTTGAAACCCTTCTTTTCCGGAAAGTGATTCAAAAAGAGGCTCAAGTAATTCCAAATATTCAACTACTTTCTTTCTATATTCTTCTCTAGTAGGGTGTTTGGTTCCACTCATCCTGAACCATGTTGTCGTCCAGCTTGATCCTACCACGTGTGGCAGTAAATCTAAAGCACGTTCTATCTCAAAACGCTGATCGTCTCTCATAAATTTCCTTGAAGCATTTTAGCAGCAGATTTTGCAAAATATGTTACTATCATATCTGCACCTGCCCTCTTAATTGCATATAGAATCTCTGAAACTATATCGTCTTCCTTGACCCAACCTTGATTCGCGGCTGCTTTCACTAAAGCATATTCCCCTGAAACGCTATATGCAGAAAGTGGGACATTAAATCGTCTTTTTGTTTCAGCAATTACATCAAGATAAGCAAGAGCAGGTTTTATCATTACTATGTCAACCCCCTCTTTGATATCTGCTTCAACTTCTCTAATTGCTTCCATTAGATTTGTATAAGGAACTTGGTAGGTTTTTCGGTCTCCAAACTTTGGAGCACATTCCGCAGCATCACGAAATGGAGTATAAAATGAAGATCGATGTTTTGCTGAGTGAGACATTATTACAACATCAGAAAATCCTGCATCATCCAATCCTAATCTGATAGCAGCTACTTGGCCATCCATCATTGCTGAAGGCGATACTACATCAACACCAGCTTTTGCTTGACTAACAGCTATTTTTGTCAGTGTTTCAATGCTAGAATCATTGTCAACTTTACTGTCTTTGATTAATCCACAATGTCCTGATGAAGTATATTGACAGAGACATACATCTGCCATGATAACCATTTTTTCGCCATAGTTTTTTTTAATTTCAGAAATTGCTTTTTGCACAATTCCCTTTTCATCAAAAGCTGCAGAACCCACATCATCTTTTTTTGACGGTAACCCAAAAACCATCACCGCTGGAACATCCAAATCAGAAATTACTCCAACCTCTCTTACAATTTCATTTAAAGGAAGTCTTTCAATATCTGGCATTGATTCAACTTTTTGTCTTTTTTCCAAATTCTCTTGTACAAAAATTGGACAAATGAAATCCTTTGGCGAAAGTCTTGTCTCTTGAAGCAATTCTCGTATTTTTTCACTTCTTCGTAGTCGACGAAGTCGTCTGGCTGGAAAAGACATAGCAAAAATTCTATTTCAGCAAATATATTCCTAGTCTGATTATTCTTTTTTCTTATAATCAAACAGTTTGCTAGCTGCTTCAAGAATCTCATGGTTTCCATGTTCTGAAGCTCGTCTAAGATTATTCATCGGCTGCGAGAGTATGCTTTCCACGACTGCCTTTGTCAGCTCGTCAATTATCTTGATTTTTTCTTCATCTTGTTCACCTAACATTTGCAATGCTTTTTTCAATTCTTTTTCTCTAAGAGAATTAATGTTTTTGAAAACATCTTTTACAATGGGCTCTGCATCTAATCTATTCATTGAGGCTTCTAAAACAGGTAGTTCCTCGTTAATTATATTTTCAACGGTTTTCACTTTAGCCATTCGGCTTCGCATATTTTTATCAACCATCTCAGCTATCTGATCTAGATTCATGAGTTTTATACCTCCGATAGTGGCAACTCCCTCATCCACAGTTCTAGGATTTGACAAGTCCAAAATCATCATACCCTTTTTATTTTCTTTTATCGCATTCAAAATTCTTTCATGAGTTATGAGAAAATAAGGCGCAGATGTAGCAACAAATATTACATCATATTTATGGAAGCTAGGCAGAACATCTTCAAATTTTACTGGAGTCCCTCCCATCGTTTCACAAAATGCTTTAGCTCTGTCAATTGTTCTACTGGTCACAAGGAAAGAATAACCTCTTCTTCCAAGAGATTTTGCAACCAGTGTAGAAACATCACCAGTGCCAATTAACAAAATGTGTTTTGATTTTAATTCATCAATATTTTCTTCGGCAAGTTTTACTGCCATGGATCCAACTGAAATGCCTCCTTTACTAATTCCAGTAGTGTTTCTTATTCTAGTCCCAACGTGAATCGCCTTATCAAATAGGGTGTTAAGGCACTGTCCTGATGATTTTATACTTCGTGCTTTTGTAATGGAATCTTTAATCTGTCCTAAAATTTGCTCTTCTCCAATTACCATGGAATCTAATCCAGATGTTAATTTCAATAAGTGATGGTAAGCATGGCTATTCTCACTCACTTCAAGATTTTCTTTAAAGGCGTTTTCTTCTAACCCTGCAAGAGATGCCCATGTTTTTTTGATTTTTTCAATATTGTAATTTTTTCCAGAACCAAACAATTCTACCCTATTACACGTTTGAATTATAACACATTCATCCAATTCAGAATGTTCTTTAAAATTGGAATACGCACTATCTATGTCCTTAAAGGTAAATCTTTCTAGAACATGAATTGGTGAACTATGAAAAGTCACCCTGGCATTTATAATATTTTGATTCATTTCCATTTCCTAAGTAACAGTATTGCTCTGTTCTGCGCCTTTTGAAATTTATCGTCTTTTATTAACTGTTTAATCTTTTCATCATTTAAAATGGAGTATAGGAATTTTTTCCTCTCTTTCTGTGTAGGAATTTTTTTCTTTGCCATATTTCGTGCGATCTGCTGAAGTTTAATTTGATAGATGTCTTCTTTACTTACAATCTTTTTGAAAATTTTTTCCGCTTTCAGTTTAATTTTTCTAGCCATTGCTGGACTTCTACCACCTGTAGATATAGCAATCTGAACGGTATCAGCAATGTTGATTACAGAAGGATGGGCAAAATCGCTGACATCAGGATCATCTGCAGCATATGCAAGACAGCCCATCTTCTTGGACTGATATACAATTTTTCGGTTAAGCTCTCTGTTATCTGTCGTTGCCATTACTAAATATGGCTTGTATTTAGAAAGAAAATTAGCATTACTTAATTTGATTTTTTTAAATTCAATTTTATTTTTTGACACAAATTTTTGAATTTGCATATTTAGTTTATCACTTAAAACAAGAATTTTACAATCCTGAGTTAACAATGAATTAATTTTTTTTAATGCTTCTCCACCACCACCAACTACAATTACCAAACCTCCCTTTAGGTCTAGATCAACTATCAACGTTTTAACCACTTGAATTTTCTATTTATAATTAAAGAAAATTTGATTTTTTTTAAACTACACTCTTAATTTTTCTAGCGGTTCCCTCAACTATTCCAATAGTGATACCAAGCTGATAAACAAAGTATAAGAATACTTCAAAGGTGTTAGGAGTATAATCTGTAAATCTGCTAAAAATAGTAATTCCCAAAATTAGAAAACTAAAAAACATCACAAATGATTTACTGAGTCCACCCATCTGCGTTGAACGAAGAAGCATTAATGAAACAATGGTGATGGAAATTGCTAGGACAGCAAGAAATCCAGTATTTACTCCAAGTACAGTAAAAACAATTGATGCAACTTCACCTGATGAAGCAGCTTCAAAGATTTTTGATATTTCAATTTTTTCAGGTGATGCAAAACGTGGTACACTAAGTATTGCATTTGCTAAAAACAAAAAGAAAAAAGAAACTGAAACGATCTTTGCATGATTTTGAATTCTTGGAAAACGTTTTAGAATCGCTCTACCAAGAATATGGCCTTGAATAACTCCTATGCCACACGCTGTAAGAATAATTCCAATGATAAAAATCGGATCCTGGAAAACTTGGGAAATAGATATTTCACTCATCCGAATTGCTCTCCCTGCTCATCGTCATCTTAAAATTTTGAATTATCACAAATCTTCCTTAATTGATATTTAGTGAACACTACTAATTCATTTTAATTTCCAAATTTTCATGTTTAACTAAATTAAGTTTAATTATGAGATTTGGAGGCATAATTTGATGGATGATCTAGACAAAGAAATTCTGAATGAAATTCAATGGACATTTCCTTTAGTCTCACAACCATTTCATGAAATTGCAAAAAAATTTCATGTTTCCACTGAAGTTATAAAGAAACGACTTTCTGATCTTAAAAAAACTGGAATCTTAAGACAGTTAAGCGCAATTTTTGATACAAGGAGGCTAGGTTACAAAAGTTCCTTAGTAGCTATGGAGATTGAACAAGATAAACTAGAATATGTTGCACATCAAATTAATCGTCATCCAGGTGTAAGTCATAACTATGAAAGGGAGCACAAGTTTAATCTATGGTTTACCTTAGCTGTCCCTCCAGGCTCTGATCTAAAAAGTGAAGTAGACAAATTTAGGAAAATTCCCGGAATTGTAAACATCAGAATGCTTCCCACAATCAAACTATTCAAAATTGGAGTTAAACTTGAAATGGTTGATGACAAAAAACAGGAAGTCAAACCAACTGAGGAAAAGAAAAAAATCCTTGATGTGAAATTCAATCCCACTGAGGAAGACAAAGAATTCATTAGAGAACTTCAAAAAGATTTGAAAATTGTAGACAAACCATTTTTGAAAGTTGCAGAAAAACTTGGAATGTCGGAAGATCAAATTTTTGAAAAGCTAAGATATTATGAGAAAATTGGCGTGATGCGTAGATTTGCTGCTATCCTGAGACACAGAGATGCAGGTTTTATCGCTAATGGAATGATTGTATGGAACGTTCCAAAAGAAAGAATAGTTGAAGTTGGAGAAAAATTAGGAGCATTTCCTCAAGTAAGCCATTGTTATCAAAGACCTGTATTTCCTGACTGGCCATACAGCGTATTCTCTATGATACATTGCAAAAGTCAAAAAGAAGCATCTGAACTGACAAAAGAAATTCAAAAACAAATCGGCATAGATGATTACAAAGTTCTATTTAGTTCACGTGAGTTCAAAAAAACTCGTGTTGAATATTTTGTTGAGTATGAATTTAAGTTAGAAGAAACAATCCCTGCTTAATCTAAAAATTTCAATTAGAGGGTATTGTGGCCTTTAGCTCATATGGAGGCCAAGTATTGTACAAATCATTAATTTCTTTCATATCAGATGAATTAATGTAATTGCCATCAGACATAGAAGCAAATTGTTGAATTTCTTCTTCACTAATAACAGTAGGTAGTACAGACGCAATTCCATCTTTTGACAAGATAAATTTTATTGCTAATTCTGTAATGTTCAACCCATTTCGTTCTGCTATTGAGCGTAATTGCTCAACTTTGCGCAAAGCTGATTGTATCCATTCCCCCTTTCTTACAGAACGGTGATCCTTTTCATCAATCTTAGTATTTTCATTTACTTTTCCTGTAAGAATACCTGATGCATCAGGTACACGAACTAAAATTCCAACGTCATTTTTAACAGCACTGTCTAACAACTCATTTCCAGGAGTTTGTTCTAAAATGTTATAAACCGTCTGAACAGCGCTAATACTTTCACGTTCAATTGCTTCTAATCCTTCTTGCATCCATCCAATTGCTGGACCAAGAGCAGCTTGACAAGCATTAATCTTTCCCTCTTCAATCAATTTATCAAATGTTTGAAAAATTGTATCATCTCGAATATGACGCAATTTTGGATTGTGCATTCCATAAACATCAATATGATCTGTTTGAAGACGTTCTAAACTATTTTGTAAGGCATAATTTGTAAAATCAGGATCAAATTTTTGTGGTAGCTCATTATGTCCTATTTGTTCCACATTCGCAAAGTCATAACCATATTTTGTCGAAAGAACAATCTCATTCCGCATATCTTTGAAAACCTCGCCAATTAGTTTCTCACTTTTTCCCCTTCCATACATATCCGCAGTTTCAAAGAAATTAATTCCAACATCGTATGCTTTTTTTAACATTCTTTTTGCTTCATCCTCTTCAATTTTCTTGCCCCACCATGCTAGAGCAATAGACCATGCACCAAATCCTATCTCAGAAACTTTGATTCCACTTTTTCCCAATTTTTTGTATTTCAATTTACAATCTCCTTGAATTTTTCTAATTTTGACGTGATCTCCTCATCTGTCAAAACTGGTTCACCTGTCTGAATTTCTTCATTTATGTTTATCCAGGATTTGCAACCTTGAAATTCAGATTTTAATAGAATTTCTTGTTTGGGAATTTTGAACACTCTAAGAAAAACTGCTTTAATTGGCTTTTCAGGTTCCCAATTTCTTCTTTCTTGAATGTAAGAATCACTCCATATGTGAAATTCTGATAGCGCGTTAATTTTTTCTTGGGAAGAAATATCCGCTTCATCCAAAACTTTAGCATAACAAGTAATGGAATTGGTTCCATTTTTTGGTGGATTTGCCTTAACTTCTGTCAAGTATTTGTGAAATGAAGTTTTTATGTGATTGACTTCTTGATGTTCAAAAGTTGGAAATAAAATAAATTTTTTTGCTTCAACATTAAACCCCGAAGCAGTTTCTAAAATGCCACCTTTCCTCAAAATGACAGTTTGTTCACCATTTTCTAGTGCTTTGACAACCGTCGCCCATTCTTTTAACGCATCCACTAACCGAGACTTGTAATTAGAGGAATAATATCCTTTTTAACACAAACAATCATGGGCGTATCCTGTTGTATGTAAGCAGAAACTTTAGTTTCTCTTAAATCTATTATTAGATTTTGAAAATCTTGCAGAAGATCTGTTTCAAACGCTAACATGAAATCTTGATCATCAATTCCAAAAGAGTAAGTTGTGTTCAAGATGACTCCAGGATATTTTTGGCTAACATTAATGTGCTCATCCATCATTTTTTGTCTTTGTTCTCTTGGTAACAAATACCACTCTCTAGTTTTGATAAATGGATAAACAACAACATATTTTTTTGGTTCATTTCCTGAAACAAAAGAGATAGTCTTCTCTTTTTTAGCATAGATTGAGGGTCGTGTACATGAGAGATACACATGAGACGGCACGATATATTTTCCAAAAACAGTCAGGTAAACCTTTGATATTACGTCTTGTATTTCTTCAACTGATTTCGCAGCAAACCAAAATAAAAAGTCAGCATCATCACGTAATCCCAATGTGGAATAAGATCTAAATTTGATTCCTGAATTTCTAATCACATTATCAACTTCTTTTGCAGATTCTGCCTTTGCTAAATCTGCCAGCCATCTCCATTTTGAATCAATTTTGAAGAATGAAAAATTGAAAAAATATTGTCCAACATCAATTCCTTCCATGAAACAGCATCCCTTAAGATCCTATTAAATAAACACAAAAATTTTTTCTAAGATTGGCCTGCTAAGATCCATTCATAACCTTTCTTTTCTAGCTCATCAGCAAGAGACGCGTCTCCTTCCTTTAACACTCTGCCTTTACCAATAACGTGTACAAAGTCTAACTTCTTTAGGAATCTTAAAATTCTTGCATAGTGAGTAATTATAATTATTGTTGTATCTTTTGTAGAGATATCACTAATTGCTTTAGCAACTGATTGTACGGCATCAATGTCTAATCCAGAATCTGGTTCATCAAGAATAGAAATTTTTGGTCTTAACACTGCCATCTGTAAAACTTCAGAACGTTTCTTCTCTCCACCTGAAAATCCCTCATTTAGATACCTTGAAAGAAATTCATCTGGTAAACCAACTTGCTTGAGATTACCTTTTAGATATTTTTGAAATTCTCTTACAGTAATGAAAACTTCACGATCTTCTCCTTGAAGAGC
>JACZSC010000043.1 GCA_022574415.1 Nitrososphaerota archaeon | reverse complement strand
AAACATACCAAACTCAAGTATAATCAAAAATGGAAAGATTTTGATTAAAGTTTTAGTTGAATATATAGATAGAAGACATATCCACCTATTTCTTTCTAACAATAGAAATTTTTTCTTTGACCATTTTAATACCTGACTGCTCAAATGATAGATTACTACTTTTGGTTCATAAAATGATGGAATTCCATATAGTGCTGCTCTCCAACCAAAATCTACATCATCATGATACGCAAAGAAAATTTTGTCAAACTTACCAATTTGATTCACAATTTCTTTAGATGTGAATATACAAGCTCCAGCTGGATAATTTATTTTCATAAAATTGTCATATTGACCTTGATCCTTTTTTCCCTTGCCATGTGCATAAGAAAGACCAAATAAATTAATCATGTTACCTGCGGAATCAATAATTTCAGATGCTCCTTTTTGTAAAATTTTTGGACCGTACAGACCTTCACCATTTTTTCTATAAGATTCGATAAACGAAATTAACCAATTTTGACTTACTATTGTATCAGAATCTAAGAATACCAAGAACTCACCCTTGGCTTTTTTGATACCTATATTTCTAGCACTCATTCCTTCATTTTTATCATTTTCAATTAGTAATATAGCTGGAAATTTCTCTTTACAAATTTTTGCACTGTTATCTTGTGAATTATTATCAATTAGCAATACCTCAAAATCATTAAATTTAGAATTAAATATTGAATCTAAACATTCTTCAAGATGTTTTCCACCATTAAAATTTAATATAATAATTGAGACTGTTAGAGGATTCATTGTAATATAATGATTTGATTCAATTTTATTCTATTTTGTTATTAAAAATTAACAACGGTTTGACTCTAAAAAACTATTTTTGTTCCCTCACCCAACAAAAACACTTTTTCATCGTCTTTTTCGTTTGCAATGATTTTTGAATTTAAAGCAATTATACTATTATTAATACTCACTGTGCAATCGATTACACAATCTGACATTATGATTGAATTTTTAATTTTACAATTTGCAATTTTTGAATTATTTCCTATACTAACATTTGGCCCAATTTGAGAATTTGATTCAATGATACAATTTTCACCTAAAATTACAGGACCAAAAATCTTAGAACCAGATTTTATAACTGTATTTTTCCCAACCATTATCTTACCATCTATTAACACATCGTCCTCTTTTTCACCTAAAAAAAATGGAACCATAGTTTCAAGAATAAATTGATTTGCGTGAATTATATCATCTGGGGTTCCAGTATCTTTCCAATTTTCTGTAACTGTATTTACAATTACTTCCCGTTTCTCTTCTAATAATAACTCTAATGCATCAGTAATCTCTAATTCATTTCTCCATGATGGCTTAAGTTTAGGAATTACATCAAATATGGTCGAATTAAGAAAATAAATCCCTATTACTGCAAGATTTGATGGTGGGTTTTTTGGCTTTTCAACAATTTTTTTTATTACTCCATTTTGAATTTCAACTATACCAAATTGTGATGGATCATCAACTTCACACAAAAGTATAGATGCATCAGCATTACTTTTATCAAACTCGTTAGCGTATTTTTTTATCCCACCTCTTAGAATATTATCACCTAAAAATACAACAAATTTATCATTTCCAACAAAATTTTGACACAATGAAATTGCATGAGAAATTCCTCTAGGATAATCCTGTTCAATATATGTAAAATTTAAACCAAATTTTTTTCCAGTTCCATAATATTCCTTTACTTTGGACGAACCAATTCCTCCAATCACAATTGCTATATCTGTAATTCCAGCTTCTTTTAGTGCTTCAACGCAATATTGAGACATTGGTTTGTTAGCAATAGGTAAAAGTTGTTTAGGACCAGTATGAGTAAGAGGTCGAAGTCTTGTTCCATGACCTCCGTGTAGCAAAATACCTTTCATGAAATGGCATTTGTAAATCTCTTATTAAATTAAATCTAATTTTTCCACGGCGTTGAATCTAATGTTGCATCTTCAAGATTTTTCCACCATTCTTTATTTGTCAAATACCAGTCGACAGTTTTTTCTAGCCATGATTCAAACTCACTTTTTTGAGACCAGTTTAACTCTTTTTTAATTTTTGAAGAATCCATGCTGTATCTAAAATCATGACCTGGTCGATCTTCCACAAATTCTATTAGATCTGAGGATTTGTTCATAATAGAAAGTATTTTGTTAATTAAAGTTAAATTATCAATTTCATTTTGGGCAGAAATATTATATGATTCTCCAGATTTTCCATTTAAAAGAACTTTAATAATTGCATCACAATGATCATCTACATATAACCAATCTCTTACATTTTTACCGGTTCCATATACTGGAATTCTTTTATTACTATCAGCTAAAATGATTGTTTTAGGAATAAGTTTTTCCGGAAACTGTCTCGGCCCATAATTATTAGTACATCTAGTAATTATACAATCACAATTAAAAGTCATAATATAAGAATTCACTAAAAGTTCAGCTGACGCCTTTGTTGCTGCATAGGGACTTGAAGGATTAAACCTACTATTTTCATTTGCACTACCAGATGTTAAGCTTCCAAAAACCTCATCTGTAGAAATTTGAATTAAACGTTTTCCATACTTCTTGACTTTCTCTAAAATTGTAAATACACCATTTACATTAGATTCTAAAAAAGGTTTAACATTGGAAATGCTTCTATCCACAAATGATTCAGCTGCAAAATTAACCACTGCATCACAACTAGAAATTAAGTTTTCCATTAAGTTAGAATCAGAAATGTTCCCATTAACAAATTTGTAATTTTTGGATTTATTTATGGATGAAAGGTTTTCATGATTTGATCCAAAAAATCCAGCATCTATATTTACTATAAAAAATTCTGAATAATTCTTCAAAATTTGGAGTATAAAATTACTTCCTATAAAACCGAGACCACCAGTAACTAATAATTTCATTTAAAAGAAAACTATTTTTTTCTTAATAAAATTTTATTCAATTTTTGAAGCTAATGTTAATTTTGGATTTTTTTGTAGAAAACACTGAAAAGATAAGTAAATCAGGCAGGGTAAAAATTGAATATCTTGTCAAAGGGACAAACAAATTAGAAAATCTTTTGAATACAATTGAAAAAGTTGGTTTTATTTGGACAATATATAAACACAGTTTTCAGGCTCACCGATCAAATAGGACAATTGGTTATGTATGTGGAGTAAAAATTAAGAAATGACTCTAGCTTAATTGGAATTGAAATGCTAGATTATTTTTTCAAAATGAGATCCCCTCAAACTTTTATTGTTAAAAAATATTCTTTTTAATATGGAAGATGACACATTTTCTATTAAATTAGAAAAATACGTAACAAAAAATACATCAGACCAACACGTAAATGGCTCATTAACTGTGGTCTGGCGAGATTGGGATAATATAATTAAAAACCATCCTAAAATGGTTTATGTTAGTTCTGTAAACCCCGGAGAAATAAAAGGACCTCATCTTCATAAAAAAAGGAATAGTTATTTCGTGTGTATTCATGGTAAAGTTGTATTTATTGTAAAGGAAAAAAATGGTAAATATGTTGAAATTGAATCTAGCTCTGAAAACTCGGTATTAGTATATGTACCAAAGAATGTTCCATCTGCATATATCAATACATCAAAAGAAACCTCAAGAATTTTAGCTCTAGCTGATATTGCTTGGAGATCTGATGATAATGAAATGGAAGACGTTTCCTTTGATGATTATGAATGGAAGAAATGGAAATGATTCTAAATTTACTTTAAATTTAAGTTAAAAAAAATGGTGAAAATGTACACTTAATCTTTTAATCTCGAATAAAAGGTGAATCTAAATAAATTCATCGATAAAGAGTAAAAAGAGAATCCCAACTTGACATCAGAAACTGCTTATCTCTCAATTATTAAAAAAATTAAGAATCTCATTCTATCAAATTTTAGTTGCTGTTTTTAATATAGAATTTAATTTTATTATTTGAAAGGTACATTAACATGAAAAATATGCTACCATCAAGGTGATTTCCAATTGGTTGAAAATCTAGTTATTTTAAAAAGTATAAATGATTCAAAAGAAAGTATTGCAAAGTTACCTAGAGTTAGCTCAAAAATCTATTCAATGAATTATAAAGTTCACAAAATTCTTGAAAAATCCTTGATTGAACATGAAATAGCTGAGGAAATATTAGAGGAGAATGACATAAACGAGATATTTGATAAGGTAGTATCTCTATATGACTGGTATAATCAAATACCAAATAATGAGAAACTGAAATTTGAGGGTATTAATGTACTTGGTCTAATGGATACTGCCGAATTCCACATATTTCTAATGAAAAAACTCTATGAATTAAGCATAATTCATAAGATTCTAAAAAAAGAAAAGCCAAAAAAAATAATTACAAACTCATCATTTCTTGGTTTTATTAAGAGTTTTCCAAATTTTCAAGATTTGAAATATGACGTGATCTTTGAATCTGAGACTGGAAATATGGTATATAGTAAAATTGAGATAAAATTTAACATTGGAAAGTTAGCAATATCATTCAATATATCAAGAAAATTTTATGGAAAATTAAAATCTCTATTAGAGATGCTAGTATGTAACTTTAAAAATTTGTGGGTAGATTTAGAATTATCCAAAGATACGATTCTTCTTTTAGAAATAAATCCATCAGAATATTCTAAACTTTTACGGGAGCTTTCTAAAAAATTTAAACAAATAGTTTTATTGAATAATCGAAGATCTCCTGTTTGGAATTTATCTTCAATAAGAATATTAACTGAAACTAAAACAAAAGTATTGAGTTTAGAGAGAATTTTAACAAATGAAGAAAAGAAAAATCTGAACCAAATGAGTAAAAATTACATACAAATTCTTGAGAAGATATGGAAGACTAGTGACATTTCAGATATTTTTATGATTGAAGGAATATCATTCTGGAACCAAATCAAGGATGAGATATTTGAAACAATGAAAAGTAGAATTTCATGGTATTTGAAATTAATTTACAGCACAAAAAAATATCTGACAAAATCTCAAATACAATGTGTACTTTTATTAAATGTCGTTGGTGAAACTGAAAAAGCCATTCTGTCACAAATTAATAAAAAAATTCCTTCCATAATGCTTGAACATGGATTTGCTAACTATATTGAGGAAACATCCAGACATGATATCTTGAGTATGTATTCACTCTTTCCCGATAAGATTGCAGTGTGGGGACCTGTACAAAAAGAGTATTTACAAAAAAAACATAGAATTTCAGATGATCGTATTATACTATCTGGAAGCCCCAGACATGATGACTTCTTTGATTCAGTTCCAAGTCAATCAAAAACCGAGAAAAAAATAATCCTTCTTTGCCCAACACCAATTGTCGAGAATTCTGGGCATCAAAGTACAAGACTGCATACTAAGTTTGAATTTTTTTTGAAAAGAATTGTAGAAATAATCAAATCATTAGACAATATAGAATTAATTGTAAAACTTCATCCAGGAAATGAGCAACATAATCAAGAAATAAAAAGAATTCTACATAATATTGATCCAAAACTACCAATCTTTCATATCAAACCAATTAAAGAAATTATGCAAAGGTCAGATCTGGTATTATCAATATCACCACAAGGTTCTACTCCATCTACAATAATTCTTGAATCGCTCATCTTGAAAAAACCTATTATAAACGTCGTTTTGGACGGAAAGTTCTATGATTTTTCATATGAAAAACAAAATGCAGTAATGACAATAAATTATAATCAAGATTTAAAGAAAATTATTCTTAAAATTTTAAATGACCACAAGTACAGAGATAATTTACTCTTAAATGGTCAAAACTTTCTAAAAACCTATCTTAGCAATCATGGCAGAGCTTCTGAGTGTCTTGCCAATAATTTGATAAAATTAAATTCTTAATTCTTAGATTTTAGGTGCATCTACATTACGAATACCAACATATTTTTTGTTGATTTTCATCAGTTCTGGCCTTTTCTTTAATAAATCCAAAACTTCTTCCATGCCGAATATTCTATCCTTATTGTATAAAGCTTCGTAAACTTGTTTTACAAATTCATAATCTTCCAGATAGTCTATGGTCCATCTAAAATTTGAAAGATCCAAAGAATTTTTTATGTTTAGTATCCTGAATAATGTAGGATTTTTATCTATGTAAAGTGGGAACCATTCTCGAAATTCTGGTTCCTTAATTTCTTTCCACATCTTTTCTAATATTTTAAACGAATAAATCTCAGCATCCAAGCCCTGAGGAAAACTTTGTATTTTATTGTTTGTTACAATATCTATCTCACTGTTTTTATTTCTGAATTCCAAAATTAATCTATCAACAATTTTTGGGTCTATCAAGGGACAGTCAGCTGTGATTCTTACTATTGCATTTGCGTGAAATTTTTTGGCAGTTTGATAAATTCTATCAATCATTTCCGTTTCACTACCGGAATAAAATGGAATATTGTTGAGCGAAGCAAATTCACATATCTCTCTATTTTTTTCATATTCTCCAGTAGAAACAACAACTAAATCTAATAGATTACAATTTTTTAATCGATTGTAAATATGCCACAATACAGGCTTGCCTACAAGTTCCAACATAACTTTGCCTGGCAGTCTAGTTGATCCCATCCTTGCTTGAATTAAACCAATCACTTTCAATTTATTTAAATTAAGAGAATCAAAAGCATAATTTATTAACAGCTATTCTGGATGTTCGAGAATCTTTTTTCAACGCAAATGAATTTGGAAAATTTCTCTTACTCATTACTATATAGTTTATCGTATTCTATTCTTAACATAGAATACATATGTGTATCATAATATTTTCCATTCCTAAAAACCCCATCTCTGAATGTTCCTTCGCTAACAAAACCCAGTCTTTCTAACATCTTCCAAGACCTGGGGTTTTCAGCATTTGCTCCTGCTTGGATTTTATTCATATTAAGTTTTTCAAAACCATATTTTATTAGAAGACTCATTCCATCTAGTGCAGCAGAAACTATCCAGTATTTTGGTTCTCCAATAAAAAACCTAAGTTCACATGAATGCTTTATCCATCTTATATCATAAAGTCCCCCCCAACCTATGGGTTTATCATTTTTTTTAAATCTAACAATAAAACTAACATCATTTTTTTCATTTATCTCCCTATCATACTGCTTGTTCAATCGATCGATTGTAGGAGGAAAATCTCCTGTCTCAAGCAAATAGGTTACCTTCTCATTACTAATCCACTTTTTTAATAATTCTAAATCAGAACGTTCCATTCCCATCAAGTAAATTATTTTTCCTTGAAGAAAAGGGGCTTTCATTTTTTTAACTATTGAAATGGATCGAATAAACCTTACTGCAAAAATTCCTACTTTTTTTACTCATCCAAAATTACCTTATGATTTTTTAAATGTCTCTTAATATCTGCAACTTTCTTGACATCGATAACTTCATCCAAAGTAAATTTAACATTAAATTCATTTTCTAGTTTCTCAACTAGAACCAATCCATGAAAAGAATCCCAATTTTCAATATTTTCTGGACCAGATTGATCTGTAATCATTGAAGCCGGCACTGACATTACTTCAGATATTATTTTGTAGAGTTTTTTAGTCATTTTTTTATTTCATTTTGATGTATTCTGGAATTTTAATTGTATCATTTGTAAGGAATTTCCAGTATCTGAATGATGACAATTGTTTTCAATTTAATAGAATTCAAGTTCCCTACAAATTAAAGGTTCAATTAAACAGATCAAGTTAAAAGATGCTAAAGGTAAATGATAAAATTCAATTTTTTATGCCTAATAATATATACATCAATTCAAAATTGGAGCTATGAAATTTAATTGTGGGATAATAGGATTAGGAAGAATTGGTTGTGGGTTTGATGATATTCCAAATAAAAAATCTATTAATTCACATGCTGGAGCATATAATGCAAATTCAAAAGCTAATCTTGTGTCATTGTGTGATATTGACATAAATAAATTAAAAAAATATGGAAAAAAATACAATATTTCTTCTCTTTATTCTAACTTTCAAGAAATGTTCAAGAACGAACAATTAGATTGTGTTTCAATTTGTACCTTAGCTGATTCCCATTTACAAATTGTAAAAGAAGCAGCAAAATACAATATTAAGGGAATATTTTTAGAGAAACCAATTAGTGTTTCTTTAAAAGATGCAGCAGAAATCATAAAAATTTGTAATCAGAATAAGATAAAATTACAAATTGATCATCAACGACGTTTTAGTCCTTTTTACAACAAAATTAAGAATATAATAAATAGTGATAAATTTGGAAAATTACAATATTGTTCAATATATTATGGCTCTGGAATTGCGAATACCGGTTCACATGTTTTTGATTTAATTAATTATTTTTTTGGTGGAATAAAGTGGGTTGAGGGCATTCAAAGTAAAAATATTTCAAATAATCCTACGGACCCCAATATTGATGGAAAATTTGAGTGCAAAAATGGATTAATTTGTTCTATTCAAAGTTTCGACTTTAGAAAATTCTCATTGTTAGAGTTCGACATAATTGGTTCAAAAGCTAGGATTAGATTGAATCTAACAGATTCTAGGGCAGAATTTTTTGAAATATCAGAAAAACCAGGATTGGCATATAAAAAATTAATTAAAAAATCAGATATTATGAAAAATAAAGATGATGATGTTGTATTAGGTCTGGAAAACTTGTTTTATTCAATACAAAATAAAACAGAATTACTTAGTACTGGTAGTGATGGATTTACATCATTAGAATCAATTATAGCAATGAGACAATCTGCAAATAAAAATGGCAAAAGAGTGAATTTACCCATAAAATCAAATAATTTTAAAATATCATCAAGATGAAAAATATGGAAAAGCTTGCACTTTTTGGAGGGAAGAAAACAAGGGAAAAACCATTCCCCAAACATCCAATAATTACTGACGCTGAAAATAATGCAGTTTTAGAGGTTTTAGAGTCAGGTAATTTATCTACATTCATAGCCGCTTCAGGTGAAAATTTCTTAGGAGGTAAAAAAATTCGGGAATTTGAAAGAAATTTTGCAAAACATATGGATTCAAAATTTGCTGTTTCGTTTAATTCAGCAACCTCTGCCTTACATGCAGCTGTAGTTGCAGTAGGAGTAGGACCAGGAGAAGAAATTATTGTTCCGCCTTATACTTTTACATCCACTGCAACTTGTGCTTTAATGAATAATTCAATTCCAATTTTTTCAGATGTTAAAAATGATACTTTTTGTTTGGATCCTAAGAAACTTGATAACAACAAAAGTTCATTAACACGAGCTATAATTCCAGTACATCTTTTTGGTCACCCATGTGATATGGATGAGATTTTGGAATTTGCAAAAGAAAATAATCTAAAAGTTATAGAAGATTGTGCACAAGCACCTGATGCAAAGTATAAAGGAAAAAAAGTTGGAACAATTGGGGATTGCGGAGTTTTTTCTTTTCAAGAAACGAAGAATATGATGACGGGGGAAGGAGGAATGCTCATTACAAGTGATGAAGACATAGCAAGAATAGCACAAATGGTGAGAAATCATGGAGAAATGATCCAGTCCACAGATAAGAAAAGATCTTACAAATCAGAATTTCTTGGATGGGGGTATCGTATGACTGAACTAGAAGCT
>JACZSC010000138.1 GCA_022574415.1 Nitrososphaerota archaeon | reverse complement strand
AACTTGTGGAACATGTTCGATTCTTGCAAGTTCTTGTTCATCCATTACTAGAATCATTCGTTCCACACCCCCCGCAACACCAGTTGCTCCAATGTCGTCACGTCCAAGTGCTTTTGGTAAGGAATCATATCTACCGCCGCCAGCAAGTGCGCCAAGCTTAGAATTAGTATCATATACTTCAAAGACTATTCCGGAGTAGTAATCCAATCCTCTCACTACGCCAAAGTTGATTCTGATGTTGTGGACGTCTCTGTTATGTAGGGCAGACCAAAGCTGTTTTAGCTCATCCCAGGCATCTAACTGAGAAACATCAAAGGCTTGTTCAACCTCTTCAAGCGTGCCGTGAATTTTTGAGAATTCTAGAATTTTTTCTAATTTTTCATGGGAATATCCTTTTTTTTCATATTCAGAAATGATTTCATTTTTTGGTTTTTTCTGGATCTTATCTACTGCCCTAAAGATGTCCAATGTGAGAGTTTGGTCAGTAGAACCGAATGTTTTTTTGATATATGATTCGACTAGTTTTCTGTGATTTAGATCGATTACTATGTTTGAAAATCCTAAAGTATCAAAAAGTTGTGAGGTAAATTCAATAACTTCACATTCTGATTCTATTGATGGTCTGCCAAAAATTTCAATGTTCCATTGATGGAAGAAACGATATCGACCTTTTTGTGGTTCGTCATATCGCCAAACTCCACCAAAACTTGAGAATTTAGCTGGGAGCTTTAGTGATTTGTGTGAAACAACATATCTTGTCAGTCCTACTGTAAAATCAAAACGTAATGCAATGTCTCTATCGCCTTTATCTTTGAAAAAATAAATCTCATCACGGATTCCTGGTCCAGATTTAGCTTCAAGTACTTCCATTGATTCGATTGGAGATGGTTCCATGAAATGAAACCCAAAAAGTTTTGAAGTTTCTAGAAATTTTTCTCGAATTAATTCTATTTTGGCAAGTTCCTCTGGTTCAAAGTCTTTCATTCCTCGAGGTAGTTCCAAGTCATTCTGAGAATGGGATCTTGTGATTTAGGCTTTACGATTATACAAGTTCAAAGATAACTAACTAATTGCTGCGTTAGCAAGAGTTTCTCCTTTGAAGTACAGTTCTTCTGCACATTTTAAAGAACAAAAGGCAGTTGCCCAGCTATGCAATATATCACAGTTTTGGCATTTATTTTGGACTAGTTTCATGGAATGGTTAATGTGGCGTTTAGTTAAAAGATACGCGTAGAAATGATAAATCGTTCATAATTATTACATTCCTTTTCTGTAATTTTTATGTAAGATTCTATTAATAGCAGAAAACCACACAAGAGGGAAGTTGAGTATTAAATACTTAGAACACGCAACGGATGCATTTATCGAAGTCACTGGGTCTACGCTAGAAGAAGCATTTACTTTAGCTGCAGAGTCTGTAGTTGATGTAACTTTAGATAAAACAACTATTCAAGAAAAGGAACAAAAGACACTTGAAGTAAAAGGCAAAGACCTACGATATTTACTTCTGAATTGGCTTGAAGAAGTAAACTATAATCTGATCACAAAGGGTTTTGCAATTGCTAGATTCTTGGTAAAAATTTCAAAAAATTCTGATTATAGTCTTGTATCAACTGTTTATGGTGAACCAATTGACCTGAAAAAACATAATTTTAAAGTCGAAATTAAGGCCCCCACATTTCATCTAATGGAGATAAAGCAGAATGGGATAGTTACTATGAGATATTTACTAGATCTTTAAATCTAAATTTAATCAAAGAGTCTTTTGTTTGTCATGGAAACATTATGTATAATTTGTTCTACTTCATTTTTATGTTCATCACAATAAAACTCAGTTTCCTTACATGCTAGGCAATTGAGATATTTACTAAAGTCAATTTTTTCAAATATCTCTGCATTAGACCTTTCTTCCATGTTTTTAGATTACAAAATTCATTATATTGGCTGGTGTTATTCTTTTTTGACAAACATACAATTTTATCGATCAAAGTTATGCAGTTCATATCAATTGAAAAAATGGATAATTCTCATCCTAGCTGGTCTAGTAGCATTAGGTTTTATTCTTCAAGATTTACTAAAATAAAAAAAGGAAGAAAACAGGAGATTTACCGCATACATTGGAGATAGCTTTACTCTACTCAAATCTCTAGAGTGGGATGGCTACCAAATCAGCGCTGTTAACTTCCTCTTCTTTTTATGAGTTATCTAATGATAAACAGGAGGAATAAATCTCAAGAAAAGTAATGCCAAAATGGATCTATTAGTTTTTTTCCTTGATACATTTTATCAAAATATAATCAATGACATTTGTTTCTGAGACTTGCTTCATTTTCAATAAAGATTTGAAAAGAACTTTCTCTACATAAGAAGGATATTTAGATAAAATCCTTTTTTTTAAAGAATCTCGGTTT
>JACZSC010000137.1 GCA_022574415.1 Nitrososphaerota archaeon | reverse complement strand
AAATTAAACAAAATTCCAACCACTAATAATGCACCAGTGATCCGACTAAATGTTAATGTTTTTTTCATAACAGGAACCATTTGGACATCGTTTTGAAAGGATTTTTTCAAATCGCGACCTGCTTGAATGATAATTGGAATCGTTGCGAGTGTTATCAATAAAAAGACTGGGAAAGTTTCCAAGAAAACCCCCAAGATAATTATTCCATAGGCGATTATGGGAAAAATCCAGAATATCATAGTTGCCTTTTCTTTCCCAACTGAAATCACCAAGGTTTTTCTGCCTTTGGATTTATCTGCGTCAAAATCTGGGAATGATGTGATGAATAAAACAAGAGATGAAAGCACGCCGACCACAATTCCAGCTAAAATAGGGGTTATAGTAATTTCAGAGGTCTGAATGAAAAATGTTCCGAGGACGATCATTGTACCTTTAATTGTAACAAATAATTCTGCAAGGCCGGAATCAACAATTTTAGTGGAGTAAAAATAGATGGATAGAATTGCAAATCCAAGTATTACCCCAATAATTATTCCATTAATGTACACAAAATAGCTACCAATTATGGAACCGAGTATCAAGAAACCAATTCCAGCTCGATATACTTGTGATGGTTTAAGCAATCCTTCCGGCAATACACCTGTTCCACCACTCATTTTGGTACGTTTTGTGTTGGTATCAATACCACGTTTGAAATCCCAATAATCGTTTAGCAAGTCAACACTTGCATGTAAAGCTAGTACACCGCCCAGTATTAAGATAGCAGATAACACATCAATTTGTTGAGTTAGCCACCAACTCAGTGCTAAACCAACTGAAACCGCAATTACTGAAGCTAAAAGAAAACGGATTCTAATTACTCGAAGCCAAGTAGATAGCATTTACACCAATGATTCTGTACTTACACTAATTGGTTTCCTTCCACTGAATCCAGAGTCCTTTTCATGCCAGAATTTGATTTCGGTCTCACCAAACTTCCAACAGAGCCAAACTTCTTCATCAAAATGTTTTGATGGAAAATCAAGTAGTCCTTCATCTAAACTTTTGATCACAACGCCGGTATTTTCCAAATCTTCAATTGCTCGATAGAATTGTAATATTGTGGTGTTCAGTTTTTGTTTTAGAGTTACATATTCTTCAAAATTATTTATAGTTGAAAGACTAACTTGCAGTTCCTGTTCAGTCTTTGCTACTTCGTTTTTCTTTGCTAAAGCAAATTCAAATTTTTTGCTAACTGTAGGCAAAATCTCATTTGCTGTTTGAATAGTGAAACTGGTAAACATGAAAAACCTCGCGTAACAGCTGATTTAAAGTCTAGCTTCAGATTTATTACTCCTTTTGTAACTGGCTGTATGAGCGAAGATGAACAGCTAAAAGTGGTAATTGAACAAACGATCAGTAAAGCCATAGCAACAATTCCTTCATATCTTCAAGAAATTGAAGAAAATAAAGCCACGCTAAAAGTTACCGAGCAGAAGGAATTTGTGTATGGTTTGATTATCGGGATGGCTTTGAGTATGGCAGTAGCATCGCTAACATCAATAAAGAAAGGAATGCCAACCTCTGAAGATCAGTTAAAAATTCGAGATATGGTGTACAGTAAAATCCCAGAAATCAGAAAAGAGATTTTCAAATGAAATCATCTCCGGATAAAAATAACATTATAAAGAAAATTACTAGGAAATAGTTGTGGTCAACAAGATAAAGTGTTCTCATATTTTAGTAAAAAAACAAAGTGAGGCACTAGCAATTATGGAACGACTGAAACAGGGAGAAAAATTTGGCAGACTTGCAAAGGAACTTTCGATCGACTCTGGTAGTGCTAAGCGTGATGGAAATCTTGGTTATTTTGGAAGAGGAAAAATGGTAAAACCATTTGAAGAAGCTGCTTTCAAACTTCAAGTTGGTCAGGTTTCCGAACCAGTAAAATCAGAACATGGATATCATATCATCAAAAGATTGGGTTAATCAAAGATAGGCATCAAGACCCGCTTTTGGTTCAGTCTTTTTTTGTAAAACTTGGGTCATTTTTTCACCCATTGTTTTTGAGGCGTTAATTTTTCTTTTTCCAATCCAATAGTAAGTTTCATCAATAGTGTCTTTTGCTATCAGAACAATCAGTTTCCCAGTTTCCTTTCTTCCAGTTCGTCCTCGTCTTTGAATATAGCGTATAGAACTTGGTACGTTATCATAGAATATTACAAGATTTACTTCAGAGATATCAAGTCCTTCCTCTCCAACTCGAGTTGCAACAAGAACCTTGTATTCTCCATCTCTAAATTTTTGAACAGCCTCTACTTGCTTTTTTTGTTTCAAACCAGTTTGGCCAGCCTTTCCAATTAAAATTCCAGCTGGAATTCCCATTTCGATTAATTTTTTATAAATTACATCAACAGAATCACGATAGCTAGTAAAAACTA
>JACZSC010000042.1 GCA_022574415.1 Nitrososphaerota archaeon | reverse complement strand
CAATCAAAAACATTATTGTTGATATTTGATCTAAAGATGCAGTTTTTCCTATTGTTGCAATGGCCATTCCATAAGACGCAATTGTAATTGTTAATCCTGCACCAAAAAGTAAAGCCATAGAAAGACCCTTTTTGTAACCTTGACCTATACTCATTGGTACAATGATGAAAACAAGTGGCAATGTGCATGGCAAAACAATCATGGAAAGGCCAGCTACATACGCAATAATCAGCCACGAAAGATAGGATGCATGTTCCTTTCCTTCAACAACTGAAGCTGTCTCAAATGCAAAAATTGCTCCAACGAAAATTAAAGAGAAAAGAGCAAATGAGATTAATACCATCGTTTTCTTTGCCAAAACCTGAGCAGACATATTCATTATCCTACATCTCTTTGATACTTAACAGACTAACTTTACAAATGTCATATCTTGAGGGTGTTATCTACATGGAACCATATTTCAGAACTATATGCTGACAGATTACTATGTGATTTTTTCTTTATAGATTCTTTTTGAATCAGCAGTGATCTTCTCAACTTTGTTGAACGAGGATTTGTCCGAAGTTTGCAACCACAACAAGGACATCGAGCATCATTATAATTTAAGAAGATTGCACAGGCATTACATCTCTTTTGTCCTAATTTATAACGGCTCTTATCGACAGATGGTCTTTTAGCCTTAAACTTTTTACAAATTCCTTTACACAAATACATGATTTAGCTCCGAGTTGAATTTTGTTTTTGGATTATACATTCTGTTAAAATAGATTTTGAGGTAGTGTAATAGACTAGAATTAAAATGCCAATGGATGCAATTCGTATTGGAAATTCGTAATTAGTGAGGAAGGCCGTTGCAACCCCCCCTATTGATCCAAGTGTTGAAATTATTGCAAAGCCTATTGGACCACAACCGCAAGCACCTGCAGATGCACCTAAAATTGAACCCAATACTCCGCCACTCATCTTTTTTCTACTATTACGCAATGACTTGATTCTGTAGACATTCATGGACAAAACCAATCCAGACAAGATTGATACAATTACAACTAATGAAAATCGAAATACGTCGTCATATGTTACATACATTACCACGTATGGTTCTAAGAAGATATACTCAGATAATATAGAAAGAGGAATAAACATAGCTGCAAAAATAATTCCTGATAGAACTATGTACCTATAATTAGAAAAAACTAATTTTATTGCACTTAACATATTATATCAGAGATTCTACTGTCTCTTCAAAAACAGAATATGGTTGAGGCCCACGAATCATGATCTGCTCACCATCGGGCCCAACAATTATGAATGTAGGTGTACTATTTACACCGTTTTTGCTAGCAACACTGGTGTTAAATTGTACTCGTTTATCATATTTTCCAGAGTCCAAACAACTTGCGAACAAATCCATATCTAAACCAAGATCAAAAGCAAATGCCTTTAGCCTCTCTGAATTAGCCCAACCAGTATCTACTCCCAGTTGATTTGAATACAGAAGACCATGATAATCCCAGTATTTCCCTTGTTCCTCTGCACAATATGTAGCCGAAGCTGCTGGAAGTGAGTCTTTTCCTAAAAATGCTATATCCACAAAAATCAGATTAGTCTTTCCAGTGTCAATTAGATTCGAAACAATCTTAGGCTTTGAATCTAAAAACCATTTTTTGCAGTTTGGACATTGATAATCACCAAATTCTATGATAGTTACAGATGCATCAGGAGAACCCAGAACTGGAGAACCCATAGATGTGTTGACCGTTCCAGAGCTTCGACTCATATCTAAATTGATGGATTCTGTTTCTGATAGTGTTGGATAAAGTGCTGCAATGCTAACCACAACAACAAATCCAATTATTATTAGTATAATTTTATTGGCCTTCATGTTTTATCCTTGAAAGTTTTCACACAACTTCTAATTTGAAACCTTCTAAAATCTTTTCCACTATATGACAACCATGTTCTCTTTTGATACTTAATTAGAGTACTTTACAAATGGCAAATTATGATTCTAACCAAATAGAATGTTTTTGATGAAATCAAATATTGAAAATATCACGTCTTCAAAGGTATGTAGGATAAAGTTCTCCTGAAAGTTCTCATCATGCACATCATGGGAATGAGATTCCATAAGATCTATGGTTGCATGAGGATGAGCCTCTGCAATAGAAATCGTACCTAAAACAATTACAAATGCCATTAAAATCCCAAAAATAACTAAAGATCTCATCTGTTTTATTCTATAGTTAAAATATTTTAATTTTTCCTACTACCATGTTTAATCCTGAAAATTCTTAATTCTTAGAATAACATTTGATACGAACTGCAATGAATTGATTTTTTAATAAATCTAAAATATACATAACACATGCTAGGGAATTTGGAATACTCCTTGGAAGAATGTTTCAAAAAAAGATTCTTCAACAGAAATAAATTATTTTTGGAAAAAATATTGTTGCTTAAGAATGAGGATTTTGCTCTTGATTTAGGAGGCGGAACAGGAATTTTGGCTGAACTTTTGGCCAAGTATTGCAAAAAGTTCTATGTTCTTGATCCAGATCAAAAGAAAATTAGGTTTGGATCGATGAGATACAAAAACGTTGAATTTGTTTTGGGAAAAACAGAAGAAAATCGATTTCCTGATAATTTCTTTGATAAAGTATTGGTTAATTTATCATTCCACCATATAGAAAATCAAGATGCATCCTTGAGAGAAATCACTAGAATATTAAAACCATCAGGTCTTCTTGTGATTCATGAAATAGATCCAAATTCATACACTGGCAAGTTCGTAAATTGGTTCGAAAACAAATTAAAAAAATGGGGATGTAACTTCTATCTTCCTCCCAAACTTGAAGAAAAAGTTGAAGGATATGACTTTAGAGTGGTTAAGACCTTTGTCGCTCCACAAGGATATTGGATTGCCGCAAGAAATACAAAAAAATGATCTTTCAAGTTTATTGATTAAATGGATTTTAAAATAATTTGCTCATTAGTTTATTGCACAACTTCCATCTGGGTTTCTTAGTTTCTTTGCCAAAATAAAAGGCGTTACAAAAAGAATAGGAATCGATATCGCAATAAACAAAGTTTGAAGCTGAGTAAGTATGATTGAAAGTCCTATTCCACTTGTTGTACCAACGAATAATGATAGAAAAGTTCCAGCACAAGTAGGACAAGCAATAAACAATCCAGTTGTTGCTCCAGTGCTGCCTAGTCCTCCAGTCTTTTTAGATATCGAAATTGTACGCACTGCTAGAGCCATATTTAGACCAACGAGATATGATACAAAAAATTGCAAGATAAGATTTAATGGAATGATTTGCAAGCCAATATGTTCAGTAAGGTAAACTATGATTTTGGGTGCATATCCAGTGGGACCACAACAAGGGGAAATGAATCCTGATGGAATTTTGGCTCCGTAGTGAAGTGAAAAAGTCACATCAGGCTGATAAACCAACGTTCCTGAAGCCATTGAAAAGAACAACCCATAAACTACAAATGTGATAAGAAAAATTTTTCTTGATTTAGTATTCCAAGTGCTAATTGCTATTATTGATAATAGTCCTTTATCATTTTCTTTCGCTTTCTGCTTATGGTACATATTGATTCCTAGAATAATTGCGGCAAAAGACATAAACAAAATAATGTAAAAAGCATAGGAAATCCGTTGTAGTGGATCAAGAACGGCAGGGGTCACTAATTCAGAGTTTTGGTATCTTGTGTATAATAAAAACAAAATTGTAATAGAAATAAAACCCAAAATCAGTAAGGGTTTTCCTTTATGATTACTTTTTGTAGTATGATTTTCCATCACGTGAATTAGCTGCCATCTAAATTAAATCCGTCCGAATGTAACAAATTGCTGAAATCTGCAATCTGTTAGCATTCTCATTTTTTTATAAAATGGCGTGGTAGTTAACCCATGTGTGGGGGTTGCAACATAACGACTGGGAGGAACTCCAGATATGCATGGTTTGTAGTTGGGAGTCTAATCCTTGTGTGGTTCGTAATCCCATTATTCGGTAATTAGCGAAAAACATCTTGGAGAACTTTTTCATTAAAATTACATTTGATACGAACTGTTAATCCTGAAAATTCTTAATTCTTATCATACTCTTCATTTGCAAGAACTAGAAATTCCCTTACTCTATTAGAGACTAACACTTTTTGTTCAGGCTCTAAGTCGATAAATTTAGTATATGCTTTAGATTGAAGCACACTTTCTAAACGTGATTGATATTGAGTAACAAGTAGACTTTCCATACCTACCCAATTCTTGCTTTCTGATTTATGTTCTAAAACAAATTTTTCCAATGAATTTTCGACATTATCAAGAAGTCGTCTTAATGTTTTATCAGACAGAGACAAACTAATCTTCGTCTTTGAATTTACGTAGTAATTTCTTGAACATTTCACATCTAAGATCATCATACCTTTAGTTAAATCAGATCTTAATCCTGAAAATTCTTAATTCTAACGGGTCTAAATTAAAACCAATAACGGTGCGGGTCTCAATGGATTCGATTACATTTGATACGAACTGTTGCCGAGTCTTTTTATCTCTGAAATAGCTATTTGAAACACGGAAGCTAACACAATATCCCGTTGTTACTAACCCTATCAATGTGGCATCGGTTTACCGGCGAAGCATACAGCTTGCCGTCGTAAAAGGTGCACCGGTTGGCTTCCGCTAATATTTTGGGTTTACAGTTAATGAAAAAATTTAGACGAAAAAAGGTTTACTTAACACAGTTAGTTTAGCAAGCGTATGCGGAGATCGCCTAGCCTGGTAGGGCGTGGGATTGCTAATTCCATGACTTTCGGGTCACGGGGGTTCGAATCCCCCTCTCCGCGCCAGTTTTCCCAAAAAATTAGACTTAAAAGACAGAATTTATCCTTTTCAGAATAGATGGGACGTAGAAAGACTCAAAAAATAATCAAAACTGGACCAAAAAACGTCACTACAGGAATGTGTCCTTTATGCAAAACAATTGGCAGAATTTTCATTACCGGTCAAGTTGGTAAGGAACGAGCCAAGTGTCCTGCATGCAACCAATCTTTTGATTTATAATCGGATTTCTAACAAATTAATCCATAACTTTTTAAGTATATTTTCTCATTTTACCTACACACATGAGCACTAGCACAGCAGAAAAAGAAGAGGCCGAGACAATCTATGAAAGAGTTGCTAAACTAGAGGATGAGGTTGCAACTCTAAGAGCAGAGGTTGATATTCTTAAAGGTGCACTTAGAAATAAAATTGCACGATATGAGATTTCTAGTATCAAGAAAGGTCAAGACATCACTTCTATCGTAGACTAATCTTTTTTTCTTATACTCTTTATCAATTCCAAAATAAAATCAACATCTTCTGCATTTGGATTAATCTCTAGATACTGGTTTAGATATTTTAAACCCGTTTCATTGTGGAGCAGTCTTATTTCTAAAATTCCCTTATCTCTGATGTCTTCTGGCCCATTTGGGTCCAGAGCTAACGCCATATCTGTACAGCGCATCGCCTTTTCATATGCATAGGACTGTGTATATGAACTTCGTAAATTTCTTAGAATTCGGATTAGGATTTTCGTTTCATCAATCTCGTTTAGAAACTCTGGTGAAAACTGGACCTGTCCGGCATAATTGCTGTCTAGTATGGCTTGAAGGTCATCCATATTTAGTAACTTTCCACCGTGGTATGGGTCAAGAATCATTTCCTGTTTGTATGACACTACAACATGACTTGGGAAGCCACTTATTTTCAGATCCAGTCCTATGTATTTTGCAATTTGGGAATAAATGATAGAAAGAGTTATGGGAATTCCTGCCTTTCTGTCAATTACCTCATTTAGGAAATTGTTCTTTGGATTGTAATAGTCTTCTTCATCTCCCTTGAAACCATGATGTGAGAACATATGCTCGTTCAACATTGAAATCAGATAAGTTGGGTTTTTAGATTGATTTAGATCAAGCTTTAATGACTTGCCGATGGTATCGATTTTTTCTATGTACAAATTCAAGTTTAGATCTGGGTACTCTAAAATTTGTGCAAGCTTGAGACATTTTTCAACAATGTTATAGTTTAACGCCTTAACAAAAAGCTCCCATTCTGCAACACAAGGATCAAATTTTTCGTTCAATGATATTATGATTCTATTCTTTTGAGATAAATCTGTGGATTTTTTAGTTCTTGAGTTGAGGGAGGATTTTCTATGAGTGTTTTGAAGGTGTTTTTGCCCAGTTTTACATAGACATATTGAGTGAAATCCTTGCCCAGGCTCTTTCTAACCTGATACGATGAAAAATCCGTACCCATGAAGGTTGTAAGATAGTTTTGAAAGTCATTATCATCCTTTAGGATATTTTGTATGGCGAACTCGGCCATCCCCTCCATTGTTGTAAAGGCTGTATGGTGTGTTTGGATTGGTTTGAGCCATTTTTTATAAGTGTCTAGCAGTTTTGGAACGAACTCGGCAATTTTTGGATCAATGTCTACATGCGTATAGGTCATGACATCTGGACCTAGCTGTTCTATGATGAAGTGATCTGGATTTAACATGAAAAACAGGTTAGCTCTTTTTGCAAGTGGGAAATCATCTGGCACTGGCTGCAACTTTAGGTATTCAGAAAGTTCTGTTGCATTTTTGTCATCGAGATTTAGAATTATTTTTGCTAGCTCTTCGTTGATAGTATTAACTTGGATCACCGCCTCTTTGTTTATCTTTTGTAGGTTTCCTTGTGCGGAATGAATTAGCTCTTCAAGAATAGTCATCTTTAGCGCACCCAGATAACCAGCCTTGACACTTTCATAGTTTGGTTCGTATGGTGCTCCTTGTTTGTATAGAATTATTTGTGGATATCTGGACAGGATGAATTTGTTAAGGTATACAGTATTATCCAGGTAATCACCATAAGTTGTGGATATTTTAGAAATGTACATCTTTGCATAAGTTGAAAATACAAGAAACTTCGCGATATCTTGTTTGATTAGCTCGGTAATTTTTTTTAGGTCTTCATTTGCAACAGCATCGAATAATTCATCGACATAATTCCTAGCTGTTTCGGTGAAAACCTTTCTTCCCTTTATCTTTTTCAGATCTTTTAATTCTGGATATTCTAGCTTGATGTTATTTGGTAATGATACACCAAGAAAGTCTGATGCCTTTTGCTTTAGTTCTGGGAGAATCTTTTCAGAAATTTGTTCAATTGGATCGAATTTGAGCGTGAAATTGTTGTCTTCAGCAATTTTTTCAGCTAACTCTAGGATTTCTTTTTCTTCATTTAGCTCTACCGCTAACTGTCCAATTAATGCCTCTGCAAATTCGTCTAGTTCTGGCAAATCTAATAGAGTCGTAGTGTGACTAGATTTAACACTAACTAGCCCTGCAAAAATCAAAAAACTGCATAGTTCTGCATAGTTGTGTAATGCTGAAGGTGAATTTTGTAAAATTAGTTTGACGCCGTTACCGTTTTGGATTTAAAGTTGTGGATCTAGAGGTACTTGAGAATTGTTTTTTTATCTGATTTTGGAGGATCAGAAACTAAAGCAAAGCTGTACAACGGATGGGATTTTTTGTACTGCTTCATAAAATTCCATGCTACATCATGAGTCTTAAACTCTGTACGTAATCCATCAATCCTTGATTCTTGTCCAAAAACATCAAAACTGATTATAGAATAATTTTTTGGCCTGTTGTGGGGAATTGTTCTCCAGAACCACGTGATTGCAAAGATAAAAGCCACTGCTAATATTATGGCAAAGCTTGCCTCCTTGAAGAAAGACAAGAATGTGTTAGGAATGGTTTGACCAAACAACACTACCAAAAATTGAGAAAATGATACTATTGCTATGCCTGGAATCAATATAAATCTAAAATTGTCAAAAACATTCAATTTTTTCATTGCAAGTATTCAGTAGATTAAACTTTTTAACATTACTAATTAGCTTTTATTCCTTATGGTTAACAATTACATCAAAACTCATTTGTCAGGCAGATAAACAGCTATGATGTTGTCTCCCCGTAAAATTATGTAGTCAAGGTTCTTTGTCTCATTATCCGTAATATCCTCAGTTTTATGAAGAATTAGATTCATGTGTTGATCAAAAGCTTGTAGACTCCCTCTTATCAATCTCTTGTCTTTTAGCTTGATCAAGATGACCTTGTTAACACACTCTCCTAATATTTTAGCTATTTCAGAAGACAATTATTCACCATAAAATTATGCTAATTCGTCCTTAATTTCATTAACTTCGTTTACTTTATTTTGTTCATCAGGATCTTGATTAGGGATAGGCTCCAGATATCCTAACTTGCAAATTTTTTCACTATTTTTCATTGCTGGTGTCATTTTCATATCAAATGGGTTACTCAATTTTGCTTAAATGATTGTCTTTAAGGCAAGAGTTACAAATTGAAACTACAAGTGGAACAACTCTCTTACAGTTACACTTTGTACACATGCAACCAATTTCTATAATTTGTGAAGAAATCTCACTGTCTTGGTTGCTGAGCCCTTGACTGTCCATCATTTGAATTCCTTCTTTTGAATGCAATATAATCCGTTGTTAATTGCCAACCTTGAGAAACTTTTCTCCTTAGAGGCATAAATTGGTTAGGTATCTAGTAACTTCAGACCTTTACACCGGTTTCGAAGTGTAACCTCAGTTACACCAGCTGCCTGAGCTATAACCTTCTGTGAGATATTCATTCCCATCCTAAGGGTTGAAATGTATAGAGCAGATGCTGCCATTCCCATCGGATCTTTTCCAGCTGAAATTCTATTTTGTTTGGCTTTTTTGAGAATCTTTACTGCATAACGTTTTGTTTTTTCAGATAGTCCTGCCTTACTGGCAATTCTAGCAATACACTGTACTGAATCCACCACTGGTATCTTAAGATCTAATTCCTTTATCAACATCCTGTAACAAAGAGCCAGATCTTTTCTTTTAATGTTAATTGCTGCTGTAATGTCATTCAAAGTTCTTGGAGTCTCTGTGTTACGACAAGCTGCATATACTGATGCTGCTATTAGTGCAGTGATTGATCTACCTCTTACTAGTTTTTTATCTAATGCTTTTCTGTAAATGTATGCAGCCTTTTCTATTACAGCATCAGATAAGGCAAGCTTGTCCTTCATTTTGCCAAGCTCGATAAATGCATGTCTCAAGTTTTTATCAACATAATTCTGAACTTGGCTTCTGCTATCCCATACTCTAAGACGCTTGAAAGTCTTTTTCATAGAATAAGGGAGAGGTTTTCCTACAGAATCTCTGTTTATGGGATTGATTATGGTAGCTAGACCGTGATCATGTATAGTTAGTGATGTGCTAGCACCAGTCCTAGCTTTATTGGTTTTATCATCCATAAAAGAACGCCACTCAGGACCAGAATCCTCTAATCGTTCAGATATCACATAGCCACATCTTCCACAAATCAATTCGGCAATCTCCATATCAGTGATTATGGTATTTTTTCCACACCTTGGACATCTTTGTTTACTTACAATTTGTTGAGCCATAGCTGTTACACCTAGAATATATTTACAGTCATTTCCGATAAATAGTGTTGGACTGCGCTCATATCACATTATCAGAATCTTGGTACAAAAATATCTAGTTAATCAATAATGAAAATCTAGTCATATATCATAAGATTCTTTTCTTCCAACATACTATGAAGATTGTTTACAGCACGATAGACATCCTTTTCGGTTTTGCCCCCTGTACATACTAGTTTGCCAGATGCAAAAAGCA
>JACZSC010000041.1 GCA_022574415.1 Nitrososphaerota archaeon | reverse complement strand
TTGATACGAACTGTTAACTAGAAAAAGCAAAGAATTTACAAATCCAAGTTTCATTAAAGAGGCTTGAAATATGATGATTGTCTAATTATGATATGAAAACAGCTTACGTTTTAATTAATTGTGATTTGGGATGTGAGAGAGCAATAATTGATGAGCTAAAACATCTTGATAATGTCAAAGAAGTCCACGGAGTTTTTGGTGTCTATGATATTCTTGCCAAGGTAGAGTCAGATAGTGTAGAAAATCTAAGGGATACGATTACCTGGAAAATTAGAAAATTAAACAGGGTAAGATCAACGCTTACACTTATGGCAATAGAGGGTCAAGAGTAAGTAGCAGGTTTTTGTCTTCGTAAATCTGCGTAATCTCCCTTAGGATTACGAATTAATTTGGATTATAAGAGAGAATCTACAATCAATTTAGCACTCTTTTTAATTCCAAAATCCTCCTTTTCATAAGCTTTCTTCAACCTTCCATATTCCTGATCATTAAAATCCAAGTTTCTTGAATCCTTAGTTAATTGAATAGCAGATATCAGTTTTGAAATTTTTTCTTTCGAATCCACTTGAGTGACATATTCATTAATTTTGTTTAGGTTTTCTATCATTTTCTCCATTAAACCGAATGGATTATTGCCACCATCCATACAAAAAAATGGTAATTCGTTTTTACTAATTGGATTTATTTGCAAGGTTCTATCTTCCCTGAATTGTGTAAAATATCGATACTCTAAGGCAATGCATCCTTCCAAAAAGATCTTTTTCCAAATTTCAAGCTCTTCTTTTTTTCCTTTTTTATGATATTCGAACATATATTCTAGGGATTTTGGTAACACAATTCCCTCGATACAATCTGGAAAATTATTGTTTGGGTAAATAAATTTCGATGATGATAATTCTCTTACTATTAGTTTTACTCTATCATCAAATCCAATATCGGTGTAGGTGTGTAACACGCCGTTCCAGTCTTGATCATGTCGTACTTGGTCGGATGATTGAGCCCTTTTTACAATAATCTCTTTTTTCCTAGGAGCTTCTATTCTAGTTAAGACATTACTCAAAGCTCTATCCGTTATGGCAGTTTTGAAATCCATATCCATTGTTAATATTCTAGATCTTATTTTTTCATCGTCAATAAACACATCATCTTTATGTTTTGATGCATGAGGACTGACTATAATTAACCAAAGATCATTGTTGGTAGACATTGATTCAATTATGCTTTCTCTAATGTCATCATCACGAAAACTATACCCAATAATAACACAGATGTCAGAATTCTTTAATTGATCTTTAAACTGCTGATCAAGCCATGAATATATTCCTGAGCCTTTGTTTTTGTTAAGAGCTGGATAAATCATCATTTCTGAAACTTGTTCATCTGTCAGATACCTTATTTCTGAAATTTTTAATCCTTTAATGGGTATTTTTATGATTTTATTTGATTCTGTTTTAAACCAGTATAATGAACCATGTAGCTTGTAAAGGTGAACATTTGTTTTATCATCAAACCTTTCTGTATTCCAATCTGGATCAAATCCATCTGTGTATTTTATCCCTTTTTGTTCACAAAAAATTTCTATTGTTCCATCATAATTCAAAGTAAATATTTTTAGGCGATTTTTGTTACTCAGTCCTTCAAGAGGCCATAAATATTCAATAGAGTTAATAGATTCACATTTTTTCCTAATGTAACCTTGTATCAGGGTTTTGATTATTTTTAGATCATCTTCATTAATTTTCTTAAGCTGGGAATATTTACTTTCTAGTAATTCTTTTTCTTTCTCATCTTCTAATCTTAGAAGTAAACTCATAATTAATTCCAAATCCATTTTTTTGTAAAACTTGCTAGTTACCTCACTTAGTATTTTCATATCCAATGCTAAGGCATCTGGATCAATGCCACTATCAATATCCCAAATGGTATACTTACTAGCTTCTTCAAAGGGCGCTATAAGAAAATCTGATGTCATTTTACCAATTATAGGAATGCCTGCATCATGGGAAGCGCCAGCGCCAAAAAGGTAAATGACATTCAAAGGTTGATCATTTTCTCCCAAAAAAAATGAAGTTGGTTTTGACAACATAATACGAACTAATTTTCATTAAGGGGTATTTTGTTTTATGCTGATCGTTACTCAAGAAAAGGTCGACCCAAAATTTTTAGCTAAGCTAGATCTGGCTAATATTCTTCGTAATCTCTGTAAGGATTACGAAGGCTATTTTCAGAGTAGAGTGCGTATGAAACCACACGAAACTTGATGCCTTCCATGAATGGGATTTACCGGTATTGTATCAGTGAGTGCGTATGATTTTCAATATTATTGAATATTCAATTTCATACGCACTCACTCACATCAAATTAGTTCATTCCCAGCACACACAAACAGTGATTTCTAAGAGATATGATCATTGAAAAATATTGAAAAATATTCAATATCTAGCTCATCCCAAAACGTAAAAAGTGTCTGATTTTGATCAAAAATTGCTTAAGACAATTCATTTCTTTTGGCCTAAATTCAATAAATTAAGTTGAAACTCACAGTTTTGGGATAAGTTATATACATGATTCTGCATTTTTTTGTAAAAATTCCTCATTCTATCCAGACTTTGCCGTTATAGAATTGTTTTTCTATCAATTTATCTTCCCCCTTGGGAAGGAATCCAGTGGAGTGTAATTGTTGAACGGATTTTAGAAACTTTTCGAATTTTATTAGTGATTATATCATCTAGAACATCTTTTGAATCAGCTTCTATTTTGCAGAATATATCATAAATTCCATATGTGCCTCTAACCTCAGTAATTTCTTGGATCTTGCCCAATTCTTGAATAATTTCAACTTCACTTCCTAAATCACACTGTATCAAAACATATGCTACTTCCATTTTTTATCCCTTCAGTACAATATTACACTTCAAGCTATATCAAACAATCTAAAATCAAAGAAAATTAAAAAATGAACAAAAGATTCGCGGACATTATATAGAAAAATCTCTATTTCAATAATATGGTTACAACTGCATGGAAATGCTTTCGATGTGAACTAACATTCAAAGAAGAATCTCATGCAATTTTGCACAAAGATATAGTAAATCATTCATCAAGACCGATCTATGTACCATTAGGGTAGAAAGAACCTGTTCAAAATTTTGATAATTTTGGGTGGGTTAATATCTTACTAGTTATTTATTCATACAAATGGCAAGCGTAGATAAGGCAGCAATTGGTTGGTCTATCGCAATTGTAGCGATAGGCATTGGAGTTGCTATGGTAGGTTTATCCGCTGATTCTGGTGTTTCTCAATCCACTGGAGCTATTATCCCATCAATAGGTAGTAGTTCTGATCAAAAGATACAGGCAGCAAAAGAACAAATCGCGAAGGAACAAATGACATCGCAAGAAGAAGAACGTGCTAAAGCAATTGCGGCACAATTAGCCGGTTCATCTTCTATTCAACTTGAAGAAACAGTAGAAGAAAAAGTAGAACTTTTAGCGCCAACAGTTCCAGTCCCTCAAGCTATTGGCTCAATGTCTTTTGATGTTAGCATTCCAACTGGAACATCTGTTCCTGGTTGTGAAGAAACAAATGATTGCTATCTTCCAGTGAATGTTTTAATTAATGTCGGTGATACTGTAATTTGGCATAATACTGATACTGTAGCTCATACAGTAACAAGTGGTAGCCCAACTGCTGGACCAGATGGAACATTTGATAGTAGTCTATTTATGGTTGGTGCAACCTTTGAGGTCACCTTTGATGATTCCGGCAGCTATGATTACTTCTGCATGGTTCATCCATGGATGCAAGGAAATGTTCAAGTAAAATAACAATCCTTTACTTTTTATTTTAATTCATTCTTTAGATAATTTGTCAAGTATTCAGTTCTAAATTACTACCATAATGGTTCATCAACCATCTTTAGGCCATCTTCTGTAACTTCAAAACCCATTACTTCGAGTGTTTTTTTTGCAGAAGAAGTATTTCTTTCTAAAATTTTTTCTGCAAGTTCAATTCTTTCTCGTGTTTGTAGATTTTGACCAATCTTGTATTTACCTCGAAAAGAATCTGGCTCTACTTTAATAATGGCAACTTCATCAATAACTTCCATTTCTGGTTTTAACGGATCATACTTTCCCTCTGGCTGGTATTTTTTCATTAACCCATTTAGTGCCAAAGTCTTTTCGTTTCTATCCTCAACAATGGAACCAGTTCCTTTGACCACGACACTAATGTATAATGTATCAGCCAGCGAAGCATCTTTGGGGTCTTCAAAATAAGACGGTAAAAATTCAAGTTCTCTATCTACCTCAAAACCAACCTTTTCATTCCGTCTAATATTGTCTAATTTTTCCCCTTTTGTGTGAGAATGCATGTAGATGGCATCATTCAGGAAGACAAAATTCATCGGTATAATTTGAGGAAACCCATTTTCATCAATGGATGCTATTCTGCCTACATGCTCTACATCTAAAAATTCCTTGATTTTTTTCTTTGATTTTATCTCTAATCTACCTAATAGCTGCACTAGGGTAGTTTTCTTAATGTAATTATAAATCTAAAATTCACAAATTTGGTAATTCTTACATGTCATCTAAGAATGATTATCTATCTCCAACCTTTTCTCTCAAATAAGGCATAACCTCACTGGCAAATTTATCAATACTGCCAAAGTAATTCTTTCCCCAGAATCTTATAACAAAATGATTAACTCCTGCTTTCAAAAATCTCTCAAAAACTGGAATGATGTCATCCGGTCTTCCTACTGCCGTTGAAGAACGCGCAATTGAATCTGGTATTTTTGTAGCAGCTTCACGCATCTTCACAATCCAACTTTGATTTGACATAGAATATTCGGTAAAGTATTTCCTGAAATCAAAACCTTCAATCTCTTTAAGGCCATGAACTCTTAGCACTTCAGGTTTGAACAAACTTACTTTGACAGCCTCTTTCATTTTGGCCCAAGATTCCTCTGCATCTTCAGAAAAGTATACATCAATGTCTAATGCATATTGAAAATCATTTTTTTCCTGTTCTGTCCTTCCATTTTCGTCCATTGATTTTTTAATTTGTGCTGCATGATCCTCAAATAATTCTGGGGTATATCCAATTGGAAGCCAACCTTCTCCATATTTTCCTGTAAGCATTAACGTACGTGTGCCACCAGCTGCCATGTATATCGGCGGATACGGTTTTCTAATTGACGGTGCTTGTAGACATGCACCTTCTAGTTTGTAATATTTTCCTTCAAAATCTACTGTATTTTGTGGACTAGAACCATACAATTTTTTAATCAATTGTATCTGTTCTTCCCATTTGGAGACTGGTTTTTCAAAAGGTATACAAAATTCTTTTAGGTTTTGTGCTTCACCAGCTCCTATTCCTAAAATCGCTCTACCATTAGATACTCTATCTAATGTAATTACAGCTAGTGCAATATTTGATGGATGACGTCTAATTGCATCAGTAACACAGGTTCCCAACTCTACATTCCGCGTAACCGCTGCAATAGCTGAAAGCATAACCCATGGGTCAAGTACAATTGCTTTCGTCCATTGAGGCACATTGGTATGGTCCATATAGAAAACTGAATCATATCCTGTTTTGTCAGCAAGCATACATGCAGTTAAAATTTGGTCTTCAGAATATCCTGCTCGTGCAACATTAAGACCATTTTGAATTCCATACTTTATTTTTACCAATTTTTGTACCTAGTACCAATACGATAAATTTTTGCGGTAATTAAGTTTAGTTAGGATGACTGAATTCGTAATACATGAAAATTTAAAAAAATATGAAAAATTTGCATAATTTTTTACATATTACCTGATTTAATGTCTTCAAGACACTTCATAACATCTTCTTTACTTATTGGAATTGGATTAGGATCTAAATGCCCTCGGTCAGTCATTACTGTGTCAGCTGCCTCAGACACACTTGCTTTTAGATCAAGTTTGTCAAATCCTAACTTCTCGATGACTTGTTTGAACTTTTCATAAAAAATTGACTTGTTAAGCTTGTGCGCAACAGTTGTACAGGATGATAATGAATAACCATGTGGAACACCTTCGTTTGAAAACACATACGACAGTGCATGACCTAGAGTTGTAGAGCAATTTCCAAAACCCATACCTGACAACATTGAACCATACGGATAATTTTCTGGTTTGTCATTTATTATTGCATCATATAGTACATCGAATGCTTGCTTACAGAGTGTTCGAGTAAGATCATTACCTAATTTACTGTCATACCCCTCCGTTGCCTGCGCGCATGCATCACAAACAGAGTTTTTAATTATTTGTTCAGGCGTTCCATCCATAAAGTAAGAGTCAACTACCGCCATATCAGCTAAGAATCTGTCTTCACGTAAAAGTTTCTTTTTCCCTTCGAATTTTAAAACACAGTATGTTGTCATTTCAGCTCCAGTACCATAAGTTGTTGGAATGAGAATTTTTTTTACCGCAAAATCTTGTGTGGCATATTTTACAACATCCATAGAGCTTCCTCCTCCTAAACCAATTAGTACAGAAGGTTTTTTACTCTTAAATTCAGAAACCAACGAATTTACGTCATCAATAGATGGCTCTGGAGTTACTTTGTCAAATAGCATATAGTCCTGAATCCCCATTTTGTCCAACCATTTGCCAGATAGTTGAGGAGGAGCAGTTGTAACAACTAGAGCGTTTTTAGGATATTCTGTTTCTCCTAACGCGTTTTCTCCAAACTTGATTACGGGCGGGATTCTTAATGTGTGCATGAAAAAACCAAACTCTTTGATTATTATTATATCTTACAAATCTTGCATGGAAATTGAAAAATGATTATTCAAAATTTTCGAGAATTAGCAACAAATTCTAGAAAAAAGACAGCTCTTAAAATTTTGGTTGCTGGTTTAGATGATGCATTTCCTGAAAAACCTATTAAAAAAATCATAAAATCAAACAAAATAATTACACAAAAAAAATCATTTGTGTTATCTGCTTTTGAAAATGTTTTTTTGATTTCATATGGGAAATCTGCAGATTCTATGGCAAAGACAATAAATTCGATGCTCAAAATTAAGGCCGGTATTATTGTAATTCCAGAAGCATCGGATTCTTTAGTTAAAAGCAAAAAATTCAAAGTTATTCATTCTGGCCATCCAATTCCCAATCAAAAAAGCGTCATGGCTGCAAAATCCATAATGCATTTATTAGAAAGCGTAAAGAAAAAAGATTTTGTAATATTTCTAGTATCTGGGGGCGGTTCATCCTTAATTTCTTTACCTGGAGGAATTACACTGACTGAGAAAAAAAACATCACAAATGAATTGCTAAAGTGTGGAGCTACTATTCAGGAATTTAATTGTGTACGAAAGCATCTATCTAAAATTAAAGGCGGTATGATGGTTGCGAACTTGCAATGTGATGGTGTGGCTTTGGTAATGTCAGATGTACACGATAATGATTTGTCTTCTATTTCATCAGGATGTACCTATTTTGATAGAACCACATTCCAGGATGCTAAAAAAATTATTACGAAATACAATTTATCTCATAAAACTTCTAAAAACATCTTAAAACGTTTCAATGCTGGCGCACTTGGTAAAATTAAAGAGACGCCTAAAAGATCAAAAATTACTAATCAGATCATTTCTACAAATAATGATTGTCTCAAAGAAATGGCAAATAAGGCAAAACAACTAGGTTTTGGCACAAAAATTTTCTCAATTTCCGGAAATATAGAATTAGCCTCTAAAAAACTCGTTAAATTAATTCCAAAGAAAAAAAATTCTTGTGTTATTTTTGGCGGAGAAACAACCGTTAAAGTAATTGGTAATGGAAAAGGTGGAAGAAATCAGGAACTGGTCTTACGAATTTTACAAAAACTTCAAAACTCATGTGATGATGTGGTATTTGCTTCATTGGGAACAGATGGCATAGATGGTAATACAGAACATGCTGGTGCAATAATTGAAAATTTTCCCATATCATCACAAAAAATTTCAAAATACTTGAAAAATAATGATTCAAACTCATTTTTTAAAAAATATGGCGGTTTGATTAAAACCGGATATACCCATACCAATCTTATGGATATTGGTATTATCCTTCGATAATTAGTGATCCAAATCTAAAATCACAAAATCATCGAACCGTTATTTTTTCCCTTTTTAAAATAAAGCCAAACTTTGTCAAGGTTTTTGAACAACTATTTTTTTACTTTATGGTCTTGTATATGATCCATCATCATATTGAGGCTGTCATCAAAAAACTACCGTTTTTGGCCATAAGTCTCAGCATGTAATTATATTAATTTGCCCGCTAAATTCTCTTCGGGCTCCAGAAGTTGGTAGTTTATTTTTAATTTTCTTTGCTCAATTAATTGCTTAATATGGAAAGTTCTCATTTCTATTAATCGATCTGAAATTTGTGAATCGTTAACTAAATGATCATACATAGATTTTGAGTCAAGCATTACCTTTATCGCATCACCATTTTTTATGATAAAATTCCCAATACCCCAAAAAATCCCAACATGTAAGGCAATGTACTTTGATTGTTCATCACTAACCTTGTCTAAGTAAATATCTACGTGCTCTCTTTCTTGTTCAACTTTAGATCCATTAGTTTTGATGACCCATGAAATTCTCTTTGTATTGCCATCTGAATAGTACACGTGTTCCAAAAGTCAATCAAACAGGGGTTTTTTGTGTATTATAAATTCTCGACTGGAGATTTAGCATAACTCATAATAAATTAATTATGTGTCCAAAGAATCTATGTATATCTTCAACAGTTGTTATGAAATGTCAATCAATTGGAGTACTTCCAATGAGTAATTCTGTGAGGAGTAATCTTAATACAGGAATTACCAACGCCAATTTTTTTATACTGCGGATATTTTGAAATCAAGAGTTTGTAAACTTTATTCATTATCTTACTGTTTTTACTATCTACTATAGTTGCCTTGCCATGAATCATCAAAAAGAATAGCTTATTCCAATCGTTTTGATATTTATCTATAAGAAGAGTAACATTGGGGTTCTTTCCTATATTTTTGACTCTTTTCAGTTTTTTAGTGTTTACACTTTTGGTCTTTTCGTCCAATGGAATAAAAAATGAATTTTCATGAAATACAAAGACTACTGGTACCACATAGGGATGTGACTTTTGATCGACAGTAGCCAATCTTGCAACTTTAGCTCTTTTAATCAGAGTCTTTGTTTTTTGACCAAACTTCAATGAATTAAGTTGGATAAATAATCAAATAAAAGTGGACCATAGATTTGGTTATTAATGAAAATCGGTCTTAGTCTTCCACAAGCAGGAGTAAACGCAACAAGAGAAAACGTAATCAAATTTGCACAAGCTGCAGAAAAAGAAAACTTTGATTCATTATGGGTACTTGAAAGACTCTTGTATCCAATTAACCCCCAAACAAAATATCCTAGCACTGCTGATGGAATAATGCCAGAAGAATGGAAAAATATCTACGATCCAATTAACTTACTAATCTTTGTAGCAGCTATCACAAACAAAATTTTGCTTGGGACAGGCGTACTTGATGTTCCGTTTCATAATCCAGTAGTTTTGGGTCGTGAGTTTGCAACACTTGATGTATTATCACAGGGTCGAACAATTGTGGGACTGGGAATTGGTTGGCTAAAAGATGAATACCAAACATCAAACATACCATTTGAAAATAGAGGAGCAAGACAGGCTGAATTCCTTGAGGCAATGAAAAGGGTTTGGACAGATGATGTCGTAGAGTTTCATG
>JACZSC010000040.1 GCA_022574415.1 Nitrososphaerota archaeon | reverse complement strand
ATTCTAAACACAGCACCTGGAAACTGTTCTGGATGCCATTCTACATCAGGAAATTTCTTTGTAATATCTTTGAGATCCAGTCTTTGATCAATGGTAGCTGATGCAACCACATTCTCGATGCTGATTATTGGTTTAGTGACAGGCATTATCATTTGGTTTTAGTATTTAGCCCATTAATAAGCCAAGAACGTTATTAGACTGTTTTATCTTACAGCCCATGTGGTAAATTAGTACCACTTATAATCTGATTGAAATTAATCAAAGTATGCAAAAATTTTTGTTGTTATAATTATGTTAATCATTGGGGTAGATATGGTTGAAAGCGTTAATTATTGCAGCGGGTCAGGGAACAAGACTAAGACCTATCGGAGATACTAAACCACTAGTACAACTTCTTGGTCTTGGTCTTATAGAGCGAGTAATCCTTACTGCAAAAAAATCAGGAATTAAAGAATTTTGTATTGTAACAGGATACCATGGTGAGAAGATCAGAGAGCATCTCTCCGATGGAAAAAAATATGGTGTAAAGATACAGTACATTAAAAATGACCAATGGACTAGAGGCAATGCTGTTTCAATTCTAAAAGCTAGAGATTATTTTAAAGAATCATTTGTACTCTTGATGACTGATCACAACTATGACTCCAGAGTACTAGACCAACTATTAAAAACAAAGATTGCAAAAGATGAATGCATCCTTTGTGTTGATAACAATCCACAAGATCATCTAAACATAGATGATGCTACAAAGGTTCTAACTTTTGATCACAGAATCGAAACAATTGGGAAGGATCTGACTGATTACAACTGTATAGACACTGGTATATTCATATGCAATCCTGTAATTTTTGATGCATTAGAACAAAGCATCTTAAAAGGAGATGAAGGTCTATCTGGCGGAATAAAAATTCTAACGAAACGACATAAGATGAGATACATGCCGCTTGGAGATAATTTCTGGATTGACATTGATGATAAAACAGATAGAAAAAATGCTGAACTACTCATATGCAACAAACTAAAAAAAGATACAGACGGACCAGTATCAAAGATACTCAACAGACCAATATCACTAAGAATCTCCAAGATATTACTAAAGACAGGAATTACACCAAACCAGATTTCAGTTCTGAGTTTTATGATTGGACTGGCAGGTGCATCTCTGTTCTTTTTTGGCGAATATTTCTATCTCGTTTTGGGAGGCATCATAATTCATATCCATTCTATAGTAGATGGATGCGATGGGGAGGTCGCACGTCTTAAGCTAAGACAGACAAAGTATGGAGGTTGGCTTGATTCAGTTTTGGATAGGTATGTAGATGCTGCCATTATTTTGGGACTAGTCTATGGTTACTGGAGTATCAACGGGGACATCACAATATGGATAATTGGATTTTTTGCTCTAATTGGGAGCTTCCTCAATAGCTACACTAGTGACAAGTATGATTCAATTTTTAGAGATGGAGATATGACAAAAAGATCAAAGTTTAGGATGGGCAGGGATGTGAGGTTACTGCTCATAACGATTGGTGCTTTAACTAATCAAATTCCCATAATGTTGATCATTCTAGCAGTTATAGCAAACTATGAGGCTTTACGAAGATTGATAGTATTTAGGAACAAACTTGATGACGGCATGCAAATCACGGATAGAGAATTTACCAATTAATGACTTTAATTATATGATTACTTTGGAGTATTAGAATGGAAATACTTGATGACAAGCTTCGGGTATGGCTTCAAAGTGCAAAATTTGTTAAAGCAAAGCCTGGGGTTTATGTTCTTTATGATAGAAACAAAGATGTCATCTACATTGGAGAAAGTGAGAACCTTCAAAATCAATTTACAAAGTATGTCGACTTAAACTTTGAGAATGATGCCTGTAAACAAAAAACCCATACTTATCAAAGGGAGTTTGTCGACAATCAAAAAGAACGCCAAAAGCAGCTTTTAGAGGATTTTAAGAATCAAAATGGAAAGATTCCCCTCTGCAATGATGCAAGTTGAAAACTGTACCCAATATTTGAAGAGCTTTCTGCTACTCGGTAGTTAAACAAAATTCACATCATCTTTCTAAATAGGATCAAGTTTGGATTAGGCATATGGTAACAGCATATTGTGTAAAATGCAGAGCAAAAAGAGACATAAAAAATCCTGAAGAAATCACAATGAAAAATGGACGACCTGCAGTAAAAGGCACTTGCCCAAAGTGTGGTACTAAAGTCTTTAGAATAGGGAAACCAAACTAGAAAATTCATGAATTTTATCTTTGGTAAATGTGGATTAAAACGAGATTTAATTCACGAAAAGAATGGCTAAATTTCGATTAACCGTTCGTATCAAATGTTGATAATTCTATCTCTGCTTCCTCAAAATAAACTGCATCAACGCCTCTTTGGAATATTCTATTCCATGTTCATCACAGGAATGTTTTCCATATTCCTCTATCACCTTTGCCATATCGCCTCCTTCGGCCACAAAATCACATTCAAAACCATAATCTCTGCAGGTGAATTTTGCCATAATGATGGAATTGTAGGCTAGAAAATAACCCTTTCTAAAAATTACGTCACAATCCAAAATAATTGATCATTAACAGTTCGTATCAAATGTAAAAAAAAGCGAAGGTTGTTAAGGTTTGAACCTCAATTGATTAACGAAAACAAGTGAAATGTGAAAAATGTGGTATAACATTAGAGTCTAGGTCTTATCGCGGTAGACCGAGAAAATATTGCCTCAGTTGTTCCAGCTATAAAACGAAGAAGAACGATTCAAACTTGATACCCAAAGAAATTGATGAACATTTTGCATTATTTGGTAAGAAGGCCTCTGAAGTGGAATACGGTGAGTCTTGTCCCCTTTGCAACAGCAGGATAGATGAGTTTGGCTATTGTGCATGTGAAGCTGGTGGAACCTAAGGTCATGACGTAAACGTTTCTATATTATCAAAAATTTGTGATATTTTTTGTTAGTTGATAATTAACATTGAATGAAGTAGAAAATGAACTTTCAAGAATAGTAAACTTGGAAGCCCTGATCAGTTACATATAGTACAATCTTGGTACCAAAGAATCCGCTCTTTTTTTCTACTCTCATCAGGCCCCTCTTTTCTAAATCGTCCAGGATGGAAATTAGTTTATCACGTTCCATACCAGTAATTTTTTGTATCGTTTCAAAATTTTTTGCTCCACGATTTAGTTCTCCCAAAACTAGCATGTCCTTTGTTTCAGGCTTTGTTAGATTTCGCCTAGGAGCATCTATTGTTTCACTTGAATTTGTTTGAAGTTGCATTTCAAGATGTTTTTCAGAAGACTGGGGGTAATTTTGCATATTACGTTTTCTGAGGTAACGTTGAATTATTCGAATAAGTGGAAACATCAAAAAAATAATCCAAATCCAATAAAAATGATCAGTCATCTATCATCAATTTTCTCCTAGTTCACCATAAATTTGTTCATATTTTTGTAAAATCAACTCAAACACAGTTTCAAGATCTTCCTTCGGTTATCTTCTTGAACAAATGTAAAAGGCACAGTCGAGTCCTTATGCAATTATATACTCTTGATATTAGAGATATGATGGAAATAAATTGTCAAGATACGAAGGGCCAAAAATTAACATGAACGTGAACCTAGTTAGAGGAATTGCAATTGGCATTGTAGGGCTGATTGTTATTGGAGTGATGGCATCCGCAGCAGTACAAATAGTCGACGCAGGCCACAGAGGCGTTTTACTACATTGGAATGCAGTTGATGTAACCATGCCACCTCTGGATGAGGGACTACATTTTGTCGTACCATTTCAAGACACTGTGGTAAATATGGAGGTCAGGACACTGTTGTTTGTAAAAGGAACATCTTCAGCTTCTAAAGACCTTCAGACAGTTACAACTGAGGTGACTGTTAACTATCATCCAGATCCCGAAGCAATTAACATCCTGTACAAAGAGGTAGGCCTTAACTATCAAAATAGAATTATTGCGCCAGCAGTTGAGGAAGTTGTAAAACAAGTCACGGCAAACTATAACGCAGAGGAATTGATCACAAAAAGACCGCTGGTAAAGGCCGACATTGAAGCGGAGATCACAAAGCGTCTAAATGTATACAACCTCATAACCGAAGTCATCTCAATTACTGACTTTCAATTCTCATCGCTCTTTTCTACAGCAATCGAATCCAAAGTAGAGGCAGAGCAAAAGGCACTAAAGGCAGAAAACGACCTTAGAAGAATCGAGGTAGAAGCACGACAACGTGCAGCACAAGCAGAAGGTCTTGCAGCAGCCAACATTGCCGAAGCAAATGGTGAAGCCCAAGCAATTAAAATTATCAATCAAGCCTTGGCACAAAATCCAAACTACTTGGAATGGCTAAAAACACAGGCATGGGATGGTAAGCTGCCACTTGTAGTAGGTTCAGGCGGAACTCCTTTCATTCAGATACCAGTTAAACCCTAGATATTTTTTTTAAATCTTATCCTTTGCGTTATTTTTTGATTTGTCTCTTGTAGCATCGTACATTGAGAGAAACTCTTCTGGTTCATGTTGCCGGAAATGTTTCTCCAGCTGTGAGATTTCTTTATCAGATATCTTTTCACCTTTACCTTCGTGAAATTCTTTTATTATCTGAAATTGAGTTTTTTTAATGCTATATTTTCGTAGAGTACTATTGACAGATCTATTACACAAATAATCATACAAACCAAAACGATATATCAAATAGCCTGTAATTCCAACTACGACAACAACTGCAAGAGGGATAATAATGGCACCTACCATGTTTTTTATTCACTCTCTTACTATTTCATTGTTATTGTCTTTCTAATGATTTGTATCAAATGTTTACTAACTCGAGTAATTCCATGTTCTACAGTGCTTTATTCTAGAGACAGTTTCTAAATGCCGTCAAGCCGTCTGTGTCGGAGCTTGCCCATCGTATCCTTGTTTTTTGTGAACAGAAGCAATAACTGTCCTTGTAAATCTGTCAAAGTCTTCATTTTTCATAGAATTAATGACTTCATCTACAGTCTTTTTCATGTCGATTTCTTGGCATTTACGGTCAGCCTCAGAACAATAATACCCAATGTAACTTTGGATGTAATCATATTCTGGACCATCAATCCCAATCTCTAGTCTCCTTATACTCAGTCTTTCTCTCCAAGTTTCGCTCATAAAGTATTATCATATCTTTCAAAAATATTAATCATACGGATCTAGTTATAAGGACACTCAAATGTACGAGGCTTTATGAAGATCGAGTTTATCTTACCCCTGTAATACAACCCCAATCAGTGAACTCAAAGGTTATACTAATTATGTTGTTTTTGGTGATGGTAGGGACATTTACCTCCACTGCTTTTGCACAGCAGTTTAAAGAACCAGATTATGAAATGCATGGCGGAGAGATTTTAGGTTTTGCGTTAGACCCAGAAACTGCAACCCTAACAATTTTGATAGACCCCAGAAGGGGAGGGGAATTACACATAACATTACCAAGAAATTTGATCGATGCAAAAGATGGTCCTGAGGATGAGGATTTTATCATCCTCATTAATCAATTGGAATATCATTTCTATGAAGAAATTATAACATCATCTGATAGAGAGGTTACAATTCCATTTAGAAAATCTGACACTGAAATACAAATAATAGGAACACAGGTTTTTTCCCGAGAACTAACCCCTGAAGCAACTGTTCAACCAGAACAAGTAATAGAAAGCAAGATAAGATCAGAATTAGGATCAGAGATACCTGATGGTAAAGCAAAACTGTTGATATTTTCTGACACTAAATGGTCAGGTGCACTTCAGGCTACGGGTTTTGATTATACCGAAGTAACCGGTCAACGTGATAAAAGTATCATTTTTGGATGTGAAACCTCCATAATACGTGAGGGAGTTTTCGGTGCAAGATTTCAAAAAATGACAGACGAGGGTTACTTGAGAATTGTAGCAATTCAGAATCAAAAAATTATGGACCAGAGTTCAACAGAAGAGCGAATGGGGGAGATAATCATAAATGGTAATTGTGTATCTAGTTTTGGATCTGGAGGAGGTGCGTGTCTCATCGCTACTGCTACCTTTGGTTCTGAGTTAGCCCCACAAGTTCAACAGTTGCGAGAACTGCGGGATAACAAATTACTTCAAACTAATTCAGGATCCGCATTTATGACTTCATTCAACCAATTCTATTATTTGTTCTCTCCAACCATTGCAGATTGGGAACGAGAAAGTCCGATATTCAAAGAGGCTGTGAAGCTAACTATTACACCATTACTAACATCATTATCTATTCTAAATTATGTCGATATGGATTCAGAATCTGAAGTTCTAGGATATGGAATCAGTTTGATTCTGTTGAACATTGGAATGTATTTTGCTGCTCCCGCTCTTTTAATTACAAGATTGAATAAAAGATTCAAATGGCTTTAATCACCTCCGTAAAAAACCAATGACCACAATTAAAATTGAAATAAAAACCAGCCGTTAACGGTTCGTATCAAATATCAATAAAAAAAGAAATTGGGAAACAGAAGATTTTTCAAATCTGAATCATACGAATCTAGTTAGGAATACTATCAAATCTTAATCAGAAGTTTTGAGCTGTTCACGAAAATTCTTGGCGTGCTTAAACAGAATTTTTTGGATCTCTTTCATGTCATCCCTTTCAGGGGCTTTGTGATAGTGCAAAAAGAATTGATTCCTGCAAAAGTCATCAGCCCTGCCCATGTGCCATCCATACAAAAAGTCGTCTTCGTGGACACACTCCCAAATCTCTTTAAAATCTGTGTTTTCTTTAGCTATAATTTGCAAAGACTTGCCGAGCTCTCTTTCCAATAATTTACGAAATTCCGAGTCTAGAACCATCATGAACTCACGTTATATTGTACACTGACCTATTTTGGTATAGTGATGGAGCGCAATCATGAAAAATGAAATAGCCACACAGCTGTGCATTGGTGTTATACTAAAAGAGAGTAATCTGCCGTCAGCAAACAGATTAGCCCTACAAAACATTGACCAAGCAGCTGGCGCAGCACTCAAGCTTTATGCCTCTCAACATGAATTAGATACAAACACGAGTGATGTTTTCACATCCGTTTTACCTAAAGTAAAAGATAAAAATTTGATAATTGGCAGCGATGCAAAAGCCATAATGAAGTGTCATAAGATCAGTGATGAAATCACCTTTAGTAATTCTGTGGTAGAAACTCAGGTAGTCGATGAGTATATCACATTAGTTAAAATTCTTTTAGCATACCTGCATAACTATCGAGCAACCAAAGCCAAGTGGGCAGAGCTGGTAAACAATATTAGAAAATCATTATGACTGAAAATCACGTATCGTCTACATTCCATTTTATGTCGTGTCAATATTGTCCAGATTGTGATGAATTGCTCTGCAAATTAAATTCTGACATCAAGGAAAATTTTAGAGGGTGGTGCAGTAGCTGTAAACTTGTTTGGTTATTAGCAGAAAATTAAAACTTACCAACCCCTATTGTTAGTTTTGAAACCCAAAATTTCTTGCGACAGTTATAACATAGATGCCATCGATGTGGTTTCAAGGCATACCAACCACGATCTATGTGCAGAGTTCCACAATCCGGACAATACAGATTGATCTTGACATCAACATCTTTCCGATGAATTGCGGATCTTCTTTTTTTCATTCAAACTTTTTTTCCAATTACAACCATAAACATTACACTTTTACCTTTAGCATGTGGTGAAAAGAACTCAGTCACTTGATCATCGTAAAATGTCAAGCCTGTTGCTCCGAGGCGATGTGTATAAGAGCCTAGATAGAGTTTTCCTCCAGTGATGCTAGCTTCTAGCTGAGCTGCTCTGTAACCTCGATTGCCAAAACGCTTTAGAACTTTGTTCAAATCACTCATCAAGAATAGAGACACACTACCATCTGCAGGAAGGGCTTGATCTAGGCCAAGGTTACCTGCCACGTGTCGAAATTTTCCCTCTCTAAGTAATTCAAATACGTTTTTTTCTCGGTTGTAAAAGTATGATCCTGATTCCAAATCAGTTACCGAGTTTATTATTATGTATAAATCAATTAACGAACTACCATATGGTATTAGAAAATCAGTTGGAATTCCTCGGGTTGAATAATAAATTATTGTAGAAAGTTGTTGCAATGAAATTGATTCCTGAGAAAATTGTCGGGTAGAGCCCCGTCGTACTATAACAGATTCGAGGGAATCTTGGGGTATTCCATTCTCAGGAGATGGTTGTAATGGGGTAGCATTTCCTGCGTTTGGGGGTATTGTGATTTTTGGAGTATTGCCATGCCAGTCCTTCACCTCATCGACTGAGGTTAATGATGAATCTTGGTGCATCCGCTGTATTTCCAGATCATCGACGTCATAGTTTGAAAGCGGTTCAGTTTTTACATCTAGTAACTCTACTTCTGGAACCTCAATACCTGAAACATTCTTGGTGAATCCTATCGGTACAAGTGCAAGAGACACCTCTTTATCCGAGTTCAAGTCAAGGAGCGAATTTACTTGTTTATCGACAAATCCAACTATGACTTTAGTAGCCAAGTCCTGTGCAGAACTAATAGCAAGTGTATTTGCTATTATTGTACCACAGTCCCAAAACGCATGACGATATTCTCGTGTTTGATACTTGACTGTATTTCTTGTAAAGATGTCAGTGTAAATCAGAATCACAGGCGCTTTTTCTGCATTAATATCATTTCCAGCGGCATTAACAAGAACACGTCTATAATCCCCTTTTCGTAATTGTCTTAGTTTCATTTCTTTGGGATCAAAATGATAAACTCCAGCCTCAAGACCTGGAATGTCTTGGCATACAAGATAAATTTCTATATGGTAAAGTCCGCCGGTACATGAAGCAGCTCGAAATTCTACATCCCCCATCCCAGGAAAATTAATAGTCTTTGTAATTCCTCCAGAGAAGTAAAGTATTTTTGCAAGAACATTGAGGTCAGGAATTTGTCCTCCTTCTTTCAATTTGATATTGGCTGAAATTGCCTTCAGTGCAGAGAAGTCTTTTTCTGACTTTTGAATGGATAAGGCAATAGAAGGAAGATCTTTGTATATTTTGTATGGGTTTGGTCTATTGGCAGAATTATAGAAATGAAAACGGCTCAACAGAGAGCCATTGGGATGCTTTGTACCATTGTGATAGTGCCAGGCCGTCTCGATATTATTATTCATATCCATATTTCATAAAGAACACACACTAAAAGCTACATTCAAGAACTAGCTGATTTTTGTACCTCCTGTGCGTATTTTTTTTAATGGCAAACCAAGTCACTGTGAAATTAAAAACAACGAGGGGAGATTGGGAAACAACCTTCCAGAAATCAACTCGTGTAAAAGACGTCATACTTGCGTTAAAGGTACATTTTCGATTGCCAAAAGATAGTAAATTTACTTTATACAAACAAACATCACCTGAGATTGGTTTCGAACCAGATCGGGCATTGGTAAATTATAACGTAAAAGACGGAGATATTTTGGTTCTAAAACAAGTATGAAATTCATTAAGAATTGTATTTGATTCTGTTTACTCTAACAGCTTCATTGCTTCATCCCTAGTAATTGCAACGAGTGTTTGTGTTTGCATTGCCTCACCAGCTTCGATTCCAAGCTTTATAGCTGCCTTTTCATTTGGAGCTTCATATATCCAGACAGCATCATATTCACCAAGTGTCCAATAAGTACTGATGATCTTTACTCCTTCAGGAAGGTTCTGCATCACCTTTTTACCAATCTCAACTACATCTCTGGCCTTTTTTTTGAATTTTATCAGTGCTATGAAGAACATGAATGTATTTTCATTACAAA
>JACZSC010000039.1 GCA_022574415.1 Nitrososphaerota archaeon | reverse complement strand
TAAGTTAAACATCTAAATACATTTGAGACTGACGAGTGACATGCCTGAAATCATCTGCGAAGATTGTGGAAAACGACTATTTCATGAAAATGAAACCACGTTAAAGATTGAAGAAGCTGTTCATAAAAAATTCTGCAGAAAAGCAGAAGGAGGAGATCATAGTTACATGCACAAGGATCCAGATCATCAAGATACATTTGATGCTGAAAGAGCAAATGATGAAAAAGACAAACCTATTCTAAAAAAATAAAATTTAGGCACACATCATCCAAAATTAGCAGCAAAACAGCTTTTCAGTATAGTAAATAATATTAAAAAAAACTAATTAACCGAAAAGAAATCGGTTACTGTAAGATCATGGTATTCTAGTTGTGCCACATAAACTCCAGGCGAAAATGGTTGTGATATTACCTTACTGAAATGACCAGATGCGCCGTCCTTCAATGCTACTTCGCTAACTAAATTGCCTTGTTGATCAAAAATATCTATAAACAAGTCCTCACTGAATGAAAGGGTTTTTTGTACTGCCCCTGAAAGAATTAGTTTATCGTTATCAAACTGGGCTTCAATTACTGCTGATCGAGATCGCATTGGAAGATATCTCTCAATTAGTCGTTTTAACTCGTCAAGCTTTGCATCAACCTGTTCTGAATCTCTGTTAGCTAATCCAATTTTAATTTCGTTGAGGATTGATTCGAATCTAGAATCATCATAGTTTCTACCACCAAATTGTTCTATGAATGATTTTAGTTCTTCAAATTCTCTTGCAAGTTCTAATGTATCAAGCTCTTCAGAATCATAAGTTCTTACATTTTTACCTGCTACATTTACAATTTGTGTTGCTTTAGAATTCATGTATTGTAACATTACCACATAAAGTCCTGGTTCAGTTGGTGCCCTCCATTGTGTAAAAAAGTCACCATTCCTTGTATCTGTAAATTCTAATGTACTGTGAATATTACCTGCCCCATCATACACCGTAACATACAGATCTTGTCTCATTTCCTTTTTCCTTAAACCATCGGGCTTGTTTACTGCTCCTTCCATAATCCAGATGTTTTTTTCTTGATCATATTCAATGTCATAGATGATATTGGCATTGTTAAGCGGCAAATACTCGTTAAGGTAAGTACGAATTTCTGCTAATTTTGATTCTGCATCTATGAAATTACCATAATCAATTAGTTCTGAGGCTTGGTCAGTCATTTTCACATATTTGTCGGAATGTTTAGCGAAGTCAGCATTATAGAATTTAGAGACGGTTTCTGAAATTTGTTCTAGATGTTTGCGATATTCTATTCTTTTTAGTTCATCTTTACTGTATCCAGACTCTGAACCAAATGGATCATCTGCATATGCCTCTGAAACTTGACGCCATTCACTGAACAAGTCTCTCACAAGTTCATCGGCCGCATCTAGATCATTATTTATTACAAGATTTCTTGCATAGTTGACTCGTTCCATTATAGAATCTGTAAACTCAATATATTTGGGTAAGAATCTGTTTTTACTTTGGCCTAACTCAGCCAAGTTTTCAATTGATTTTGCTCTTTGTAGAATGTCACTGGCACGAACCTTGTATGCATCTTTAGAATAAGAGCTCAAGTCGTCTTTAATTTCTGGTGCTTTTTCACTAGCCCATGTAAGCAACACCTCAATTCTGTCAATCTTACTCACAGTTGGATTACCATTTTGCATTTTTTCAGCTGTATCAAGAATTTTGAGAGCATTGTTAATCATGAAGAGATTCTCATAATCAGCCTGAATCTCTGCTTTGTTTTTCATTGTTTCATATTCAAACTTTAAAATCGATATTGGGCTTCGTTTTTCCCTTAATTCGTTTATAGATTTGTCAAATTCTGAGACAAGAGCTAAAATTTCACTAACTGACTGTGCACTTTCTACTTGTACAAGAAGAGATTCCCAACCATCAGTCAAATTGGATCCAATGTTAATTGTTTGAGAAATTTGTACAGCCTTTGAAATTCTTGAGGATGCATCAATAATCATTTTCATGTTTTTGATATCATTTTCAGCAGCAAGAATATCATCAACTGAGGTTGCAAGTTGTAATTGAGTTGCAAGGTTATTCCATTCTGGCGAAATTATATTTGCAAGTTCTGAATTGCCTTCTCCATCATCAGAAATGAATCTATCAACGTTATCGAGTTCCCGCAAAATTAAGGCCGCCTGGTGAAGTTTTGATACTTTTTCTTTGGGCTCCAAGAATTTCTCTATCGTATTCTTATTGAGTAAAGATGATTTTGTTGAATCCCACTCAATCTGGACTATCTTATAGAGACCCATCTGCTTTCGAGAAATCACATCCAGATATCTCGATTTTGATAGAAGATCTACAAGATCATTTAATTCGGTAGAATAGATTGGGCCAGTTCCACGAGCAAAAATGAATGCAATCTCTTCTTTAATAGCCCTATTCATCAAAGAATTATCTTTTGTCATTAACCTCAAAAGCGAATCTTCCAATTCTTGAAAACTAAATGTTTGTTTGGCTTCAACTTTGATTGGGTCAACGTTTTTAATTGAAACAAAAACATCGTTTATTCTATCAATCGCAGTGTTCGTGTCACCAATTTCATAATAGAATACTGAGGAAAAAATTTCGCTATCTATTGTTTTAGCAATATCAAAAGAAACCTTTCCATTGTCTATTAATTGAGATATTGAATCTAACGCAGCTGTTGCAGCAGGTCGGAATGAAGGATCAATTTCAAAAAGTTCATCTTGAATAAAGTAAGTGTTCCACAAATCAATGTATAATAGTTCTAATTCTCCTATGGTGTTATCTAATGGATTAGTACTCAATGTTTCTAATTGTGATGAAAACTGTTCCAAATTAGCATTAGTTTTCTGTTCTAACGATTTGATTTTTTCAGAAACTAATTTTGTTGCTTGATCAAAATATGCGGCGCCGCTTGGTTCTTCAAAAATTGTTGAAGACAGTGTAAAGGTTGATTCTGTTGAATAATCTCCATAGAAGATTTTTACTTCATATTCTCCGGAAATACCACAAAGTTTTCCCTTTAGTGGAATTCCTTCTGTCACAAACAGTCCATTTGATAATGGAGTTAACTGCTGAATTTGACATAGATCATCATTTGGGTTTACTATTTGCAAAATTAAAAATGAGTCTGGAAAAACATTTGCAAGGCTGCCAAAGATAAAAAGCTGGTCACCTTTATCGTATACTCCAAAGTTGTCTAATAGAGAAATTCTATCAGATATCTGTGCATGGGCATATGAAGGCATCAATAGAATTACAAAGAATCCTAGGACAGCTACGAGTTGTTTCACAAAGGTTCCCAGGAAAAAATGAATTTAACATTCAGGTAGAAATTATCAGAAAACACTATAAACTACCTTGCATTCTAGTCATAAAATTAGCTATAAACAGAGATCAGGATACTGTGATCTGAGTGAGAAATTTTCTATGGATGTTGTAAAGAAAACGTTTGACAAATGGGCAAAAATTGGAAGAGATGAATTAATGGAGCGCGAACATACAAAAGCTGTCTCAAAGTTTTTAGAATCAATCTCATTTGAAAAAGACTTTTCATTCCTTGATATTGGCTGTGGTAATGGTTGGGTAGTAAGAAAAATTTCTAAAATTAAGACTTGCAAAAATGCAGTTGGGATAGATAAAAGTAAATTTATGATAAAAAATGCTATTTCAAAGAAAAAAACTGTAAAAGAACATTACATACAATCAGACATTGAGAGTTGGAACTATAAAGGAAAGTTTGATTTCATTTTCTCAATGGAGTCCCTTTATTATTCTGAATCGTTAGAACTGGCACTAGCAAAAATTTACAAACTTTTGAAACCTAGAGGCAAATTTTTCTGTGGAACTGACTTTTACAAGGACAACAAAGCAACTTCACGATGGCCAAAACAAATGAATGTTCCAATGCACTTACGTTCAAAGTCAGAATGGATAAAATTATTCAAGGATGCAGGCTTCAAAACCAAAACAAGACAAGTGAAAGACCTTAAGAGCAGAAAAAAATGGAAGAGAGAGTTTGGAACTCTTTTTATTATTGGGGCAAAATGATTTTCAAATTTTAACTTGCTTAGAATATTTGTTCTTTGTATACAAAAGTATTCCTAAAACAATTATTCCTATAACTATTACAAGATACCAATTGTTAGATGATGGAGAGCTTTCTTGTGGTTCAGATATTGTTGTTGAAGGTAATTCTTGGCCCTGATTCTCAACTACTAAAAAACTAGTTCTAAAAATATCTGGCCTCAACACAGAATCTGAAATTGCAAAAATCTTAAGATCGTTAGCACCGACCAGTAGTTGGTTGGTTGTTTCTTTGGACAAATTCAAAACGGTCGGATTTTCATCAACCTCCTCAATTCCTGTTGCAACCGTCAAACCTTCTGAATTTGTAAAGAAGTATTGTAATCTGGTAGAATCTTCAGTCATTACTGGGATTGATAATGTTTCATCTTTCACCACTATGCTGGGCATATCCACATTTACTATTCGTGGAAATTGTACATGTTCAAATTCAGACCAAGTACCAGCGGTGATAGGATATGATTGATCAGCAAAAGCGCGGATAATTATTGTTCGTGCTTCTGGTGAGTAACTATCAAGCAAAAATGGACCATTACTTATTACAGCATGATTATTTTCGTTTATCCAATTAATTGAAGCGTCATATCTGGAATCAAAGTAGAGGGAATTATCACCAAAGCTTTTCAAAGACATGGGAATATAGCCAGATTGCTTGAACTCTGAAAGATATTCTTGAATGATTTTGGCATCATTTGGTACAATTAATGAAAGCCAGTTTACATTCTTACTTGTTGCACCTGAACGTGAAAAGGCAACTTTACCATCAATCACTGCTTGCTCCATTGCAGAAATTATTTCCCATGGCATAACACTCCACATTGATGCCCAATCTGCAATTTCAGATTCATCGAAATGCCAATAATCAACATAAACTTCAATGGTATCTTCATCAATTGGTTTAACACCTATCAGAGTATTAACAACTTGAATGGCTCTTGGGGTGTATTCAGTATCAAATGTTTTATCATCTTCTTGTGGTTCAGAGCCCCATTCAATTGTGAAATAGAGGGATTGTAGAATGTCATTCATATCCATTCTTTGACCATGATGCCAGTTGCTAAAGGAAAGATCAAACGTCACTTTACTGAGAGATTGTGTCCCAGAGTCTACATTTACCCAAGTATGTTCTACTGGATCCCAGATTATTGCATCATCAGGCAAATCTATTTTTGCATCTGGCCATTCTGTTTCAACAATCCAAGTTGTTCTGACAGGAAACGTCATTCCAGTGTATGGGTGCTTGAAAACTCCAGGATCAGAAATAACGCCCCAAATTTGCCTACTATAGGTATCGCTTAAACCCATTATTGGGTTCCATGCACCTTGATAAATTTGTTTGACACCAATTACAAGAGTTTCTGAATCACTTCGTACATTAATTGGAGTGAATCTGGTAGGAACTCCTGCACCAAAGTCATTAATTACACCGTCAATTTTTTCATTTACAACATACTGATCTATCTTACTTGCAAGAAATATTCTTACAGATTCATTTACTCCTTCTAAAATAGCCTGTTGTATCAGTTCAGTTCTTTCTTGTGCAGAACTAAAATCACCAGTATAGATTCTCTGGGTAAGTGAATCAAGATATTCATTCTTGTAATTCCAATATGATGGGTCATTAAAGCCAGGCATGCTTGAAAACCATGGAGAATACATTTGTCCCAATCCTACCGAATCATATCTTACAAATGCAGAGCGTCCCCATCCTTCCGTGTAAATTTGCCATTTTAGATCAGCTGGGTTAGAGCCATATACAACAACAAATGCCTTGTTTAAATCTCCAAAGTCTTTCTTTACAACAAATCCAATCTTTTCGAGTTCGGAGGATAATATCTCACCAATAGATTTTCTTACAGGGTCATCGCTTCTTATGAAAATTGTAATTTCAATTGGCTCATCATTAATTGTCCACAAATCATTATTTTTTGTAGCTCCATACTCATCAAGTGCGCCTGAAATCATTTTTTCAGCCAAAGTTGGATTGTATCGAAAATGAAAAGACTCAAGTTGGTTTAATATCGAAAGGTATTCTGGATCATAAGGACTATAATATGAAATCATTTCTGCGCCAAAGCCGCCCATTAATTCATTAACGATTAATTTCCTATCTACAAGATAGTTTAATGCAAATCTAATTTCTTTGATTGAAAATAGGTTAAATTTTTCAGATTCTGCAGGATTAACAAGTATGCTATATGAACCTCCAGTAGAATCAAAAACCTTAATTCCTTCTCTAGATGATGAACTCTCAATTCTATCTGAAGATATTCTATAGTAATACATGTCCAAATTTCCATTTCTTACTTCTTCCAATGCAGTGTTTTCGTCCAAATACTGAATGAAGATAATTTCATTAACATTGGAACCCTTTTCTGCAAAAACGGATCCAATATTGGAAATGCTCACTAGAATTGCTAGTAAGCAGACTAGCAATAGTTTCATGACATGTGTTTACATCAGATATAATTAAATGTCTTTTATTTACTGGATATGATTTTGTACAAGACTTAAAATAAAAATAGAAAAAATCATTATAATGCATCTCAAGTTTTTCATACAAGGGATCGATGGGATAATCCCAGGCGGTGTTTCTGTTAAAGATTATTCCACAACAACAAAGATTCAGCAATCAACTGCAAAGAAAATTCTTGATGAATTAGTAGAAAATGGAATTGGTGTAAAACAAGATAATTTATTTAATTTTAATTCTAGTGATAAACTAAAGTACGTTCTTTTGGCCTTACAGAAGGGTGCATTAATTGAGGAAATTTCTACTCATTTGAGTTGGAGGGATTTTGAAAGTTTGGTAGCTGAAGTGCTAGAATCAAAAGATTTTGCAACAATAAAGAATCTGTTTCTAAAAAATCCAAGAATGGAAATTGATGTTGTAGGCACAAAGTTGGGAGTGGCTATATTAATTGACTGCAAACATTGGAAAAGATACAGTTCTTCAACCTTGAATAATGCTGTAAAAAAGCAAATAGAACGAACAAAGCATTATGTTTCTCAAACAGAAAATGCGTTAGCTATTCCTGTTATTGTGACATTATATCAAGACAAACTTGATTTCATTTACAAGGTCCCAATTGTACCCATTTTTCAGTTTTCATCTTTTATTGATGAGTTTTATGGAAATCTCGATAAAATGGAAACGATCAAATCATGCTAATTAGAAATAAAATGACAGTTCCAATAACAAATGCCTTAGTAATTTTCATAGAATTATCAAGAGCTTTGGAAAAGTCTTCAAAGATTTTTGGTCCCATGATTTTTACTTCAGTTTCTTTTTCCAAAATTTCAAACTTTGCTGGTTTAATGGTAGCATCTGCTTTTTTTGCAATATTCAGATACCAGTCTGCTACATCTTTTGACTTGGTAATTATTCCAAATGGGTAATAGCCTATTTTTGTTCTTACTTTTGTTTGAGTGTAATGTGTATCAGATGTACATATTTCTAACAAGTTATACCCATTTTTTGTAAAGTGGTTTACAACAACCTCTCTTACTCCATTTTCCATATTGTTAGAATCTGCCCAACCAAGAAAATATTTTTCACCATTAATTTTTAAACACAAAATACCTATTCCGCCTAATGCGAGATCAGGGGTATTCAAATTCAGTTCGTTAGAATTGGCATAACCAAATTCAAGAGGGTAAGGTTTTTTTGTTATCAAAGAATCCAAACATGACTTTGCGGCTTTAAGTAAATCATCCGAATCAACTTTAGAAATTTCTTTTCCCATAGCGTTATGAGCATCAACTATCATTACTCTTTCAAATGAACGATTTTTGGAAAATTGTTCAATTTCTTTTCTGATATAATTTGGAAGATCTTCCATGCCATGTGGGGACAGAGATAAGAACAAAATTGCATTTTTATCAAACAATAATCCTATTGCTCTAGCCTTGTTTATTTGAACAACAACAGGTTGTGTACAAGTTAATCCCTCTTGAGAAACAGTACTTTCAGAAATGCTATTTAGATAATTCTCAACTTGTTGTTGCGAAGGTAGATTGAGAGAATGATCAGATACACTATGCATTATCATGGCTGAGGAATTCATTTTTTTGTAAATCAAGTATGGAATATTGCTTCCACCAACAGGATGATATGGACCTGGATGAACATCAGGCAAAACTAGTCTAAAGTCAGTTTTATTATCATTTGAGAAGAATCTTAATTGAGAAGTGAAAACGTTGGAAGGTTTTGAACTGTTTTCAATCACTGCTTCTGCTTCAGATAAATCCTTACCTTTTATGGATGAAAGATATGCTTGAATGATTTTGTGAGTGCTGTGTAAACCGGGTCTACCTGCTCTATCTGTTAAAACAGACCAAGCAGTTGCAATTACTAAAAATGCAGAACCATAAGCCAAAGAAACAGGATCGGTTAGAGCAGGTAACCACATACTCTGAGGTACTAAAACAAAAAACATTGCCATTGGTTGAAGAAAACAAATGAGCCATGCCTTTCTGAGGTTTACCCCAAGGGTTGTTGTAAAAAGTCCAATTCTAAAGCTAGCAAAAATAAACATTCCTTCTGTAATGAAGAAGATTGAGGTTTCGGGCTTTGCAAAAACCGATACGGATAGTAAGCCGACAAGTATCGTAAGCAACCACAATACATTACCAAAAAGTGACATGTGTAATGACTTTGAATATTCTTTGTTTTTGATAAAACGAGAATCAATATATTGAGTTGCCAGTAATACTACTATTACAGAAATAAGACCCAAAACTATGTCAACATCTTCAAGATATTCAAAAACAGTTGTGATTACAATTAATGAAGTTATAATAACAGAAATTATTAGTGAATGATAAAACGATGATGGATTGATTAATGTAAGTGAATATCGTTTGTGAATGCGAGAAACATCATCTGTAGAACTTGACATGGTTTTTTCACGGAACTAGGAAAATATCAATTAACCATGAGGCGATAATTAGACTGATCGGTATTGAAACTACAATTTTTGGATCTATCTTCCATCCTTTTGTTTCATCTTCAAAGAATCGGAGAAGGCCTGCACTTGATGCAGGTAGTGGAGCTGCTTTCTTTTTACTACTCATAGTTATTTTTCAAAATCAAAATATTAACATAAAAACTTTGTCACATGTTTTTTAGTTTGGTTATGCTCTCTATGAGAGAGTTTATTGATTTGAGAATTTTTTGTTGTTTTTCATGATCAGATTCCTGCTCAAGTTCTTTGGACAAAGTTTCAAGTTTTTTTTCCAAAATCTTAAGGGATGGAAAAGTTTTTTCTTTCTTGGTGCCTTTTTTGATTTTAATTTTTTTAGATTCTTTAGGTGTCCTTCCGCAGTTTACGCATAATGCGTTTCCCTCTTTCATTACTCTAACACCTTTACAATAAGGGCAGGGTTCACTAAGCAATGTCGCTCCTTTCAGTAACATTTCTGCTGCTTTTTTGGTAAGATCTGGCATAACATATTCTAAAAAATTCCTTGTAAAAAACCATCTATACTTGTGTCTACAGATAAAAGAAATTTGATATCAGACAAGGCTTAATAGTACGTGTGAATGAAATTGTTTCGAACGAATGGCAGTAATTTGTAGTACATGTGGCCTTCCTGAAGATTTATGTGCTTGTAGTGAACTCGCCAAAGATAGCACTAAGATTGTAATAAGATTAGAAACTAGACGTTTTAAGAAAAAAGGTACAATGATTGAAGGATTAGATCCTAAATTAAATAATCTTGGAGATGTGGCAAGGGAATTAAAAAATAAATATGCATGCGGAGG
>JACZSC010000038.1 GCA_022574415.1 Nitrososphaerota archaeon | reverse complement strand
ATACCCGCTTATTTAGAAACCAACTAGCAAACTTCTTCAATGCTCTATAACGATGGGATAACTCATTTTTGTTAGATAGTTCTGCGAAAGTTTTTAATTTTCCTGAAGGAACAAAGATTGGATCGTAACCCCATCCCTTACCACGTAAATTCTTGGAAATTTTTCCAGATACATTTGCTTCAAAAAGAATAGGTTTTTTCTTTTTATCACAAAAAGCTATTGTAGATTGAAACTTTGCATTTCTTTTTGTTTGAACCAATTTAAGAATTCCTTTGTTTCCAATTTTCTTGTATACATAGGAAGAAAATGGGCCAGGAAAACCTCGTAAACTAGTTATGAATAAACCATCATCTTCAATGATTACAGGTTTTTTGCATTGATTAAAGGCGTCAATCACTTTTTGGGTGGCTATCTCTTTAATGGTATCAGCTTGAATTTCTGTTAGATCACATTTAAAAAAACCTACTTTAATTCCAAAATTATCTAAAATTTTCTTTACTTCTCGATACTTGTATTTGTTTGAAGATGCAAAAAAAATATCATACAACTGTGGCATATCTACCTCTACCTTCAATTACAGAAACAAGATTTGTAACTTTGTTGAATCTAGAAATTCCAACAGATGTCTTGTAGCCTTGAAGAAAATTTTTCCAAGCATTTTTCATTACAGAAACATGAGCACTATTCAATATTTCTTTAAACAATCTAAGATCAACTGCATGATCTTCAGGCTTTTTAGTTCTTATAGCCAGACCAAAATCAATCACAAAGAGTTTGCCATGTGACAGGATAAAGTTAGATGTTGTTAGATCACCATGCATAACACCATTTTTGTGCATAGTGCCAACTACATGACCGATTTTTTTACAAATCAATGTTAGTTTAAATTTAGGTAGATCATGGATTAAAGTTCCTCGTATGTATTGCATTAAGATAGTACAATTTTTTTGGTCAACAAAATAAACTAACGGAGCAGAAATCCCAAAAGATTTTACTTCTGAGATAATTTCTGATTCACGTCTTGTTCGTTGTTTTCTTATTCTGTTATCAAGTTGAGAATTACGATAATTTTTTTCCTTTCTTGCTTTAAGAATTGCTTTTTGTTTATTCCATACAGTAAAAAAGAGATCACCTTCTGCACCCTTTTTAAGAAGTTTCATTAAATAGCTAATTGAAAAGTTATAATTTAGAGGTTTTTGGGATTAAATTTCATTGTTATGAGATATGTTTTGGGTCTAAATGAACAATGATTAGAATTTTCAGGATTAACAGTTCGTATCAATTGTCAACCACATCTACTGAAAGTAAAAGTGGCACAGAAAGTGCATCAGGAGTATTCACACTTTCCCAAACAAAAATCTGAATCGTATATGTACCAGCAGAGATTGGAGTCCATGAAAGGGCTGGAGAAAAGCTCTGACCAGGAGTGAGGCTACCTGTAATCCAAGAAAGTGATATCACCACGCCATTTTCATCTCGAATTTGTACAATGTAAGCAAATTTTTGATCTTGGTCTTGACCGTTTGAGAGATCAGCCATTATCATTACTTGTTTATCTACAGTTACTTTGTCTTCATCTTGGGAAACAAGCTGTGCATTTTGTATGGTAGTATCATCATAGACTACAGCAAATACTGCATTATTTAGTAGGAGGAATATCGGAAGGAGAGTAAGAAGAAAACTATTCAATGTAATCATTTAGTGTTGGTGAGATAAGTATTTTGAATTTACAGTTCGTATCAAATGTTAACGGACTACAGAAGATGTTTGTCTTCTGGTAGGTATTTTTCAATAATGGTTTTGAGATATAATTTGTCTGGACCAAAAGGCTTTTTATCTTTCCTGAGATCATTTATGATTCGCATTAAAATCTCCTTATCTCCTCTGTCATTCTGTATTAGTACTATGATGGATTTTATGAGATCCTCACTCATAAGATTGTAAAGGAAGTAACAAGCTAAATTTCTTTTCGACTGCCTTTCGAATCCGTTTAGACTCAGACCGTTATTTGGTCTTATTTTTCTAGTTTACAGTTCGTATCAAATGTAATCGAATCCATTGACCCATTACGCTAATACTAACAAATTTACACCAAGTACAATGGACTAAAATCTAATCATGGAAGAGGATGAAAAAAAACTCAAACAGGAAGATTGCTACGAAGATGGCCTCGGGGCGGGAGTTCTTACACTTACAAACAAACGGCTCGCGTTTGATAAAACTAAAGGAAGAATAATGGATTTTTCAAAAAGATTTGAAGAAACTGTAATTGATGTTCCATTAAATGATGTCAAAAAAGTTTGGAAGGAGGGGTTGCTAATGAAAAAAGTTTGTTTTACTGCAAAAACCAAAGATGGTGACAAAACCTACAAGTTTGGTGTTTTTAGTACTAGAGGTTGGTTAAATGATATCCAAGATGCAATTGAAGGTTTTAAAAATCAATAATCAACGTTAACTGAATCTAGTCTCCAAGATTGTCTGACAAAAGTTTCATCAAGATTAGTACCATTTTTTACTGAAGATTCTAAAAGTCCGGTCCATGCAATTTGAGAACCGCAGTCTCCAGAATATTTTAGAGGGGAAGCGAAGAATTTACAATTTTGTCTTTTACATACACTTTGTAACATTTCTGACAGTCTTGTATTTGCAGCAACACCACCTACTATCAACAATTCTTTTTTATTAGTAAACGCTAAGGCTCTTTCAACTGCTTCGGAGATCATTGCAAATGCAGTTTCTTGAAGAGAAAAACATGAATTTTCAATCCCTTTTGAAACAATAGATTTTGTAGCTGAGAGCAAACCAGAAAATGAAACATCATTTCCTTTTACTACATATGGTAATGGAATATAGGTAGAAGATTTGTTTGCAAGTTGTTCAATTTGTTTTCCACATGGGGAAGCAAATCCTAGTGATCTTCCGAATTGATCTAATAGTTGACCAAGTGTAATGTCAAGTGTTTCTCCAAATACTCTCCATTTACCTATCATAAAGGCAAGTAACATTGTGTGACCGCCTGAAACAAGAAGCACTAAAGGATTTTTTGCACCAGTTAATAGTTTCCCAAGTTCAATGTGTCCTATTGCATGATTAACAGGATATATTGGAATTTGGTAATATGATGACAAAGAACGTGCAACAACGGCTCCGACCCTAAGACATGGACCTAATCCTGGACCAGCTGCATATGCAACTATATCCAAGTCTCCAACATTGACTTTAGCTTTCTGTAAAGTTTCTGATAGAACTTTTGAGCTATTTTCCACATGATGTCGTGATGCTTCTCTAGGATGAATTCCTTCTCCATCAGGAGGTCGATAAATTTTCCTAACGTCAGCAAGGATCTTTCCTTTTTTTGCCTTTTTTTCCAAAACTGCACATGAAAATGTATGTGCAGTACTTTCAATGCCTAAGCAAAGCATATTATCCCCTACTCAATGTCGATACTATTTTGATGACATCGCCGTTTTTTAGTTTATGATCTGCTCCTATCCTTTGTTTGGTTTTACAATCAATTGCATGTAAGAAGCCTTTTGCAATATCAGCGTGAACTGTTTCTGCTAGATCTTTTGCCGTGGAACCTTCAGTCAATAATTTTGCGTCAGGAAGAACTTGTCCATCTTTATTACAAAATTTACTCTCATCCTCTACAGGATAAACTACAATGGTTTTCAGAATGTCAAACACAGCAGAATTCAAGCAGGTTTGAATTCCTGATGTTTTAATTTTAGCAAGTATAGTTTTTACTACATCAAGGGCCTTTTTTTGTTGGGCAGACATTTCAATTTCTTTTTTTATAGAAAAATTATCATCGCCAGTAACGTAATTAATTAATCCGGCCTTTGATGCCTTCCTCAACAATAATTCTGTCTCAGCACTACAAAGAATTACTTTTTCATCATAAATTTTATTAATTATCTCTAGATCTTTGCAAAGATCTGCTTTGTTGGCAGCAATGAGTATAGGTTTAGTATTTTTTCTTAGCTCTTTTACAAAAGTTGAAAGATCATTTTTGTCCCATTCTGTGGGTTTTTTGGTAAGTAAACTAGTATTTTGCAAAACAATTTGTACTTGATAATCTTTAATTCCTAAACCACTAAAACGTTTTGCGATTCCTTCAACTAGTATTACAGTTTTTTGTTCAATTTCTTTCAATAGTTTTTGCCACTCACGTTCCAAAATTTGTTTAAACCATTGATCAAATTCATCGACAACAAACTCAATGTCTTCTAAAGGGTTATGAGTTCCTATCTGAACAGGTTGTCCTTGAATATCAGTAGATCCAGAAATATCAACTACATGAATTAATACTTCAGCCTGTCTTGCATCATCTAAAAATTGGTTACCCAATCCTTTTCCTACATGTGCCCCAGGTACTAATCCAGCAATATCAATTAATTTTACTGGGATGAATCTAGATCCATTAACACATAAAGGATTTTCATGTTTGATTCTAAAATGTGTACATGCGCAGTTTGTTTTAACATAAGCAACACCAACATTTGGTTCAATAGTTGTAAATGGAAAATTTCCTGTAGCCACAGGGGTTTCTGTTGCGGCAGAAAAAAATGTTGATTTACCAACATTTGTCTTACCCAAAAGTCCTATTTGCATGCACAAAAAAAATTCAATTGTACATATTAGTATTGCAGAAATCGTTTAATCTACTTCATTTTGAACCTATATTGTGTCTATTGTCATAACTGGGAGCCCAGGCGTTGGTAAACATACTATTGCTAAAAGTTTAGCCAAGGTTTTGGATTATGAAATTTTCGATATCAACAAAATTGCTCTTGAATCCAAGATATATGAAAAAACAAACGAAACTCGTGATGTTGATATTATAAAACTAAAAAAAATTCTAAAGAAAAAAATTTCAAAAAAATCCATCATTGTTGGTCATTTGGCACCTTATGCTCTAACAAAATCCCAAGTTTCTAAAGCAATAATACTTCGTAAAAGTCCGTATAAACTCTCTCAAATATACAAAAAGCGAAAATATTCCAAGAAAAAAATAGCTGAGAATGTGGCAAGTGAAATTTTAGGCATAATAACCTATGACACAATCAAAAAATTTGGAAAAAACAAAAGTTTTCAAGTGGATACATCCTCAAAATCTATTTCCAAAGTAACTAAAACTATTACAGACATTCTTAATGGAAAATCAAAAAAAGAATTGGTAGACTGGCTCTCAGTGGTAGCAAAGAAGAAGGATTTGCAAAAATTCTTTTCTTATTGATTAAATATTGCAATAAAGATAAATCCTATAATTGTTTGAGATTCTAAAATGTGATTTAGCTGGTAGAATTGGCATTTTATATACAAATCATGGAAAGGTAGAAACTCCTGCATATATTCCGGTAATTCATCCGATAAATCAAACTATTCCAATGAGTAATTTTCGAAAGTTAGGATTTGATTTAGTTATTACAAATGCATACATCACAAAAAATCATTATGGACAAGAAGCAATCAAACGTGGAATACATGATATAATCAATTTTGATTCTGCTGTAATGACAGATTCTGGTGGTTACCAAGTATTGGAGTATGGCGATGTTAGTGTAACAGCTTCTGAAATGGCAGAGTTTGAAACAAAAATTAAATCAGATATTGCAATACCGCTTGACAGACCAACGGGTTTGGGTCTTTCAAAAACTGAAGCAAAAAAATTTGTTGATCACACTCTGATGGTTTCTAAACAAACACTAACACAAAGCACGGATAATGGACAAATTTGGGTAGGTCCAATTCAAGGTGGAGAGCACTTTGATCTTGTTAAACGTTCAACAAAAACTCTAGTGGGTTATGGATTTCAAATGTTGGCCCTGGGAAGCCCAGTTGAAGTTATGGAATCATATGAATACAAACTACTTGCAAAAATGATAGTTTCTGCAAAATCACAAATGCCAAGTTCTATACCGCTTCATCTTTTTGGAGCAGGGCATCCTCTTACTATCCCATTTGTGGTTGCTTTAGGCTGTGATACATTTGATTCCGCTTCATACATTCTTTATGCTAAACAAGATAGATACATCACGGATGATAGAACAAAACGTCTTTCGGAAATTACAAATTTTTCATGCAATTGTGAGGTATGCTCTAAATTCACGCCAAATGAATTACGGGGTTTAGATAAATCTGAAAAAATTAACAATCTTGGCCTTCACAATTTGATTGCCATAAAATCTGAAGTTGAACGAGTGAAAGATGCGATTCATGAAGGGCGACTATGGGAATATGTAATGAAAAAAGCGCGGGCCCATCCCAAGCTGTTTGAAATTATTGAGGTTTTTACATCAAATCCAAACCAATTCGTTGAAACCACGCCAAAATTCAAAGAAAAAGCCATTTTTCTTTTTTCAAAAGAGGATCAATTCAGGCCAGAGGTTATGTCATACCATAATTTGGTGAGACGATTCCGAACTAAGAAAAAAACATTAGTAATATCCAAGGAGACTACACTTAAACCAGCTTACCTTTCTGTTGAATACGCCAAAATGCAGAAAAAATTCAAAGATCACGAATTGATACAATTTTGCTTTTATGATCCTCATCTCGGGTTGATTCCGCTTGAGATTTCAGATATTTATCCTGCTGCACACCACGTTACGGCAAACATCGGATATAATCCTGAGGATTTTCCGGTTTTTGCAAAAACTTGGGAGATTTTTTTTGATAAAAATAACTTTTCGGATATTTATTTAGACAAGAATGATTCTTTCATTACCTACTTTGCAAAACCGCTACCAAAAAAAATCAAAAAGAAATTTCTTCGTTAATCAAAAATAAGAAAAAAGAGTGTGTAAGATACCGACTATGCGGCGTCTTCTGCCCAACCTTTTATGAATACTCCGTTCTTGTGAAGAGGTACAGGCTGTCCTGCAGTATAATTCATTGGTCTCATCCAGAATATTGATTTTGTTGGACAAACTCCAATGCATGCTCCATCAGAGATGCATCTTTCTGGATAAAAGACAAATGCTTTACCTCTCTTCCAGCCTTCAACAGGCTTTACACGAAGTACATCTGGGCCAAGAGTTGTACAGATTTCTACACAAAGTGCGCAACCGATACATCTCTGCTCATCTATGTCTGGAAGAATTGCTATTGGCATTGTATTTCACAATTTGAAGTGCTTGGTTTCTATTTAAACCATAATAGAATTTCATAACAGGGTTATGATTTTTGGCGATCACTTGGCATTATAACGGTGTAATTTTTGATTAGTTAGAGATAAGAAACAAGATATCAAGACATTTCAAACAAAACTGTTAATGAAGAAATCTCATTAAATCTGATTAATTAGCCATGAAGTATTTAGTAAGATAATTCATTAACAAAGTATGAGATAGAAAACCACCAAATGAGTGAATTCATAGAAAAAATTTTAAAAAAAATTTAAGAAAAAACAAAAAATAACGTGATGTTCACGCTTACTTCGGCTTCGGCTTTCTAAATGCGTCGACTTGGCCAGAAGTTATCCAGTCAAGTAATTCTGCTGCACTTGGATTAAGTTCTGGCTTTTTATTCATCATGTTTGCAACCCAAAGCCAGTTAATCTGATTGAGAAGGACTTTGTTAGACTCATCACCAGCACGAACTTTCGATAAGAGAGCTTGATCTTGTGTTTTTGCCCATTCATCATAGGATCTTCCCATGCAGATCCGATCTTAGCCTGCACTAATTAAAGCTTTTGAAGATTATCCATAATTGCGAATGATAATCTGTATTGACAAAGTTTTAAGGTAGATCTTAAATCAGCTGACTCCTTGAAGGTTAAAATCCTTGGTGCTTCCCATGAAGTTGGTCGATCCGGTTTTATTGTAAGTTGTGATGGTACTAATTTTTTGTTAGATTATGGAGTTATGTTTGGAAAACGCGGAGCACCTTCACAATATCCTTTGCATGTAAAACCAAAGGATGTAGATTCTATAATAATTACTCATGCTCATTTAGATCATTCCGGAAATGTACCATCACTTTTTGTTAGTAGAAATACTGATGTTTTTGCAACACCTCCAACTTTTGATTTGAGTCAGTTATTGATTGAAGATATGTTAAAAATCGAAAAGGGCTTTCATCAATTTGATCTGCCTGAAATAAACAACATGATGCAAAATGCAAAAGAAATAGGATACAAACAAAAAATTTCCCGAAGCAATGCATCGTTTGAGTTACGTGAATCGGGTCATGTATTAGGTGGAAGTACAGTAGTAGTTGAATCAGAAAATAAGCGTCTTTTCTATACTGGTGACATTAATCCTAGGGGTTCACGAATGTTAAGAGAAGCTGATTTGGATATTGGTGAAATTGATTTACTCATAACTGAAAGCACTTACTCTCAAACAGAACAAATGCCAAGAAAAGAGACTGAAGAAGGATTAATTGAGTTTGCCAATGAAGTTGTTGATAGAAAAGGAGTTTTGTTCATACCTTCATTTTCTGTTGAACGTTCTCAAGAAATTGCTTGTGTTCTAAAAAATGCAAAATTTAAACACAAAATAATCATGGATGGTATGGCATTAAAGGTAAATGAAATAATGTTTCGCTATCCTGAATATCTAAAAGATCCTAAACTATTTGCTGATTCAATTAATAGTACCATCCCAATTAGAAATCAACATGAAAGAAAAAAAGCCCTAGAGGAACCTTGTGTTGTAATTTCTCCAGCTGGAATGTTAGTTGGTGGAAATGCTGTTTATTATTTACAACAACTTGCTTTTGATAATAAAAATGGAATTGCGTTAGTTTCATACCAGGGGGATGGAACTCCTGGTAAAAAATTACTAGAAACTGGAAAAGTTTCAACAAGAGGTCATGATATGAAGGTTTCAGCTGAAGTAAAACAATTTGAGTTTTCAGGTCATGGGGATAGAAATGATCTTTTTGATTTAATCAAAAATATCAAAGGTAACCCAAAAGTTTTGACCGTACATGGAGACAATGATTCGTGTATAAAATTCGCTGAGGAAATCACCGAAAAATTTGATCTTGATGCTCATTCGCCCCAAGCAAATGAAGTCATACAAGTATGATATGCTAAAACAATTTTCGATTAATGTTGATTATAGCATAAATAGTGGTCAGGTTTTTCTATGGGAAAAAGATGGAAATATCTGGTATGGAATAAACGGCACAGATATTTTAGCCATAAAAGAAAATCCTTTTGATATTAACTCATTTTCTCAAAGAACTTTGGATTTTTTTAGGGAGCAAGATGAATTTGAAAAAATCATTCAGAGTATTTCAAAAGATGCACTAGTCAGAAAAGCTGTAATGTTATTTCCGGGTCTTAGATTATTACGTCAAGATCCTTTCCAATGTTATATTTCTTTTATCATATCATCCAACTCAAGTATTCAAAAAATAAAACAGAATTTACAACTATTATGTAGAAAATTTGGAAAAAGAATTGTCTTTGGAAAAAAAGAATTTTACTTATTTCCTGAACCGAATAAACTTGCAAAAGCAACAAAAAATGATCTTCTGAATTGTGGTATAGGTTATAGGGCTAAGGCTGTAAAAGAAGCATCACTCGCAGTTACAAAGGGACAGATTGATTTTGATTTATTGAAAAAAACCAACTATAAAAATGCAAAAGATGCTCTTTTAGAAATTTTTGGAATTGGAAATAAGGTTGCTGATTGTATAATGCTATTTTCACTTGACAAGCTAGACGCATTTCCAATTGATCGATGGGTGTTAAGAATTTTAAAAAAGTATTATGCTAAAAAATTTCAGTTTGATGGAAAATCGTTGACAGAAAAAAAATACAATGAAACACATGAAAAAATTGTAAATCATTTTGGTCCATATGCTGGTTATGCTCAACAATTCCTTTTCAAAATGGAAAGAGATCTTAATCAAAAAAAATGGTTGTAAACCCTTAAAATAGTAAAATATTTCCAGAATTTTGGGCCCGTAGCTCAGCATGGATAGAGTGTTGGACTTCTAATCCAATGGTCGAGGGATCGAAGCCCTCCGGACCCACTTTATGTAACAAAATTATTTATTTTCAAAAATTTTGTTCTTGATTATGAAGGATATAGAATTAAAATTAGATTCAACTGAAATTCATCCGAATTCTGAAATAAAAGGTAATGTCGTAGTAACATATCCTGGAAGATATGATGGAGTTGTAATCAATATACAAATTCTTAATTCAAATAAGCTTATCATTTACAAATCATATAACGACAAGCAAATTTCCCAGAATGTTTCTAGGTTATTTATTAGTAAAGATTCCATGCCTGAAAACAAGGCAAGTTTTACTGCTGTAATTGAATTTGAACCAAAAGAAACTCATGATGTAAAGTTTCGTGCTTCTATTATAGAACAACACAAAGAAATTGA
>JACZSC010000136.1 GCA_022574415.1 Nitrososphaerota archaeon | reverse complement strand
CTAGTTTATCCTAACACAATTCAGGTGGATATTGGTTGTACCTACAAGCCATTAGTCTATAATGTTGAAACTGTTTGGTATCTGCATGAACATATGTCAAAGGTTTCGTATCATCTAACTGGCCTAAGCGGTGTTGTTCTACCAACAGTCAATAATTGGATTATTACTCATTGGCATTTTGGCAAAGATGGAATCACATCATGCAATGGACAAAACTTTCATTATACCATAGAAGATGTGAATACAGGACTAATCCGGTTCTATTCCAAGCTTATGAAAAACGGTGAAAGAATCCCAAGATTAGAGCAGATACAAACCCCTCAAAATTCTATAGAGGATGAGATGAAGAGAGTAATGTTTTCGGGTTTTAACTGAAATTCAGTATGTGTAAGAGAACATGACTTATCGTAATCTTTTGAATGACTAAAGCCATAACATTGAATCAAAAATAGAGCAGTTCAGAGACGCACTTTATGATGGTTGGATGTTTGGTGACTATCGTTACGGTATACCTGACTGCAAAGTAATGCTGAAACTAGAATGCGCTCCTCAAAGCTGAGCAAGGTACCGACCTCAACTAATACAATATTGTCTATACTACGATTTGATCAAAAAGCTGTGAGAGTTGTTTATGAAATTAATTTCACATTTCACGAATAAAAAATGAAATTAAAAACTAGGTATGATCCGTGTGTAGAAATGACCTAATTTAGTTGGAGTAAAAGTCTACGTTTCGTGCCTAACGACACTCATAAATTTAGAGTTTTAGAATTTAGGTTTAATCCTGAAAATTCTTAATTCTTAGTACATACAACGTCAGTTGTTAAATGACTTAAAAAAATCATTTACAGTATTGCTAACGCTTTTTCCAGCATAAACACTCATTTTTTTTGCATCAACAAGTGAGGGACTTCCATGAAAAACATACAATTCATAATATCCAATTTCTGGCATTTTTTTTGTCTGGGTTTGAATAGTAAAGTAAACGGGTAAATTGTAATCAGCTATTCTAACTTCAAAATCTGCTGAAGCATGTGGGTTAACGGAAGTTATTTGAGAGTGGTTTTCCAATATGTTTTTTAATTCTGCAACCAATTTAGGATTCTTTACAGGTTCCTTTTCTTCATACATGGAACTAACAAATGTTAATACTATAAGATAAATCAGATCTTAATCCTGAAAATTCTTAATTCTTTGTGTTTACTTGAAAGATAATAAAACAGAGGTTGCAATAAACACTACAACAGCAGCAACTGCCATTCCAATACAGTAACCAATACCCTTCATGAGCGTTAATTCCTAGAATATTCATTCTTTTTCTATGATTAGTTTTTTGCGATCAGTCTTCATGTTAAGAGAATGTTAAGATCTAAGTGAGGTTGCCGTGAAATCCTCACTTACTTAGTTGCCTGAATGAACCACAATTAAAAAGCATGTAGACTCAGTGATTCACTTAGACACCTTGTAATACAGTCTAATTGCTTTTAGCCTTTAACCACACTTGAAAATAGCTTCTTTGATTTCTCTTACTCTTTTTATCTCTGAAATAGCTATTTGAAACACTGATGGGAATAAGGATTACTGTGGTTCTAGATGAATCCAATATGGAAAAGGTTAGAGTAATTCAAGCAGAGCTACTTCGAGGCTCAATAAAATCTGTGAGTTTTTCATATGCTTTGAATCGTGTTGTAGGAAATGGATTAAAAAAATTCAAGGCGTAATTAATAACCAAATCATTTACATTTGATACGAACTGTTAATCACGTCATAACGTTAGTGATGGGCACGATTCAGGCGTAAACGAGCGGGGTATTGCCTTTTATTAATAGAGTGAAAAGGCAAAGCGCTAGGAATAAGATATGAAGTACATGTGCAGAACCTGTAAAAAAAAATGTGATGATATTCTAGAACATTTGATGACAGTACACAAATTTTCAAAAGCAACTATAGAATCCCAACTCCAAACAAACCCAAATAGTTATAAAAATGCCTTTGTAAAATTAGAATAAATCCTGAAAATTCTTAAATCAGATTGCTATCATTATAAAATGTCTGCGTGAGTCACAATCAGATATCCATCCGCAAGAAATGTGGTTCGCCTAGGCAACTAAGTGAGGGTTTCAAGGCACGATACTTGTTTGCCACGAATTCACTACCTCACTTAGAATTTAAATTCTTAATTCTTAGTTTTAGTTTGAAAATCTTTTTCTAATTCAAAAATAAACAAATTTCATGGGAGATTTGTTTACTATGACATTTGCTGATTTCAAAGGAGATGAATGGAAAATGACTAAAGGACCTCCTGTAATCTTAGAATGTTTGAAGGATAATTCCATGATTGAAATTATCGATATTGACGATAAAATTCACAAAATGACTTTCCAACAAGGTGGTAAAATCGTTATTGATAAAATTGAAGACAAATACAGATTTTATTGGAATGATGATGACCTGATTTGACTTGCAAAGGAATCTGTCATAGGTATAAGGCTCTCAAACCACCAAATGGAAGTAGATACACAAAAGGTCACAAACGATGCAATAGTTGCGATGCATACGTAGAATG
>JACZSC010000037.1 GCA_022574415.1 Nitrososphaerota archaeon | reverse complement strand
AATATCAAAATTTTTTGAGAAAAGTAGAAAACACAGACTAGATATAGTAAAAAATTTTGCTAGTCTATCGAAAGAAGAAATTGAAGTTTTAGAAAATTCTTCGGGTGGAATAACATTTGACAATGCAGATAAAATGGTTGAAAATGCTATTGGTACTTTTTCCCTTCCGTTAGGAATTGCTACAAACTTTAGAATTAACGATGAGGATTATCTAATCCCAATGGTGATAGAAGAACCATCAGTAATAGCTGCTGCTTCCAAGGCAGCAAAAATTGCTAGAATTAAAGGAGGTTTCAAAGCTGATGCTGATGAATCTATTAGTATTGGTCAAATTCAAGTTTTGAATGTTGATCCTAAACTTGCAATTCCAAAAATTACTGAATCATCAAAAAAAATTCTTGACCTTGCAAACTCAAAAAGTAATACTCTTGTAAAAATGGATAAAGGAGCTAAAGAAGTTTCTTGTAGAGAAATACAAACTGATTCTGGTATAATGCTAATTGTTGAACTTTTGATTGATGTTGACGATGCAATGGGTGCCAATATTACAAATTCAATGTGTGAGGCAGTAGCACCATTAATTGAAGAACTAACTGGAGGAAAAGCATTATTACGAATTTTATCAAATTATGCTACCAGAAGATTAGTGAGAGCTACTGCAGTATTTGATAAGGAAGGAGTTGGAGGCGAAGACGTTGTAAACAATATCATCCTTGCATATCAATTCGCTGTAAATGATATACATAGAGCAGTTACTCATAACAAGGGAATTATGAACGGTGTCATAGCTGTTGCAAATGCGACTGGGCAAGATAGTAGAGCTATTGAAGCAGCAGCAAATGCATATGCAGCAAATTCTGGAAAATACAGCTCTTTAACTGAATGGTCAAAAGATGAAGAAGGTAATCTAATTGGAAAACTAGAGCTTCCTTTGTCTGTTGGAATTGTAGGTGGAATAGTAAATGTTCATCCAATTGCAAAAATTTGTATAAAAATTCTTGGAGTTACTTCTGCAAAAGAACTAGCAGGAGTAATTACAGTAGCTGGTTTGGCCCAAAATTTTAGTGCATTAAGGGCTCTCACAACAGAAGGTATTCAGAAAGGTCACATGAAACTTCACGCACGAAATCTTGCAGTAGCTGCTGGTGCTAAAACAGAACAAATTGATAAAATTGTGTAGAAAATGATTCATGAGAATAATATCTCACTAAACAGAGCAAAGGAACTGCTCGACCAAATTTAAACAGAAAATTATATAGCTGCTTTATGAGAGAGAAAAGATTGTCAAAGGTAAAATTTGCAATTCCAAAGGGTAGTTTAGAGGAAGCCACATTCAAGATACTAGAAAAATCTTGGACAAAGGTTAACCGGAAAAGTAGAACGTACAGAGTGTATCTTGATGATCCACAAATAATGGTAAAGATGCTAAGACCACAAGAAATTCCAACATTAGTGGCTGATGGTCTGTACGATGTAGGAATCACTGGAAAAGATTGGATAAGTGAAACTAAAGCAAACGTTGAACCAATCTTAGATTTAGAATATGGTAAAATAAAATTAGTAATAGCATTTCCAGATAATTTTAGTTATAAAAACATTGACTCGATGATTGCTGATTATGCTAAAAAGAAAAAGACGCTTAGAATTTCCTCTGAATATCTAACTACTGCTTCTAAATTTATTAAACAATGTAAATCATATAAGAAATTTTATGGATCTAAAGACCCTTTAATTGTTACACCTTGGGTTCGTCTAGGTAAAAACAAAAATGTTCAAATTCATTTATCCTTTGGAGCTACTGAAGCAAAACCCCCTGAAGATGTTGATGCGATTATGGATGTAACAGAAACTGGAGATACATTAAAACAAAATAAACTAAAAATAACTGATCAAGTTCTAGAATCCACTGCTCACTTGATAGCAAATAAGAACTCATTGAAAGATAAAACCAAACGAGAAAAAATCTATGATATTGTAACATTGATGAGAGGAGCAGTACAGGGACAAAAATATTTACACATTTACTTAAACGTCAAAGAAAAAAATCTAAGAAAACTGCTCAAGCAAATTCCGGCACTTAAAAAACCAACTGTAAGCCCATTGAGTGAAAAGGGCTGGTGTGGAGTAAATACTGTCATTCTAAAATCTGATTACCACATACTCATTCCTAAACTAAGAAAGATCGCTCAAGGACTAGTAGTTCATGAACCAAGACAAATTCTGGAATTAGAGGAGATTAAGCGTGATGAAGAAAATTGATGAAAATCATCACCCCTCGTAATTTCGAGAGTTTTGTAGATTCAGTCACGCCTAAACTATCAAAACAGGATGAAAAGCTAGTTCAATCCATTCTAGTAGATGTTAAAAAGAATGGGGACTCGGCAATAAAGCGCTACGAAAAAAAATTTGGCGGGACAACTCTTCGTTCATTACGTTTATCAAAAAAAGAGATAGATGGTGCTTACTACCAAGTTTCTAAAAAAGAAATAGTTGCAATAAAACTTGTAAAATCCAGATTATCACGTACTGAAAACATAATTAAAAATCTCTTAAAAAATTCTAAAATTAACATTGACGGAATTAAAATTTCTAAATCATTTTCACCACTAAGAAGTGTTGGATGTTATGTCCCTGGAGGTTTAGCAAGATATCCTAGTTCTGCCGTTATGTCTATAGTACCTGCAAAAGTTGTTGGTGTAAAAAGAATAGTTGTTGTATCTCCACCAAATAAAAAGGGAGAATTAGATCCACTAACAATAGTGGCTTCTAATATTTGTGGGGCAACCGAAATTTACAAAATAGGTGGTGCACAAGCCATTGCAGCCCTTTCTTTTGGAACCAAAACAATTCAAAAAGTTGATAAAATTGTAGGACCTGGTGGTCCTTTTGTAACTCTTGCCAAATCACTAATCAGTAACACAACATCAATTGATATGCTTGCTGGACCAACTGAACTTGGAATTATTGCTGATAATTCTGCAGATTCAAATTTTATTGCAGACGACTTGATTACTCAAGCAGAACACAGTTCTGAATCATTTTGTTTTTTGATTACGACTTCTTCAAAGTTGGCCAAATTAGTAAATAAATCTATTGTAAAAAAAATAAAAAAATCAAAACGATCTAATATTATTAAAAAAAGTCTTAAAAAAAATGGATTCATAGCTGTATGTAAGTCTAATACTGATGTGATCAAACTTGCAAACAAATTAGCACCAGAACACTTGCAAATAATTTCAAAAAATCAAAACAAAATCGCTGAAAAAATCACTACTTCGGGCATAATACTAATTGGAGAATATACCCCATCATCTGCTAGTGATTATCTTTTAGGCTCAAATCATATCCTCCCTACGAATAAATTTGGTCGAGTCAGAGGTTCACTTTCAGTTCTAGACTTTGTCAAATTGGGAACAAAAATTGAATCCTCAAAATCCTCATTACAAAAACTTTCAAAATACTTGAAGGTATTAACAACAGCAGAAGGTCTTCCAAACCACTATGAATCTGTGAGGAGCAGATTAGAATGAAAAAAAGTTGGTTTCAAAAAAAAGTAAAAGAATATGCTAATCTAAAAGGCTATCAAAAACCTGAAAAATTTTCTGGTGTATTAAAACTTGATTCTAACGAAAATTTTGTAATTGGTAAGCAATACCAACAGGATCTTATTCAGAATGCAAGAAAAATCATAGATGTAAGAGAATATCCACTAGGTAGAGCAGAGAAGTTAGTATTAGCATTAACAAAATATCTTAAAGTTCCACAAAATATGATTGGAATTGGTAATGGCTCTGATCAAATTCTTGATTTATTTTTAGCAAACTTCGCTTCTAAACAAACCAAAGTTTTGACATCAAATCCAACCTTTAGTTTTTTTGAGGAAAGATGTAAACTATATTCTATTCCAACAATTAAGATCCAATTCTCAAAAAATATGACCTTGGATTTAAACAGGTTTCTTACAAAATCAAATAGTGTAGACATTCTTTATTTAGACTCTCCTAACAACCCAACAGGTTTTCAGTTTCCAAAAAAAGATTTAGAAAAATTAGTAAAAAAATTTAATGGACTAGTTATAATTGATGAGGCATATGGAGAATTTGGAGACTACTCATTAATTAATTTAACAAAATCTCAAAATAATCTTATTGTGGTTCAAACATTTTCAAAAACATTTGGACTTGCAGGTCTTAGACTAGGTTATTTTGTTGCGAACAAAAATATTGTAGATGTATTTACACGAATTTTACAGTATCCATATCCGATTAATTCAATAGCAATCGAAGCTGGAATTATGGCCCTTCAAAAACCAAAAATTATGTTAGATGCAGTAAAAACAATAAAAAAAGAGCGTAAACGGATAATTCAAAATCTTCGTAAATACAAAGCCTTTGAAGTCTTTGACTCCAAATCTAATTTCGTACTTTTTGATGCTAGAGGAACTGATAGTCGTATATTCACAGCCTTGATAGAACAAGGAATCTCTATTAGAAAGCTTGGAAAAATTGGAAAACATCAAGGTTGCTTACGAGTGACTGTTGGTACTAAAGAAATGAATTCAAAGTTCTTGTTAGCAATACGTGATCTTTTAGAATGATTCTCATACAGAAGGATGATGGCATCTATGTCGATAATTCCAAATCATTAGATGATATTGACGCAATTATTTTTGATTGTGATGGAGTTCTAATAGATGTCACAAACTCATATGATGAAGCAATACTAAAAACAACTGATTTTTTTCTAAAAGAATTTACAAAAATCTCAGATACCATATCAATTACTACTCAAATAATTGATGCATTCAAAAAAACTGGTGGATTTAATGATGAAGTTGACTTGACATATGCAGCAATCATTTCCTTGACCGCCGCCAACAAATTAAATACGGATGGAACTGAGTTCATTTTTCAGGTAATAAAAAATGCCGACGAAACCGGAATTAAATCAGTTGAAAAATTTCTTGACACATTGAATGTAGACATTTCAGAAATTAGAAAAAAATTGGATTACCCAGGCAGACATTCTGAAAATATACTTTATTCAGTCTTCGATCAATTATTTTATGGACCAGAACTTTATCAAAAACTATTTAACAAAACTTCACAATTTACTGACAAAGGGTTCATAGAATATGACAACGTGATTGTTTCAAAAGACTTGTTAGAAAATTTAAAAAAAAGATTTAATGAAAATATTGCAATTGTAACAGGACGAGGTATAGATTCAATAAGTTATTCATTAAAACAACTTTTGAAAGAATTTAATATCAAAAATTCAGTATTTTTAGAAGATGAATCAAGAGAACTCGCAAAACCAAATCCAGAATCTCTTTTACGATCAATTAAAGGATTAAACTCATCTCATTGTATTTTTGTTGGTGATTCAATGGAGGATTTGATCATGACAAAAAAATCAACTCAAGCTGGATACCCAATCATCTTTTGTGGAATTATTGGAACAAGTAAAGAGCCAGATGAAAAAAGAAGATTTTTTGAAGAACATGGTGCCACTTTAATTCTAGACTCAATTCATCTTCTTCCGAAGGTATTAAATCCCGTTTGAGATACTTTACAACGCTCAGTGGTTGCAATGAAATCAAGAAAAGCTCGAATTAAAAGAACAACAAAGGAAACCGATATCACAGTTAGTGTTAATCTTGATGGAACAGGAAAAACTTCGGCAAGTACAGGAATTAGTTTTCTTGACCACTTGATTTCAGCATTAGGAAAACACAGCATGATTGATCTTCAAGTGAAAGCAAAATCTAAAGACAAAATTGAACACCACCTAATTGAGGATACAGCAATTGCTATTGGTTCTGTTATAGATAAGGCTCTTGGAAATAGAGCAGGGATTACCAGATTTAGTTATGCATCAGTTCCAATGGATGAATCTCTTGCTGAAGCATCAATCGATTTGGTTAAGCGACCATACTATAGCTTAGTATTGCATACAAAACGATCAAAGATTGAGGGGATGTCAAAAGAAGATATTGAACACTTTTTCAAATCACTACTTCAAAATCTAAACAGTTGTGTTCACCTTACTGTTAAGTATGGAGATAACGATCACCACAAAATTGAATCTGCGATGAAATCGTTAGCAGTAGCTTTGAGAATCGCTGTATCAAATGACAAAAAACAGAAAGGAATCCCTAGCACTAAGGGAGCCATGTAATGGTCAAAGTAGCAATATTTGACTATGGTGCAGGAAATATTTTTAGTTTGAAAAATTCTCTTGAAAAAAACTCTGCCGAAGTAGATGTTATAACAAGTTTTGATAATGTCAACAACTATTCTGGAATATTGTTTCCGGGTGTTGGAAACTTTGATCCTGCAGTTAGAAGCATTCGTGATTATTCTAAAATCGATTTCAAAGATTATGTGAAAGACAAAATTCCTGTTTTAGGAATATGCTTAGGTATGGAAATGTTCTTTGAAAAAAGCGAAGAAGGAAATGAAAAAGGATTGAGTGTGATGGAAGGTGAAGTCACAGTTCTTCCAAACACAATGAAAGTTCCTCACATGGGCTGGAATAGCATTGAAATAAAAAGATCAAGCAGGATTCTTGAAGGAATTAAAAACGGTTCATGGGTTTATTTTGTTCACTCTTATCGAATAAAACCAAAAAATGAGGATATAGTTGTAGCCAATTCTGATTATGGGATTAAAATCCCATCTGTTATTGAGAAAGAAAATTTTTTTGGAACACAATTCCACCCAGAAAAATCTGGAGCCATTGGCTCTATAATGATTAATAACTTTCTACGAGAGTGTAAAAAATGAAAATAATTCCTGCAATTGATCTCATGGATGGACAAGTAGTGCGTCTTGTAAAAGGTGATCCTAGTAAAAAGACGGTTTATAGTAATGATCCAATTGGAATTGCAAAAAAATGGCAGAGTGCTGGGGCTGACATGTTGCATATCGTTGATCTTGATGCAACTTTGGGTAGAGGAACTAATATTCAAATTATAAAAAAAATGATTCAAGAATTGAATTTACCAGTTCAAGTTGCTGGCGGTTTGCGAGATGAAAATACTATATCTGAGGTTTGTGAATGGGCTATGAGAGTTGTTTTAGGAACAATTGCATTCCAAGACAAAGACGCTCTGTTACGGGTGGCCAAAAACCTAGGAAAAGACAAAATTGTAATTTCCATTGATCACGTTGATGGAAATATTGTTATAAATGGATGGCAAGAAAAAACTGAAACACAACTAATTGATGGAATGAACAAGTTTCTAAACCTTGGATTTTCTAACTTTCTTGTAACAAATGTAAGTAGAGACGGTACAATGCAAGGTCCTGACTTGGAAAATTTACAAAAAGTTTGCTCTTTTGAAAATGCTAATGTTATCGCAAGTGGAGGCATATCAAATATTGAGGATGTAAAAAATGTAAAAGATACTAATGCATTTGGTGTAATATTAGGAAAAGCACTTTATGAGAACAAGATTTCAATTGAAGAGGCTAAAAAAATATGACATTAACAAAACGAGTTATTCCTTGCCTCGATATAAAAAATGGAAGAGTAGTCAAGGGATTACATTTTGGCTCAATTAAAGATGCAGGTGATCCCATTGTGTTGGCAGAAAAATACAGTAATGAGGGCGCCGATGAATTAATCTTTCTAGATATTACTGCATCAGAAGAACAACGTGAAACAATCAAAACTTTGGTAACAAAAGTTGCTCAAGTAATAGACATTCCTTTCACAGTTGGTGGTGGAATTAAAACCTTGCAGCATGCCAGAGATATACTTCTTAGCGGTGCTGATAAAGTTGCAATTAATACTGGTGCTGTGAAAAACCCTGAAATTATAACTGAATTAATGGAACTATTTGGAAAACAATGTATTGTTGTTGCGATTGATGCAAAAAGAAACTACAATATTGAAAAGGGGAAAAATATCTTTACGGAAGGACAAAAAAAATTCTGGTTTGAGGTTTTTGTGTATGGTGGTAAAAAAGGAACTAGTTTAGATGTAATTGACTGGGCAAAAAAAGTAGAAGAACTTGGAGCAGGAGAAATTCTACTCACCAGTATTGATATGGATGGAACAAAAGATGGATATGATATTATTCTTACAAAAGAAATTGTTGATTCTGTGCATATTCCGGTCATCGCTTCTGGTGGATGTGGAAAACCAGATCATATGCTAGAAATTTTTAAAAAATCCAATGTTGATGCCGCTTTAGCTGCTTCAATTTTTCACTATGATACCCATGGAGTAGTAGGAGTAAAGCAATTTCTTAAAGATAACAGTGTATCTGTACGATTATAAACAAATTTCTCTACTTGTGATAAATGGAAAAAACAATTGATGATATAGATTTTTCAAAAGGAAATGGGCTAGTTCCAGTTATTGTCCAAGATGCAAATACAAAAGAAGTTCTAACACTTGCCTATTCAAACAAAGAATCATTAGAACTTACTAAAAAAACAAACAATTCTTGGTTCTGGAGTAGATCAAGAAATAAACTATGGATGAAAGGTGAAGAATCTGGCAATATACAAAAAGTAAAAGAAATTTTAGTTGATTGTGATTTAGATGCTGTAATTTATCTTGTAGAACCTTCAGGACCTGCTTGTCATACTGGAGAACGGATTTGTTTTCACAATCAATTAAGCAAATAAAACATTTAACAAAAAGATTCATAATATTTCTCTGAACCTTGAAGAATCTCATTAATAATTTCGAATGAAAGATTTTCATAATCTGTTCCTTGGAAAACCACTCTCCAACTTCCAATCAAATCATCTATAGTACAAATGTTTAGTGCTCTAGATAGAGCTGGTGTAAAATAATTATTAAATGAGCTATTGACTTCACCATCAAATGGAATAATATTGTATACAGAATAATGCGTTTCATTTATAGGTCGTAAAAATGCAATCTGACCTTTTTCATTTGGGGCGAGATTACTTATCCTAACAAAAATATTTTCACCTAACAAATATTGAGATTTATCTATTTGAAATGGACCAGATGTAAGCCAACCTCTTACAGTAGGACTAAAATCTCCTGTTGTTTCTTCAATTTGTTTTTCTATTTCAGCAATTTGCTCTTTGGTTACAGGCTCGGTTTGATCTGATTGAAAAGTAAAATAAACTGTTACTATAACTACAGCAACTCCAATAACTATTAAAAAAATTTTTGTTTCGTCCATTTCCTTTGATGATTTTTACTTTCTCTAAAAATCTTTATCAAAATTAAAAAATTTACTAAAAAATTGTATTATGGATAATTTCTTCTCTATATGGACAACTTTACTTAAATTTGTATAATATTAATATCAAATAATACTAAATTTTTTATATCGAAAAATTAAGTATTACTTAACTTGATATTAGGATTTTTTATCACTACTCTCAAAGGCTAGAATTAACATGACGAAGATTAGGTTACAATGTAGAGAATGCAAGAAAGAGTACGAACCTACTTTCAAGTATATCTGCGATGATTGTTTTGGGCCTCTGGATGTGAAATATGATTTTCCTTCAATAAACAAGGAAACGTTTGCAAATCGTGAGCAAACTTACTGGAGATATTTTGAAATGCTTCCTATTTTGGATAAATCTAATATAGTAAGTATTGGTGCTGGTATGACTCCTTTAACAAAAGCTGAGGATCTTGGTGATGCATTAGGCCTGAAAAACCTTTACATAAAAAATGATTCTGTCAATACAACATTTTCATTTAAGGATAGGCCAGCTGGTGTTGCAGTTTCGAAAGCAAAAGAATTTGATTTGCCAGCAGTTGGTTGCGCATCAACAGGCAATCTGGCATCAGCAACTGCAGCACATGCAGCCAAAGGAGGATTTCCATGTTATATCTTTGCACCAAGTGATATAGAACATGCAAAGATTACACAAGCTCTTTCTTATGGAGCAGAGTATATTTCAGTTGACGGAACCTATGATGATGCTAATCGGATAGCAGCACAAATTGGTGACAGCAAAGGAATTGGTATTGTTAACATTAACATGCGTTCATACTATGTTGAAGGATCAAAGACATTAGCATATGAAGTTTCAGAGCAATTAGGATGGCAAGTACCTGATCAACTCATAGTTCCAGTTGGTAGTGGTGCAATGCTAAATGCAATCTGTAAAGGATTTGAAGAACTGCAAAATGTTTCATTGCTAAATGATGTATCAGGGATACATGTACATTGTGCACAACCACATGGATGTGCACCAATTGTTGACGCATTCAAGAAAGGCAATAATGAAATCATTCCAGTAGAAAATCCTGATACTGTTGCAAAAAGTTTGGCAATTGGTGACCCTGGAGATGGACGCTATGTTCTAAAACGATTACAACAATACAATGGTTATGCTGAAGAGTCAAACAACAAAGAAATTCTAGATGCCATTTTATTACTGGCAAAAACAGAAGGTATATTCACAGA
>JACZSC010000135.1 GCA_022574415.1 Nitrososphaerota archaeon | reverse complement strand
AGGTAATTGCCAATGAAATTGGGAGCAAAGTGCTTTTTCTTTCTCCATTAGAATTTGGTGATGAGAACAAAACTTTCTTGGAAAGAATGGAACAAAATCTTGATAATTTGAAAGTGGCTTTGTGTAATTAGACATCTATTATTTTACCATGAATTAGATTTGATACGAACTGTTAACAGAATAATGAAAATCTAATTAGGAATCTAAAGAGTAAAGAATCATGAATACTGCTCCTTTTTGGCGAAGAAAAATCTGTTCTGATTGTAAAAGAATCAAATGTCAAAAAGGTTGTAATTGTGATTGTCATTATGATCCTAGATCCTAGACAATCAATCCATTAACCGATTTAATGAAAACTTATTTCTAAAACTAATGTAATATTATTAGACTATGCAATGTCGTAATTGTAATAAGGAATTCGAGGGACGTGATGGTGAATTTTGTTCTCAAGAATGTGAGGATCTACACTATGATCTTCATAAATCTTAGCAAGGATTTATTATAATTTCATAGATTTGAAAATAATTCTCATTAACATTTGATACGAACTGTTAACGAACACATTTTTATTTCATAATTCTGTAATAGTTTTGGATAGTAATCAACTAGGTAAAAACACTGATACAGGCTACTGGCTCAGTGGGCGTTTGGTCTTAGGATCTTCGTTTGGGTCGTAGAAGATTACTGTCCAACTTCTAATCCTTATTTTTATTTTATTTACATTTGATACGAACTGTTAACGAATTAAGAAAAACATAATGATCGCTCAAGTTTTTTTAAAATCTGTTTTTGATCTAAACGCTAAGCTTAGTTGACCATTGGCTGTCATTTTTTAACCATCTGATAAAATCAGATACGGCAGTATTGTTACTGTTATCCAATACATCCATGGTTATGTTATTTTCAGGATTTGTAACTGTTGATGTGTATTCTTCCATTTCAGTAAAATTTACTATTTCCCAATGGAGAATACCTCGTATCTTATCACTAAGTGCTTCTGGACTAGGTGGAAATCCCTTAAAGATAAAGAGTATTCCATCTATCCAACGTGCATTAGGTCGTTGCGCACGAGGTGGTTGGGGTATTGCATACATGTTTAAAAAATTCTGAAATTCTGACCTTATAATTTCATGAACTATTATTTTCACTGCTGGTTTATACTCTATATCGACCATACAATCACGATCGAATACTGTGTTATAATTATTGAGATCTTTAGACCGAGTTAGCATACATATCTTCAAGATGGACCATTTTTGCTTTCAGTAGATGTGGTTGACATTTGATACGAACTGTTAATCCTGAAAATTCTTAAATCAGATTGCTACCATTACAAAATGTCTGCGTGAATCATAATCTAATGGCCATAACGCTAGAAATGTGGTTTGCTTAGGCATCTAAGTGAGGGTCAGATTCCTTGTTTGATCACCACCATAACCTCACTTAGAATTTAAATTCTTAATTCTTAGATTTTTGATTCATCTTGAAATTTCTTGATAGATTCTTTTAGTTTTGTACCCAAGTCTTTGATATCTGCTGAATTTTCAAAATCTTTGAGACAGGATTCAAGTTCTTCAATAAATTGATTAGTCTTTTTTTGATATTTTTTAAGCTGGTTTCCCTTTGTGATTCCCCACCACTCATTCATAATCTAAAATGATTTTCAAAGCTATTAATCATAACGTTAGTTATGGGCACAAATTATGCGTAAGAGGGGGGAGAGTCCCTTTTTATTGATAATCAATAAACTCGTCTAGACTTTTCCATTTGATATGAACTGTTAAACGAAATACCAAAGAATTTACAAATCAAAGTTTCATTAAAGAGGCTTGAAATACGATACTTGTGTAATTATGCTATGGTAACAGCTTATGTTTTAATTAGTTGTGATTTGGGATTTGATGCAGAAATAATTGATGAGATAAAACAGCTTGAGGATGTAAAGGAAGTCCACTGGGTTTTTGGTGCATATGATATTCTTGTAAAGCTTGAATCAGCTAATGTAGAAAACCTAAAGGACATAATTACCTGGAAAATTAGAAAATTAAACAGGGTAAGATCAACGCTTACGCTGATGGTAACAGAGGGCTAGGACATACGTTCTACACCCTAGAAGATAACAAAAGGGCAGTAGTTCACAAGAAGCAACATCCTGAAAGTAAGCGATGGTTTCTTACAACTAATCCTGACGATATGAATGAAAATAATCTAGGTTTCCTTTCTACCTGTTATTAGATAATTAATTTAATCACCAAGTTTAAGACCTTACACACTTGAATGAGGCATGGTTAATCAAATTCCTGACATCAAACAAAGTTGTTTAAGATGTGGGAAGAAGGAACTAATCACAGATACCGAAACAGGTGAGATTTTTTGTGGTGGTTGTGGCTATGTATCATCTGAGCGTGTAGAAAGTACTGGTCCTGAAAGGCGTTCATTTCCTGATGACAGAATGAATAGAGAAAGGACGGGAGGTGGTACATCTTTAGCAATACATGATCAGGGCCTGTCAACAGTAATCGGCCCAACAAACAGAGATTCCACAGGAAAACCTCTATCTAGCTCTATGAAACAGACTCTCA
>JACZSC010000134.1 GCA_022574415.1 Nitrososphaerota archaeon | reverse complement strand
CTTTCCTCGCTACAATCCATTGAACCGAATACTTTTCATACTGAATTTTAGTTTCAAAAATCTCAAAATTAGTGCTGGACACCAGTGATTCTAACTCAGGAATCCTTAATCTGCGAATTGGCGGTGCTAGTCCCAATTTTTGAGCAAGACTTATCATGGACCTAAAAAGCCAACCTTTCTCACCAAAACACGGAGTTTGTGAAATTAACAATCCTCCAGGTGCCAACAAGTCATTTAGTCGAGTCAATACCTTGGGTGCGTCATCTATCAAATGAAAAACATGGAATGCCAAAATGACCGAAAAAGAATTACTTTCTAGTCTTTGGTTAAATGCGTCAATTTGACTGAAACTGGCGTTGTCAATCTGGCGTTCTCGCACTTTTTTATTTGCCAGTGCAATCATTTTTTTGGATATATCGATACCAAGGACTTTCTGAACATGGGGCGCAATATCCAGACTGATTTCTCCAGTCCCGCAAGCAAAGTCTAACACCACATCCGAATTGGTTAACAGTGATCTGGCACCATCGATAGTTTTTTTATAAAGGGAATAATTTTTCTTCTTATACCTCTTGTCATAATTCTTGGATCTTTTATCCCAAAAGGTATCAGACGGTTGCATTGCTTTCATTTTATTTCCTTTCATCTCCAATAGTTCGCATCAAATCTAAGAATTAAGAATTTTCAACATATTCTTCATACTAATCTTTTAGAAATTCTTTAACTATTGCCATAATTTGTTCCTTATATGCTGTAATCAATCTATGAATTGCAAAATATTCATGATCACTATATTCACGTAAACCATAATCTTGAATGAACAAACTATGATAACTCGCTTCTAAATCACCTATCACATACCCAAAAAGAAAAAATTCTGGGTGTTCAGGTCTATATGCGACTTCAAGATGTGGATAGTGATTTCCCAACATTGTTTTTAGGTTAGGCAAAACATCTTTTACAATATCATCTTCAACCTTTTTTACAAATTCATCGGGAAGTTTACTCATTCATAATCAATATAATACACTAAATTAAAAATAATTCAAATAAATAACAAGGCTTGTCAGTATGTTTTAAGACTGCACAGAACACAATTCTCCGTCAAGTGTGAGTGTTGTCAATCTCCCTGCCTGAACCAAAACGTGTAATTCGATAGTCACAATTTGCACAAAGATTAATTTTATCATCAAATCTAAGTTCTCCACGTTTGTCACATCTAGTATAAGCCATAACACATTCACAATCAACTAAGAATTAAGAATTTTCAGGATTAACAACCGTAATTTTGTGCCCATTCATCATTCCCATATTCACTTTCATCACAAAATCTAGAATCAATAACAGCAAGATTTGTTTCCAATAATTCTTCGTTTAACAGTAATCCACCACAATAAACGAGTCCAATAACTCTACCATAAGAACCTCCTGTCTGTCCATCGTCTTGGTCAAAAATTATTCTTGAATTTACTGGACATAGATTTGCAGTAAAATCTTTCCCTGCCTCATAAAGCTCTTCTCCTATTTCTTGTGTATTGACCAGTGACAAACGAATACGGATAGATTCGCCCGTAGACAAATGCCGTACATCTATAGTATCCCCATCAATAATTCTCATCACTCTAGCAGAATAACAATCTGGTTCATCCTTACAAATATCCAAATCATCGAAAACTTCAGATTCTAACCCAAATTGTATTACAATAGAGAGTATTACAATAATAATTCCAACCCCAATTACTATTTTCTTAAATTTACCCATGTGCTAATTTTCTAACTCCATCTGAGAATTAAGAATTTTCAGGATTAACAGTTCGTATCAAGTGTTAATTATTATCAATTTTGTTGAATATTTCAACTATTAGTTAGATGTTATTCTATGATCCAGTTTTTTTCATTTGTTTTGAACAACAAATTAGATCACAATCTTCTTCGTCACACGGCTTTGTAACTTTGAGTTCAAGGTTACATTCTTCGCAACGATATACATCTCCTCCTACCATATTACCCATGTCTTCCTGATGGATCAAGTTACTATTATTAGTTAACATTGACTAACTATGGGCACTCAACCAGATGTCTCAATCAGTGTTTTGATTTTACGAATAATTACAATTAACAGTTCGTGTCAAATGTTAACGAATCTTTTCAAGTTTATCTAGTTGTGTCTCAATTCAGCTAGTCAAAATATAAGATGTGTGCTTGTAGGATAACAAGTGGAGCTAAATATTGGTCAATACCTTGTCCCAATATTGATAATTAGTGCAGTTGGAATTTTGGTGGGCACAAGGATGTGGATCCTATTTAAAAAATAAGGATTAAGAATTTGTTTATTATTCATTATGACTTTATAATTTCACTCAAATGACTTGGCAATCCTTGTAATTCGATGGCCACAATTTGCACAAAGATTAATTTTATCATCAAATCTCATTTCTCCACATCTGCCACATCTAGTAAAAGCCATAACACATTCACAATCAACTAAGAATTAAGAGTTTTCAGGATTTAACAATTCGTATCAAATGTAAATTACAAAAATAATTAGTTATTTTCCAATTTGGCAATTTTTATTTTAATAGAATCAAGCATGTCTTGATAGTGGATCAACAATGATTTGTCTTTTTTATCTTCACTCCAGT
>JACZSC010000002.1 GCA_022574415.1 Nitrososphaerota archaeon | reverse complement strand
GAAGAATTCTTTCATGTTAAACATGGGTTATTTCCATAACCACTTGGCCACCGTGGTTTGTGGTATTTTTGCAGCAGTTTTGAGCCTATTATGGGTTATAATGACGCCAATGTTTCCGGTACTTGGTTTTGTTTTCCTGATGGCTGTTCCAATAACATGGTTTCTTGTTTTCATTTGTTGGATTGCTCAAAAAAGCAATGATTGGATGAAGGAATATCATGGAAATACTAAACCAGTTTACAAATCTGATGGGAAACTTACATAATCTAAATTCATGTTTCTGCCAGAAAAATAAAATAATTATCAACGAGAACTAGTCATTACAACATTTACATTGTATTCCTTCTTCATGATTTCCTTTACAATCAGGACAACTAATTGCCCCACCAAAATGACATTTGCAAGAACAAGGATCAGAGTCCATTCCTATACAGTACAATTCCTACGACATCTTAATAAATCACTAATGAATCAAAATTTTTAGTGCAATATTTAATTAAATTTGGAAGAAGTCTTTTAAAAAACAACAAAAAAGGTGACTATAATGAATAAGATAACTATCCTTTCGGCAAATGGAATAATTGCTATTATGCTTATATCAGTATTTTCTACTTCGTTTGCTGATGAACTACCTTCTGATTCCAAAATAACTCCTCTTGATGGAAACATTGGAGTTGAAAAAACAGTTCTAACATTTTCGGTTCCTGATAACAATGATCTTCCTTGGGCATTTGTAGAGGGTAAAATATCAAATCCGGTACTCGATTATCCAGTGATTATCCAAATTTATGATAATGATGATCAAGTTGTTGGAAATAATGTTGGTGCAGTTCATTTTGCTCAGACCAATGTAAATGAGGATGGAACTTATGAATACAAATTCAGGATTAAAGATTTCAATGGTGAAAGTTTTACTAATCTCTTTGAAGGTGATTATACTGTTAAAATATTCAAAGTAGTCTACTTGTTTCCTAATTTGAGCTCAACTTAAAAGCCATAGCCAAGGTTTCATCAACTAGTTCATCAAGTCTTTTTTTAGCGCCTTCATTTGTAATTTGATCATCTTTAGTCATGTTTGCAGTCATAAAAACGGCCTTGGGGTTAGTTATTACTCTAAAGTATGTCATTAGCTGATTTAGAATGGTTTGAACATCAATAAAACCAATATCTCCAGAAGCCAAAATTGCAATTCCAGCAGTTTTCCCAGCAGTTTTTTTGTAATTGATATATTCAAACAAATTTTTCAAGGCAGAACTAAACAAGGAATTGTAAATAGGCGTTCCAATTAACCAGACATCAGCTTCAGTAATATCACTTGTAGCTTGCTTTGTTGTATCATTATACTCATCATCTGGTCCATGATAGTAGTCTATACCACCTTCTGAAAGATTTATGAATTTTGTATTTTCATTTTTTGATTTAGCATATTCAAAAACATATTTCATCATTATTTGAGTAACTGAAGTCTTACGTGGGCTACCAGAAATAACGACGATCTTCATAAATTGCTTCAAATTTTTAATATATTTAAACCAAAACTATTTTGAAATTTGTAGAATTTTCTAAACGGGCTTGGAGGGCTTCGATCCCTCGACCTGTAACTTAGGAGGCTACTGCGCTATCCATGTTTCGCGTTATTCTATAACTCTGCGCTACAAGCCCAGCAAAAAACATGCAAGTAATTATTTAAGCGTAATCAATATTTGTTCTAATTAACTCTTCAATTTTATTCCAATCAGGATTTTGTTTTTGGTTCCATTTCTCATAATACACCACATCTTTTAGATCCAGCCTAGGGAGCCATCTTGCAGTTTCAAGATCAGGTTTTTTAGCAAATTGCTCTACATAACCCAAGCACAAGTAAGCAATAGGAGTTACATGTTCAGGAAGATCAAGAACTCGTTTTAGAACATCATTTGAAAGAATACTGACCCAACCAACTCCAACTCCCTCAGTTCTTGAAGCAAGCCATAGATTTTGAACAGCACAACAAACACTGTAAACTCCTGTCTCAGGAATGGCTGTTCTACCTATAACAAAAGGCCCAAATTTCGATGGATCATATGTTACACAAATGTTTACTGGTGCATCAATAATCCCCTCAAGTTTGAAAGAAAGATATTTTGATCTTCGTGGCTCTTCAACTAATTTAGCCGAGTGTTCTCTTTCTTTTTCAAAAGATTCTTTAATTTTCTTTTTAGTTTTGTTATCTTTAATTAAAATAAAATTCCAAGGTTGAGAAAATCCAACTGAAGGAGCATGGTGAGCCGCTTTTAAAATCTTCATAATGATTTCTTCATCAATTGATCTTGATGTAAAATGTGATCTTACATCACGTCTGGAAAATACTGCCTTGTAAAATCCATCTTTTTCCTCCTTGGAAAATTCTTCATTCATATTTTATCATCCATATCGCCACTTTTAATCATCTTTTCTTTTGTTAAACGTTAATAATGTCTGCACAAAGTTTTGTACCTCAATGGGCCGGTAGTCCAGTTGGTTAAGATACCGCCTCGACACGGCGGTGATCGAGAGTTCGAATCTCTCTCGGCCCACCATTCCATTGATCAATTAATTTGAATTTTGAATTTATAGAGATGACTGAAATTCTTTTTCCACCAAACTCCAAGCAGTTTCTACTGTAATCATTCCCTTAGCGCTAAACTTAACATTTTCTCCATTAACTATTGTTTGATAAATATCGGAATTTACTTCAGAACGAAAAAGCTGAAAAAAGTTTTTCAGAGGAATTTCAGTATCAGGAAAAAATGCAGCTCTTCCTGTCATAGCAATATCTACTGTAGAATAAGAGGTAGCTCCTATTTTAAAACCATTAGCATAAAGATCATAACTAATTATAGGAACAGTGAAGGTTTTTTCGCTTGGATTTTTTACAAGGAAAGTGATTTGTAGTTTAACACTATCTTCTATAGTGTTAATAGAAATAACTTCTACGCTCTGTAATTCAATCTCAGCTAGTTCTAGTTGGGGATTATCCAGACTAGCATACCATACAAAACCTCCCATCATTGCGAACAACCCTGCAATTGCAGCATAAACAACTATTTTGCTTTGAAGTTCCAAATCAAAATATCACAATTTATACAACTAAAAAACGTTGTTGGGGAACCAAATACATAATATTTGATTTAATAAAACATGCAACATGAGCATGGAACAAGCAATCATTACTTGGATTCATCTCGTCTCTGCAGCAGTTTGGGTAGGTGGCTCTCTATTTTTTGGTGCTGTTTTGGCTCCAGTTCTAAGAAAAATGTCAATGTCGCTAGAAGAAAGAATTCAATTTATGATCAAAGTTGGGCGACGTTTTAACAAAATAGCTATTCCCTCATTAATTATTTTAATAATCACTGGTGTTTACAACTCACATCCATTTTTTACGAAACCAGAACTTTTACTTTCTAGTGATTATGGTTATTTATTACTCATAAAAATCCTCCTTGTAATAGCTTTAATCATTACATTTGCAATTCACGTTAGAATCATTAGGAAAGAAGTCGAAGAAAAAATAATGTCAAAAGAAATGACTGAAACACAAATTCAAAAACTACGAAAAAAAATCATTATACTTGGCGAAATAATCGTAATTATTTCTGTAGCAGTTTTGTTCTTTGCAGCGCTATTAGATTCAGGTGTGTGATTCTAATGAATGGTCTTTTAATCGGTAGATTTCAACCATTTCATTTGGGTCATCTTGAAGCTTTCCACTTTGCATTACCAAAAGTGGAAAATTTATGGATTGGAATAGGTAGTTCAAATAAGCTAAACCAAAAACAAAATCCATTTTCTGCTGATGAAAGAAAAGAAATGATTCTATCTTCGATTGAGGAATCTATTTCAGATAGAATTAAAATTTTCTTTATCCCTGATCTTGAAAATCATGAAAAATGGATTGAAAATATAGATACAATTGTTCCAAAGTTTGATATTGTTTTTTCTAATGATGAATTGATTCAATACCTGTATTCTAAGCACAATACCCAAGTTACTTCAGTTCCATTCAAGGAAAGAGATACTTTGTCAGGAACTAATATTCGGGATAAAATAAAATCCGATCAAAAGTGGGAACATTTAGTTCCTGATGGAACCAAAAAAGTTCTTCAAAAAATTAATGTCAACGATCGTTTGAAGAGTCTGTAATTATAAATAAAGCCCACAAAGAAGTTTGTCAGGCGAAATCATTTGGAATATCTAGTTATGCTTCCAGGCCCAACAAACGTTCCTGAACGAGTTATGCGAGCAATGATGACCCATATTATTAATCATAGAAGTGATGATTTTGTAGAATTATACACTGAGGTTATTGAAAAAACCCAACAAGTTTTTCAAACACAGAGCGATGTTGTTGCTTTATCCTCATCTGGAACAGGAGCAGTAGAAGCATCCGTTGTTAATCTAATTAAAACAGGCGATAAAGTAATCATTCCAGTTAACGGTGAATTTAGTAGCAGACTTTCTCAAATGATTGAATGGCAAGGTGCAAATGTTGTTAAACTTGAAACCCCTCCAGGCCAAAATGCAACTTTTGATCAAGTTAAAGAAGCATTTGATAACAACAAAGATGTCAAAGCATTCTATGTAGTTCATAATGAAACATCTACTGGTACTATGGTAAATTATCTTGACAAAATTCCTGACCTGATATCGCGAAATGATGCATTTTATGTTGTAGATTCTGTTTCTATTCTAGGTGGAATAGAACTACCCGTAGATAAATGGAATGTTGATGTCTGTATGACAGGTTCACAAAAGGCATTAGCTGCACCACCAGGCATATCTCCAATTTCAATTAGTCCAAGAGCAAAAAAATACATGATAGAAAATCCGCCACCTACAATGTATTTCAATTTAGCGAGATACTTCAAGTACTATGAAGAATCCAAACACACCCCATTTACTCCTGCTTTACCATTATTGTATGCCTACAGGGAAGCACTAAGAATAATTCTAGAGGAAGGACTAGAAGCCAGATTTAAGCGACATAAAATTTGTTCAGATGCTTTGTATGCAGGATTAAGCTCTATTGGTTTTACACCATTTGCAAAAGAAGAAGATCGTTCCATCACAATCATTGCTTTGAATTATCTTGAAGGACTTGAGGATAAAACGTTTAGAAACACACTAGCACAAAAATTCAGAGTTTTAGTTGCTGGTGGCTTTGGAAACTTGAAAGGAAAAGTTTTCAGAATTGGTTGTATGGGAGAAGTAAACAGATATCATGTTATGCGAACTATTTCAGCGATTTCTTCAACTCTTGCTATGATGGGTTACAAAACAAATACGCAAGAAGGATTAAAAATTGCTGAAGAAAAACTTGAAGATCTCTAAATTCATGTTAACTTAATATTAGGAAATTCGAGAGCGAGTACAATGACTTTCAGCAAAAACTCGTTAATTTTAGTGGATTACACTGCAAAAGTAAAGGACACTCAAGAAGTTTTTGAAACTACAATTGAAGATGAAGCAAAAAAACACTCCATTCACGATCCTGACATAAAATATCAACCAAAATTAGTTTCTGTCGGTGAGTCTTGGGTTCTAAAAGGACTGGATGAAGCTTTAGCTAAAACAAGTGTTGGTGATAAACTAACAGTTGAAGTAACGCCAGACAAAGGATTTGGTGAAAGAGACTCGGGAAAAGTCCGTATGATTCCATTACGAAAACTTGGTGAAGATGCTGAGAAAGTTTCTGTTGGTGATACAATTGAAATAGATAACAAAAAAGGAATCATACGTTATATCGGTTCTGGTAGAGTACAAGTTGATTATAATCATAGATTTGCTGGGAAAACACTTCTTTACGACGTTAATGTTGTAAAATCTCTAGAAACAGATGATGATAAAATTTTTGGAATTTTAAAGAGACACATACCCATTGAAGATTCAAAACTTGTATTCAAAAAGAGCGGTAATTCTGTTGATATTACCGTTCCAGAAGAAATTTTTCGCGCAGATGGCCTTCAAGTAATGAAACATTTTATTCAAATGGACCTTTTCAAATTTATTCAAAACCTAGAAAAAGTGAACTATATTGAAACTCATCTGAATAAACAGAAAGAAAAACCAAAAGAACAAACAAAAACTGAAACTAAAAAAGAAGAAAAACCAGTAGAACAAAAAACTGCTTAACTAAATTACTTTAGTACTTTTTGCTAAATCACGTGCTTTTTTACTAGTCATTTTAATTTCTTTTAGAATCGTGTATCGCTCTGGTCTCAAGCCCTGAGCAATTGTTAGTGCTTTAACAACTAGATCAGGTTTTAATCCGATTTGTTTTGCCATCGTTGGCGCACCTACATTTTTTAATGTATTTTGAATTTTTTTCCAATCCTGCCCTTGAAGTTTTGCCATCATTATAGATCCTATACCACATTTCTCTCCGTGCAGTCCAACATCAGGGGCTAATTTGTCAAGTGCATGTGAAAAAAGATGTTCCGCACCTGAACATGGTCTACTGCTTCCAGCTATGCATGATGCCACTCCAGCACTAATCAAAGCCTCAACAATAAATCTAGGATTGAGGCCTTTTTTTGCAAATGTTTTGGAATTTTCTATTATAACCTTTGCACTAAGTAAAGCCAAGCTAGCAGCATATCTTCCATAATATTCTCCAGTTTTGTCTCTGCTTAACTCCCAATCCCTTACTGCAATAATGTTTGCAATCAAATCACCACAACCACTAGCAAGAAGTTTCTTGGGGGCAGTTTTGATTATATCAATATCAACAAAGACACCTAATGGCGCAGAAGCAACGATAGAGTAAGGCTTGTCACTCTTTATAGAAACAAAAGGACTTGCTATTCCATCATGCGATGCAGCAGTTGGAATGCTGGCAAAAGGTTTTGACAAATTGAATGCAATCATTTTGCCAGCATCAACTGCTCTACCACCACCAATTCCTGCAATTAAATCGCTTTTGTCTTTCTTGACAATACGTTCCAATTCATTAAACGATTTTATTTCATTATCAAATACTGAATGCCATACAAATCGAATTTTTTTTGATTTTAACGCGTTATCGATTTTTTTCTGAACTTTTTTTCTTACATTTACTCCTGAAATCAAAGAAACTTTTTTTGGTTTAGCTAAATCAGTAAGAAACTTTCCAATATCACCAATATTTTTTTGTCCAATTACAATTAGCCTCGGTAATTCCATCGTGTGCGATAGCATGCGATCTTGATTTTTTGTCATTATTTATGATTTCACAGGAACAAAAAGTTATTTAAAAGGGTGTCACGTATTTTACAATATCTCTATAGGTGTAATTTTTGTCAAATACTGTTGAAGAAAAGATACTACATGGAACGACCACGGTAGGCCTCAAAGCCAAAGATGGGGTTATCTTATGTGCAGATATGAGAGCTAGTGCTGGTTATTTTATTGCTAATAACAATACTATGAAAATTCAAAAGATTGATGATCATGTTGGTATGACGATGGCTGGTGGTGTAGCTGATGCACAAAACATCACAGACATTTTACGTTATCATGCTAACATTCGCCGAATTCAAAAACAAGAACCAATTCCAATTAAATCATTAACAAGACTAACATCACTAATCTTTCACCAGAACAGGGGTTATCCATTCATTGCAGACATTCTTGTTGGTGGTTATGATAACGATGGACCAGCATTATTCAACATTGACATGTTTGGTTCAGTAGAAGAAAAAACCTATGTTGCAACTGGTAGTGGTTCTCCAGTGGCATATGGTTTGTTAGAAGAAGAATTTCGTGAAGAACTCACAGTAGGGGAAGCAAAAGTAGTAGCTCTCCGTGCAGTAAAAGCAGCTATTACAAGAAATATTGGTACGGGAGATGGAATCAACGTATCAATAATTGATAAAAATGGATTCCAATTATTAACCAAAGAACAAAAGAAAGCAATTATTGCGCTATAGTGATTTAATGCAAAGAAAACAGCAACAGAAAGAATTACCTCAGAGTCAAAACATAATGACAATCATACTGGAAAGTATTCCCAAAGAGGCAAGTGTTACCAAGATAGAATACGAAGGACCACGAATTGCATTGTATACTACATTTCCTCGCTATCTGATGGAGAATAATGAAATAATTTCTAATCTTGTTAACGTAATTAAAAAAAGAATTGTAGTCAGGACCGACGAATCAATTAGAAAGTCAGAAGAAGACGCAAGACAAATTCTTACTCAAATGATTCCAAAGGATGCAAATCTGCAAAGTACATTCTTTGATACTACTACTGGTGAAGTTTCTGTTGAAGCAAAGAGACCGTGGCTACTTCAAAGAAATGCACAAGAATTCAATCATATCGAAGTTACAGAAAAGATTGGATGGAAATTAAGAATAAGAAAGTCAACCACAAATCCATCAAGTATAATTCAAATGATCAACTATAATCTCAAAATTTCTTCAGCAGAAAGGAGTAAACAGCTAAGACAGATCGGAGATGAGATCTTTAGGCCTAAACTAGCACAAAAATCCGAAGTTTCTTTATTAACACTAGGAGGATTTGGTCAAGTTGGCCGTTCCTGTATGTTATTAATAACAGGAGAGAGCAAGGTTTTGATCGATTGTGGTATAAATCCCGGAGCTCGTAGCCCATCGGAATCATATCCAAGATTGGATTGGCTAGGTTTTACACTTGATGATCTTGATGCAGTAGTGATTGGCCATGCACATCTTGATCATACTGGATTTTTGCCAGTTCTGTGCAAGTATGGTTACAAAGGCCCAATCTATTGTACCGAACCAACTCTACCGATGATGAACTTGATTCAACTTGATGCAATCAAGGTTGCATCTGCACAAGGAAGGACCCCAATCTATTCTGAAAGAGATGTCAAACAAATAATGAAACAAGTAATAACCCTTCCCTATGGGACTGTTACAGACATCTCTCCTGACATTAAACTCGTTCTAGCTAACGCAGGACATATTCTTGGTTCCGCTCTTTGTCATTTCCATATAGGGAATGGTGATCACAACTTTGTTTATTCAGGTGACATCAAGTATGGAAAAAGCATTCTATTCGAAGCCGCAAGCTGGAATTTCCCAAGAGTTGAAACCTTACTAATTGAGAGCACATATGGCGCAAAAGAGGACATTCAGCCTTCTAGACAGGAGGTAGAGTCCTCCTTCATTAATGCCATAAATAACACACTTACAGACGATGGAAAGATCTTGATTCCAATTCCTGCAGTTGGCCGTGCCCAAGAAATAATGATGGTTATCGATCATTATATGAAATCTGGGGAAATGGTTGAAGCGCCAGTATTTACAGAAGGAATGATCTCCGAGGCGTCATCAATTCACGAAGCATATCCAGAATATCTAGCAAGAGAACTTCGTCAGAAAATTTTAGAAACGGACGACAATCCATTTGATTCTGAATACTTTACCAACGTAGCACATCAAGATGCCCGAGACGAACCACTTCGTGAAAATACTCCTTGTATTATTCTAGCAACATCAGGAATGTTAGAGGGCGGTCCAGTACTGGAGTACTTTAAGAATATAGCTCCTGACAAAACGAACAAGATTCTATTTGTATCATATCAAGTGAATGGAACCCTTGGAAGAAGAGTTCTTGATGGAGCTAGTCAAGTTTCCATGTTGGGAAGAGAAGGTAAGGTTGAGGCAGTCAACATTAATTGTGGAATTGAAAAACTTGATGGATTCAGCGGACACAGTGATTATAACCAACTGATTTCATTTGTGCACAGACTTAGACCAAAACTACGTCGTGTCCTTGTAAACCATGGTGAAAGAAGAAAGTCGGAGAACCTTGCAATATCCATTAGAAGAATGTTCAGAGTTCCATCTCATTATCCACAAATACAGGAAGCTATAAAATTATTTTAGATCGTATTCAGGTTTCCAGATTTTTACATTAGAAGGTGCAATAATTATCCTCTCTTCACCTAGTCTAGCAATGTCCGCATTAGCATTTTTTGCAATGGTGTAAAGCTCTTCAACAACTTTTCTTAGTTGCTCTACATCCTTTTGTGCCAGTGGTGTAACCCTAAGAATCAAGATCATGTTCTTTTTGATATCTTCCTTTATGGAATGAAGATCACTAGGGTCTCTGATGGTTATTGCCTTCAGATAGGTGGTGTTTTCTTGTTTTTGCATACAGGTGATGAAGCGATCCTCTTATTCAAAAAGGCTTCCCTATATCAAAAAATACAGACAACTTTTGAGGCTAGATTCTGAACTTTAGGTATGATTCCTCTTGAGCATGATTAATCTCAACCTCTTCCTCACATGAATCCTTCTTTAGAATAACAGTGTGTGTAGAATCCTTTGGCGCGTCGGAGTAACGTAGCGTGATAGAAGCTGCAAGTTCTTTGTGTTGATCTGCAGTCTTTCCACGTAAGAGAGCAGTTGGTCCCATTACATCTTTAGCTTCTAATTTTATGTCATCGGGTAGAGCGAGTAGAGAAATGTTTACGTTTTCTTCTTTACCTCTTCCAACAACTAGCTTTGTGTGTTCGTCTAGTCTGAAGTGCCGTCCAACCTTTAACAAATCAATATCATTGAATGTTGGTGTTTCAGTGTGATCGAACAGATCAAAAGCTCTTCTTCCAAATGCTTTGTCAGTTAGTAGACATCCGCCACCTGCATTTGGTGGGTCTTGTATGCCAAATTCTTTTGCCATTTGTAGTTGAATCTTTCTTGAACGACCTTTGATCATTCCAAGATCTTTTCTTTGAATCAGACCATTCTTTTCTGGATCTGTCTTTGGAAGTAAAGCTGCTGATAACGGTCTTACAATTTTTCCTTTCAAACCAGATTCCTTTTCAATTGTTCTCAGTGCAGGACCATGTTGACTCATTGGTCTTTGTCCTAGAACTTCGCCTGAAATTATAAACTCTGCACCAATCTCTTCCATGTGTTTTTTTGCGGCATCAAACATCATTGCTCTGCAATCTACACATGGATTAAATCCAGCACCACGTCCGTACTTTGGGTGCTTTAACATTTCTATATACTCTTTACCAAGAAAAACTGTCTTTAGTGGAACATTTAGTACCTCTGCTCTGTTTACAATATCAAAACCACAACCCTTACCACAATCAAAATCACAAAATGGTGTTCGTATTGCTACTGCATGTACATCAAAGCCTTGCTTTTGCATCATTTTTACAGCAAGCTGACTGTCCAGTCCACCAGAGAGTAACGCAACAACCTTCTTTTTTTCAGACATCAAATCCAACCCTAAGATCCGGTATACAAACTTTACAGCAAACATAAATTTCAAAAAAAGAAATTTTTTGTGTGAAAAATAGGCGATCCATACTCCTGAAACACACTCAAAAGCTGAACTGCGACACTTTGGTTGCATTTGAGCCTGAAAACCTATTCTATATGACCGGATTTTGGGGAGAGGCGATCAGCATTTTGGACAGGAATGGATGTACTATCATTGCTCCTGCACTGGAGGTTGGAAGAGCTAGAACCGAATCAAAGAACTGTGATGTAGTATCAACGGAACGTGGAACTGCATTGGTGCCTAGTTTGGTTTCTAAAATTAAGAACAAACGAGTTTGTACCGATTGTAGTAACTATGAGATAATGACATCATTGAAGAAATCTGTTCATTCCATTAGACATTCTACGGAACCATTCTACAATTCTAGGATGATTAAGGATTCTTCCGAGATTACAATTCTGAAAAAAGCTTCAAAGATAATTGATGAAATGTTTGGAATTTGTGCCGGAATGATCAAAAAAGGCCAGAAAGAGTCTGAACTTCAAACAATTTTGATGTCTTATGGGATGGAACGAGGCATGTTTGATACTGGATATCGAGGAACGTTGAACCCATTGATTATAGCTGGCGGCCAGAATGGAGCACTTCCACACGCACAAGTCACTGACAGAAAGTTCGTGAATGGGGATATGATTGTTGTAGATATTACTCTGCGATACAAGGGCTATGTTTCTGATGCAACCAGAACCTTTGGTTTGGGAAGGGTTTCTTCTAAAGCTAAAGATGTGTATGAAATTGTTAAAGAATCACAAAAACTTGGGTTACGAGCTGTAAAACTAAAAGCTAGCTGTAAGTCTGTTGATGATTCATGTAGAGATTTCATCAAGAAAAAAAAATTTGGTAAATACTTTATTCATTCCACTGGACATGGAATTGGACTTGAAGTACATGAGTTGCCAAACATTTCTCAACTTAGTAGAATGAAACTAGAAAATAACATGGCAATAACAGTGGAACCAGGAATTTACATTCCAAAAAATTTTGGTGTGAGAATTGAAGATTCGTTAATGGTTGGAATGAAAGCCATTCCAATGCACAAATTTACAAAAGAGCTTATGCTGCTCTAAGAAGTAGATAATCTTCTAAATCTAATTCTGAATAGGAATAGGCACAGTCTAGTGAGCAAAACTTGCTTACGCTGTCATCGTATTTCTTACCGCACTTTTTGCATTTTTGTTTCATAAGTATGAATTTTGAATTAGAAATATCACGGATCTACTCAAAAATTAATCACTCAATGAGCAAATTTTGCTTAAATTCTCTTTTCAAGCTCTTTTCTAATGATTTTAGCAATCTTTTCCTTTCTTTTCCATCCAGACGAAACAGCTTTTCCAGAATTTACCAAAAGAATTTCATTGTAATCTGGATTTCTTATGTATCTATCTGATCCAATATCATTTGCAATCATAAGATCAGCTTTACACTCCTTCATTTTTTTTCTTGCTACGCTCTCCAAAGCTTTTCTAGAAAAGTTAGTTTCAGCTTTAAATCCAACCAAAAATACATTCTTCTGTATTTTTTTTATCTGATCAATAATTTTCGGAGCTTGTTTTAATCGAAGAACTAAGCTTTTCTTTGAGCTTTTAATTTTTGTTTTGGAAATTTTTTCTGCAGTATAATCTGAAACCGCAGCTGCTAGTATTACAACATCAAACTTCTTTTTCATTTCTTTTTTTACAACATCAAACATTTCTTTTGCAGTCCTAACCCGAATTACTTTAGCACCTTTTGGAGGAGTGGTTGTTCCAGGACCATACACCAGAGTAACTTTAGCCCCAGCAGAGACTAATTCCGAGGCTAAAAACACTCCTGTTTTACCTGTACTGAGGTTTGTAATCACTCGTACAGGGTCGATGTATTCTACCGTCGGACCAGCTGTCACGAGAATTCTTTTTTTATGTAGAGTAGATGAATATCCAAACTTTTTCAACACAAACTCCAAAACATCTTCAGGCTCCGCAGCTTTAGCTTTCCCCTCTATAATGTTTGGCGCAACAAAATCAATTTTATTTTTAAGGAAATCAATATTTTTTTTCACAGCTTTGTTGTGATACATGGATTCATGCATCGCAAGTGCCATAACTATTGGTATTCCAGAACCAAATCCAACCGTTAGAACCGTACTTAAAGGAGTATCATCAATACCGTTAGCTAATTTACCCAGAGTGTTAGCTGTTCCAGGATAGACAATAATCAAATCGGATCGCTTGTAATCTGCAACATCAATGTGCTCCAAATCACCAGTTAGTTTAGTTATGACCTTATTTCCTGTGGCCCACTTAAAATAATCTGGTTTCACCAGTTTTGTTGCCGCATTACTAACTACACAAACAACATGGCCCCCATGTCGCATCAATAATCTGGCTAGTTCGATCGCCTTGTACACCGCAACACTTCCAGCTACACAAAGAACAATCCGTTTCCCAGATAATTCAGAACCATAGCTTCCAACTATATCCAAAGAAGGATGTTTTCTAGAACGCTTTTTTGAGCTTTCCATATTCTTCTCTCTCCATTGAAAACCAATTTTCTTCAGCTGGGAACGATCCTGATTCTACATCACTCTTGAATTTCGAAACAGCTTGAACCACATCATTAGACAGTGAAAGATATTGTTTCACAAACTTTGGCTTCAGCTTTTCATACAATCCAAGTATATCATGTATAACAAGAACCTGTCCATCACAGTGTAAACCAGAACCAATACCGATAGTCGGAATATCAATACTTTCAGAAATTATTTTTGATACTTCATGACTTATCATCTCTAGAGTAATGCTAAACACACCAGCCTCTTCCAACGCTTTAGCATCCTCGATTAGCTGCTTCGCGGTCTCGAATGTTTTTCCCTGAACCTTGTATCCCTGTGTAAGGGCAGTAGTTTGAGGCTGAAAACCGATGTGTCCCATTACAGGGATGCCCATCTTAACTATAGTAGATATCGTATCTGCCATGACAGAACCACCTTCTAGTTTTACAGCATCAGCTCCAGCCTTGATCAGTCTACCAGAGTTTGAAATTGCATCAGAAATACTAGCTTGGTATGACATGAATGGTAAATCCCCAATAACCAATGCATTTTGTTTCGCACGTGATACAGCTCCAACAAAGATTTCCATCTGCTCCATAGTAACTGGTATAGTATTCTCGTATCCAAGAACAACCATTCCTGCACTATCTCCAACTAGAAGCATGTCAATACCAGCCTTATCACAAAGTGATGCCAAAGCATAGTCATAGCTAGTTAGAACAGAAATTTTCTTGCCAGCTTTCTTCATGTCTATAATATCTTTTACTGTTCTAGACATGAGAGGCCCTCCTAGAAAGATTCTTTTTAATTTCGAGAATGTTCATTCTAAGATTCTTTTTGTTGTCAAATCCACGAAGAATTTTTTTCAGAATAGTTTCATTCTTTGATGATAATCTGGAACAACATAACACCAGCTCACTCATTCCCCGGGTGGCATTATCAACAATAGTGATGTGGGCTGTTTGAGCTGTTCTGGAGAGTGGATTTAAATCAAATGTGATTACTTTTTTTCCAAATTTTCTGAGAGCAATAGTACGATCCCCATCCTCTATTGGAACCAGCACGACATCGGCTGAAAAAATTCCATCTTTATCGACAACTCTTCGTGCAGAATCCAGTTTTGGAATACGTTTCTGTGATTTGCGATCTAATCCTAGGACCTGCTTCGCACCATTCTTTTTCAATAGTTTGACGATGTTTCTTTTCCGGGCGTCATTGGTGTAGAACAGGTTAACCTCGATCTCTGCGTTAACAATTCTAGCTAGTTTTACAATCTCTTTTGGAGACAAGGCTGCAATATTCCCATTCACAGAAATTACAGAATTTTTAGCCAAAAGCAAGGCTGCAGAGGCAGCTTTAATCGCATTTTTCGCAATGGGAGTAGTCTTTTCACCAAGTAGATAATCAAACGCTTCACCTCTTCCGTGAGCCAAAAGTCCTTCTTTCGTTACTACACCATCATCGAAACCATCAACAAGTTTCTCTCGTATGAACAAAGACTTTGCACGCGGATGATTTTTGGGTATTAATACCATGATAGAATCTTTAGATCAGTTTATTGAAGTCGTGCGCCGACGTTGTCAATTTCAGATTGAATTAGAATGCCGTTGTCATACCTCTTGAAAATTTCTAACACCTGATCTTCCTTTTGTTCCGGAACAAGAGTAAATATCGTCTCACCAAACAATGCGACACCACTTTTTATATCAATAGAATCTAGTTCAGATATCACAGAATCCATTGTAGGAGTCATTATTCTAACATATTTCGCAAATTCTACAGACATGTCCTGAAATTCATTATAGTCTTTAGTTTGAATGAGCTTGTCGACCATCTTTCCACCAAGACCATTAATTATAGCTAAATTCTCATCAAGGAACTTTTTTGTAGATACCGGTGAAAAACATATGATAATCACTTTAGAATGAGTGTCAATCTTTTCCAGAGACCCAACTCCAGGAGCACCTGACTTTGTTCTGATTTCAAATCCACCATGGAATGCACCAATGACATCTCCTAGACCAGTTTTACAAGAAACTTCAGCGATATGAGCAATTTTTCCAATCCCTTCTTTGGATAATTTTGTTCCAAGTGCTTGATCTAATGCAAATGCTAACGATAATGCGACAGCTCCACTACATCCAAGTCCATATCCAATTGGAACTGCAATATCATGGTGAACGGCAACAGAATAATTCTGTTCAGTTAACTTTAGAAACTCATTAACAACATATTTAGAAACATCCGTGTTATCCGTTTCATATCCTGAAATGTTTATTTGAAAATCATTTTTGTTACTGTTCTTCACAGAAACGATTGTTGTAACCCCCTCCTTAATTGAAAATCCAGCACCAAGCGAACCCATTAGTTCAGGTTTCTGTTGTTCCACATCAGCTTTGAAAAAACCTGTAACATGTGCAGGACAAAATGCCACGCCTCTCATTAATTTAAATTTAAATTTCCCAAGAAATATAAGAATATGGCTTAAATAAATTAAATTGATATAAATTGACTAAATTCATTCGACGCCTACAAAAGATTGGAAGCACCATTCTGGTCTCTTTACCAAAAGAGTGGGTTGATGCCAATAAGCTTGGCAAAAAATCCGAAGTAGAACTAGAAACTGGACAGGATAGTCTTTCCATTTCACTAACCAAGGAAAACAGACCATCAAAGGATGTCATAATCTCATACCCACTACCAAAGGATGAAAACATTGTTGCAGATATCACAGGAGCATATCTTCTTGGGTACGATATAATCAGAATACAAGGAAAAAAATCAATTCCAATAGAAGATAGAGAAAAAATTCGTAATTCCACGCGAAGATTAGTAGGAATGGAAATCATTGATGAAGATGCATCTAATATAAACATGCAGTTTTTGTTGGATGCAACAACTCTGCAGCCAGATAAAATTCTGAAACGAATTAGTGCGCTTGCACTTGGAATGTATAATGATGTAGTTTCAGGATTGATTTCAGATGATAAATCCAATCTCCTGACACTATCAAATAGAGATGTTGAGGTGAACAGACAGTATTTCCTTCTTGTTAGGTTAATTCGAAGTACAATGATAGATGTTAGACTAGCAGGAGCTTTGAGTCTTAAAAATATAGATATTCTTGACTATAGAATTGCTGCAAATATGCTCGAAATTGCTGGTGATACTATTGCAGAATTAGGAAATTCTATTGCAAATACTACTCTGTCAAAGAATGAACTAAAACAGCTACATGAATTAGCAAAGGATTTTGCACCAATTGCAGTGATATCAATTGATGCATTTACAAAAAATGATAGAACTTTAGCAATCCAAGCTATAGCCCAACATAAAAAACATCAAGAAAAAATAACAAAATTTAAAACTTTATTAGAAAAAAAGAAGCAAATTCCAATTGGTTATCTAGATCTCATTTACAAGTTTGAAAGAATTGCAAAATCATGGGATGATGTAGTAGATTTAGTAAAACCAATTTATTCCCAATAATTCTAGTAAAGTTTCTTTTTAGTTGCATACGTTAGAACAGCACAAATTGTTTTAGAATCTTTAATCTTTCCAGCCTTTATCATTTTGATTACTCGTTTAAGATCAATCTTTACAACTGACATTATTTCATCTATATCTAGCTGTTGTGCCGATACCTTTTCTAGCCCTGTAGCAAGAAAACAATGAATTTTCTCGGCACTATATCCCACAGAAGGCAAATACGTAAGAAAATGCTCCATTTTTTTTGCCTTGTAACCTGTTTCTTCTTGAAGTTCACGTATTGCACATGTTTTTGCGCGTTCCCCTTTTTCTAGTGTACCTGCAGGAATCTCAAGTTGATAACCATGTGGAAAACGATGCTGTTTTACCATTAGGACTTTTTGATCTTTATCAATTGCTAGCATTGCAGCAGCACCAGGATGTTCTAGTATTACACGTTTGATTTTTCTTCCATGAATAGTTAAATCATAAACACTAAGTCCAATTATTCTACCTTGATAGATTTTCTTTTTCTTCATTTAATTCACCTGATACATTAAATGAAGTTTAGGTGATTTTTTAGCTTCAGCAATAGCACCTTTTATCCACTCTTGAGGCAATGCAATCTTTCTCGGTATGAATAAATCTGCAGAACGAATTCCTGAAATTTTTCTAACTTGCTGTGTTAATTGATCTAATTTGTAAATATTATCACTATACATAAATAGAACAATTTGGTTTTTTGCAAGAAACGGTTTTTGTAAAAAGTGTTGAGAAAACTCATTTTCCAAAACATTAAGTATTTGTTTTAGGTTTCCATCAATCCATGTCAGAATACAATATGGAATATATCCTTCAATCTTTGTTGGCTCATACACTAATGTAAATTGTATTGTCTCATCAGCTTGTAATTTATCTAATGATCGTGTCACAGTTTTTGTAGATAGACTAGTTTTTTTTGCAAGTTCTTCAATTTTTTGCCGTGGATCTTTTATTAATTCATTAATAATTTGTAAATCAGTTTTTGTTAAATTGGGACTAGTACCAGCACTTTCAGCTTCAAATATTGTTAGGACTCGAATATTCTTCATAAGATTTTTTGCAAGCTCTAATTTCTGTTGTACATTTTCTTTTATGACAATACTACAAACAGTTATTCCACCAACACATGGAACAACAAAAAATGGCTCACCAATTAATTTCACTTGCTGTAAAACTTCATCGATGTCCTCACCTGTTATTACAAAGTAAATAACTCCATATCCCAAAGCTGGTGGCTCAATCTTTAATGTGAAAAATCTAATGACTCCACTTTTGAGCATTTTGTTGATTCTGGATTTTATGGCTCCACCTGAAATTCCAACATTCATTCCAATTTGTCGATCAGATTCCCTACAATTATTCAGCAGATTGGTTAGAATTTGCATGTCAATTTTGTCCAATTTATCACCTTTTTCTATGTTAATTAGATATACAAAACTTATTGTTAATAAAAATGTCGTAAATATTAGTATTAGACATCAAATATATTAAATATCAGACTTTTTATTCTAATCTATTGGATTACAGACTCAATTTAGCGCTAAGAATGTTGTCAAACAAAAAAGGAAGTTTGATTGGAGCAGTTTTGGCGGTTTCAATTGGAATTTTGGTAATTCACGTTAATTTTGTAATTTTCCAAGGCCTCTATGATGCAATTATTCGAGACATGTCTGATTATAGATTTGGCGATATCTACATCACTGACGAAGAAGATTTCATTGACAAATCTGATTTATCACTAGTAAACTGGTTTGAAAGAATACCATATGTGGAAGCAGTAACGCCACGGCTGTCATCGATAGCTTCTATCAACGCAACAAAATACGGTGAAAGGTTTGAAGAAACTAAAGTTTCGATTTTAGGGGTTGATCCATTACGAGACATTCGAACATCTACAGCTCATGAAACTATTTCTGATGGCCAGTACGTTTTTTCAAGAAATTCAATTGTACTGGGTTCATGGATTGCACAAGAATTAGGGAGTCTTCAACCAGGAGAGAGTGTAAAACTAAAAGTTGTTGATCGTTGGGGCCAAGATCAAACAAAACAATTCATCATAAGTGGCATTTCCACCTCAGCTGGCGGTCAAGGATTCGATAATAGTGTATTGATACATATTGATACTTTAAGAGACATGCTTGATCGCGATGGCAAGTCTAGCTCATTTCTAGTGAAATTAAATGATCGTACAAAAGCATTAGATGTAAAAAATTTCTTTCTGGCATCATTTCCAAATGATGATTTTGAAGCTGAGACTATAGAGGAATCCGCAGAAACAACGTTACGTGGTTTTAGATCTGGTATTGGAATGATCAACATGATCGGATATTTTGGAATGATGTCTTCTGCTTTTGCCATTGTAACAATTCAGATGATGCTTGTTTCAAGTAAAACTAGAGAAATTGGAATAATGCGTTCAATTGGAGCAAAGAGAAAAGATATTCTGATTTTATTTTTGTTACAGGGGGTGATAATTGGTATTATTGGCGCAAGCGTTGGAACTGCCGCGGGTTTAGGATATACATTCTATGCTAAAGAAACTAACATGTCATGGGAGGGGAGTATTCCATTAGAAGTAACCTATAATTGGCCCAAAATTATTCAGACTGCTTTTATGTCATTTGGGTTAGCAATCACTGCCTCAATCTATCCGGCCTACAGAGCTACAAAACTTCAACCTGTGGAGGCGATAAGAGCTGTCTGATAAAGTCCTTGAAATCAAAAATCTACACAAAACTTATGGTGAAGGTGAAACCAAGGTCAAAGCTTTACGTGATGTTTCTTTCAGTATTAACAAAGGAGAATTTATTTTAGTTGTTGGGAGCTCAGGTTCTGGTAAATCCACTCTATTGAATATGATTGGTTTGCTAGATCGACCAACTAGTGGTAAAGTCTTCATTGACGGAATTGATACATCAAAACTTAATGATGATGAAATCTCTTCATTTAGAAATGATAAACTAGGATTTGTTTTTCAATCTTCAAATCTTCTAGCAGATCTAACTGTTTTAGAGAACGTAATACTTCCTAGAAATATACAGAGAACACAAAACGGAGCAGAGTATGATGCGAAGGAGCTATTAGGATCTGTAGGCCTCCAGGATCAACTAAATAAGCGTGCAAATAAAATTTCTGGCGGTCAATCTCAAAGAGTAGCAATCGCAAGAGGTTTGATAAATAATCCATCCATTGTTCTTGCAGATGAACCAACTGGAAATCTAGATTCTATTACTGCTAAAACCATAATACAACTTATGAAATCTATGGCTAAGAAACTAAATCAAACATTCATCATAGTTACACATGAAAAAGAGCAATTTGGTGATGTAGATCGAGTAATCACGATCACAGATGGTCGTGCAATTGATGGTGAGGAACCAAAGCCAATGGAGGTCGCAACATGATTAAATTTTCATTACTTGCATTAATTGTCGTACTAGTAATTTCACAATTATTCATTCTAGATGTATTTGCTCAAGTCAGTACTGGTGATTCACCGTTTGAACGAAAATTTGGTGATGTAAAATATCTCGATGCATTTTTTGGCATACCAGATGAAAAAATGGAAGTAGATCCGGGTGATAGAAATGTACCATTTACTGTAGTATTGGCGAACGTAGGAACACAGGATATCACAGGAATTAGAGGACAACTTTCATTGTCATTTGGTTTTAGTTCGGCAGATGGAGTTGGTTCTTTAATTCTGGCTGACAGCGATTCTAGTTCAGTTGCTGGTGATACCTTTACCCTGACATTTTTTGTCAATATTGGTGATGATCTTGAAATTAAACGATATCCCGGCTCGATTAAGGTTGACTATTCTAGATTAAGAGAATCTGGAGTCAGAAATGCATTTTTTGATTTTGATTTCAAAGTAACTGGTGATAGTATCATTAACATGCGTGCACTTGATCCATTTTTGACTTCTTTACAAACAAATCATATTGTAATTGAAGTATCAAATGATGGAACAGCTCCTATTTCTGGTGTAGACATTGTTGCAACAAATACTGCAACGGCAATTTCATCCACTACCACATCAGTTACAAATATTGAAAAGGTTGTCATATTTGACACAAACTGGGACATTGGCCACATTAATCCTGGAACTTCAAAATATCTAGAAGCTGATATCTTCATCCCCGAATCACTAAAAGGTGAAACACTACGTATTCCAATGGAGTTAACTTATTTTAACGCGCATGGTGATCGACAGACAATTTCTCGAATTGTCGATTTCTACATCAAAGGATTAATCGATGCAAAAATTTATGATGTAAGAGTTATTGATTTGTCAGGAAAACCAACTGTAATTGGTGAAATAATTAACGAAGGAAATGAGGACGCTTTATTCGGATTTGTCACACTAGAATCAATGGGTGATTCTAATATTATACCATTAACCCAATTTATTGACGAAATAGGCACTGATTCCCCCGTCCCATTTAATATGCCATTAGAATTTGACGGTGAAACAAAATATGGTGAGCATGATATTAGAATTACTGTACGATACAAAGATTCACTTCGTGATGAGAAGTTCATTATTTATGATACAACAATTTTTGTAAACGATCTATCAAAAAGTCAAAAATCTGATCTTGATCCCTCACAATTGATAATTTTACCAATAGTAGCTAGTATAGGAATATTTGCATATTTACAAATTAAAAAACGAAAGCAAAAAGCAACTCAAACAAGCTAAGATTATATTTGATGCTGAAAATTTTGGATCATGTCATGGGATGAGATTGAAGTCCCAAAGGAGTTACGAGAATTTATGCCAAACAAGGCAAAAGTTACTTATCTCGGGCAAAAAAATGGTGCAAAAAAACAATATCGGTATGGTAAGTTGCACATACGTGAATATGACGATAAATTTCTAGTACATATGGATAAAGTTGACCCACAAAGAGATCCTCTTGGCCATCTGGTTTTTGACACACCTGAGTTACTAATTGGGTTGTTATGTGCAGCCTTTGGTGGCGCCAAAGTTGGAACAACTGTCTTTAAAAACTTCAAGTCAATGAAAATTTCTACACTTTCAGGAATACTTGCATCACTTGCTTTTGGATACCTAGGTTATTCTATTACAAAAATGATAAAAAATCACAAAAGGTGATTTGTAATACTCACATTTCGAATTTTAAAAGTTCTTGTTAAACTCCTTCCTTCAATTCTTGCATTACGGAAAGATAGAAGAGAATGGGTCAAACAAAAGGGTAAGAACATTGATGTGGAAAAATACAGGAAAAATGCAAAGAGAGTTCTTAATACCTTTATCTCTTTGGGACCTGTCTACATCAAGCTGGGTCAATGGCTTTCTTCAAGAGCTGACATTTTACCTCAACCATACTTGGAAGAGCTTTCAAAACTACAAGATGAGGTTCCTGCAGCTCCTTTTGATCAAGTAAAACCAATTGTTGAAAAAGAATTAGGAACACTAGATAAAAAATTTGAAGCCATCGATCAACAACCATTATCTGGTGCCTCATTAGGTCAAGTTTATCGAGCAAAAATACATGGACAAGATGTCATTATAAAAGTAAAACGACCTGGCATAGAAAAAATTGTTGAACAAGATCTCAAAGTTCTAAAGAAAATCTTGCCAGTAGCAATGAAATTTGTTGATCCTAACTTAGCTTTTTCAGCTCGTGCAATGCTTGCGCAATTTATTGAAACAATTCATGAAGAACTAAATTACAAAATGGAATCTTCCAACCTAAAATCAATCAAGAAAAATATGGAGAGCTATGATAACGTAATAATACCATCTGTTTACGATGACTATTCAACAGAAAATGTGCTTACATTAGATTACATTCCAGGAATAAAGGTCACAAATATCGAAGCCTTAGATAGGAAGGAAATTGATAGACAAAAGTTGGTAATTGATGTACATAAGGTTTTTTTCACCATGCTGCTCCGTCATTCTATATTCCATGCAGATCCACATCCTGGTAACATATCCGTCACCGACGATGGAAAATTAATCTTATATGACTTCGGGATGGTAGGAAGACTAGATAATAAAACAAGAATGCAGATAATACGTTTGTATCTTGCATTAATAGAAAAAGATCCTCCACGAACAGTAAACGCAATGAACGATCTTGGGATGCTTATGCCAGAATTCAATCGTTCTGTGATAGAGAAAGCAATAGAATTAACCATTAGAGCATTGCATGGAAAAAAACCAGATGAGATAGAAGTCAAAAGCTTTATGGAGATGGCCAATAAAACAATGAGCCATTTTCCGTTCGTGTTACCAAAACATCTAGCATTGTATATACGAATGGCATCAATTATTGAAGGAATTTATCATACGCACAAAGTTGATTTTAAATTTGTTAAAGTTTTAAAAAATATTCTCGAAGAAGAAAATCTGATTAGAGATGCATATATTGAAGAAATTAAATATTCATTTGACAAATTTGTAAAATCAATTGACGCTACCATCTCAATTGCACCAGAGTTAAAAAAATTCATTGACGATAACAGATCACTTCAATTGTTAAACGCAAAACCAAAATCTAATACTTTACTCTCAGGCAGCATTCTCTCTTCTGCAATTTTTATCGGATCGGCTATTTTGTATTCTACAAATGAATTTGTAGGGTTAGCTGGAATGATAGGTTCCTTAGTGGTAATGGGTATTTTTGCTATTTTTAGAAAACGATAATTAGTTATTCAATAGGAATTTTTTTTGAATTATTTCCAGTAGGTATTGTTATTGTTAAAACTCCTTGTGAATATTTAGCAGAATTAACCTTCTCTTCCCCTTCTTTCACTCTTATTGGAAGCCTAATTTTTTTATCAATGATGCTGGGTCTTTGTTTACAAACTATAGTCCCTTTAAGAGACTTGTCATCCTTTTTTTCAGCATTGATTGAAAGTATGTTTCTTTGAATCGTTAATTTTATATCGTTCTTATCAAATCCAGGAATATCTATTTTTATAATAAGGTTATCATTTTCTTCAAACATGTCTATTGGAGGAAGTACAAATTCGTAGAACTCACGTGATTTGTTCCCAATTTCTCTAACCATCTCTTTTGCCATATAAGACACTAAGCCCATTTTGTAAAGAAGACCGTTTTTAGTTATAAATTTTGATAGATATTTAATTAATTAAATTAATTGTGAACACAATTTATGATTATTGTAATTGAGGGTGGAGATCAAGCTGGAAAAAAGACACAATCCCAACTTTTAGCTAATGCATTACGAAAACGAAAAATCAAGACCAAGGTCTTTAGTTTCCCAGATTACTCAACACCTATAGGAAAAGAGATCAAAAAATATCTAATTGGCAAAAGAAGACTGCCAGTCCAAGTAGTTCATTGCCTTTTAGCTGCAAATAGATGGGAGAAACTGAAAGAAATCAAAGACGCGATTTCAAAAAATTCCGTTTTGATAATGAATAGATACTACCAATCAAATCTTGTCTATGGTCTGGCAAATGGAATGAATTTAGCTTGGCTAGAAAATCTAGATGAAGGCTTACCAAAAGCTGATTTGGTAATTGTACTTGATGTATCTCAAAAAGAAGCATTTAGTCGCAAAAAAACAAAGCGAGATGAATTTGAAAAAAACCGAGAATTTTCAAGAAAAATTTCTAAAGCATACAGACAGCTAGCAAAGAAAAAGCATTGGAAAATTGTTGATGCTTCTAAAACAAAACAAAAGGTTCACCTAGACATCATGAAATACTTTAAAAAAACTCCTTCAAGATGACTCATAACACAATAGCGTTAATTTGTGATTGTGATAGTACTCTAGCTCCAGACACTTCCTATTTTCTACTTGAACAGAATGGGATAGATAACAAATCATTCTGGGGTGAAGTAGAAGAATTAGTAAAAAATGGTTGGGATCCACCACTTGCTTGGATGACAAAAATGCTGAGGTTAATAGAATCTGGAGATATTGAACAAAATACAAACAAAAAATTGCAAAAGTTAGGAAAAAAAATACTTCCCTACAATGGTGTTGCTGATTTTATTTCAGAAATTAGAACAAAAATATCTGAAAATAACGAGTTTGTAACAGCTGGCGTAACATTGGAGTGTTATATTATATCACAAGGCATAGAAGTTTTGATCCAAGGCTGTCCCTCTTTTTCCAATTTTCAAGTGTTTGCTAGTCAATTTGGTGAGGATCCCAAATCAAGAATAAATTCAATTAAGTCTATTGTAACATTTACAGAAAAAATCAAATTTCTTTTTGCAATAAATAAGGGCATATCCGCTCTAGAACTTCGCAAATCACCATACTTGGTTAACAAATTCGTACCGCCTGAAGAAAGGAAAGTTCCTTTTGATAATATGATTTACTTTGGTGACAGCCCCAATGACATTCCATGCTTTGCAATGTTGAAAAAAATGGGGGGAATTTGCTTTGGCGTTACAGGCGGAAAGTTTCGTAAAGGTTTTGAATTGGCAATGGATGATCGTATCACAGTAGGACCTTACACTGCAGATTACACAAAGAACAGTGAACTAAGAAAAGTGTTGGGTTCTGCAATTAATAAAATAGCTGACAAGATTGTCTTAGAACAAAGATTAGCTGGTAGATTATGATTGATTTGGACTCAAATGTCAGGATTCATGAATATACTCAGAGTTTATACTTCAAAGCAGAATAGAAAAAAAGTTGAAATTGCAGCCAAATCAATCCTTGGTGATTTAAAGTAATGAAAAAACGAATTGTCATCAAACTTTCTGGTAGAATATTTAGTGTGGACAATGTCAAAGTCTTGAAGGACTATGCTAGATTTCTAGTTAAGATTAGCAAAATTTGTCAGCCTGTGGTAGTGACCGGGGGTGGTACCATTGCTAGACACTACATTAATCATGCCAGATCTTCAGGCGCAGACGAATCTAGTTTGGATGAACTAGGAATTGAAGTTTCTCGCCTTAATGCAAAACTCTTGATTTATGCCTTAAAACATAAAGCCTATCCTCATCCCCCAACAACTTTACAAGAAATTCGTAACGCTGTAGATGGTGGTTTAATTGTTATTGTTGGAGGATTGCATCCGGGACACAGCACAAATGGTACTGCTGCATTAATCGCTGAAAAGGTTGAGGCAACTCAATTTTTGAATGCAACAGATGTTGATGGTGTTTATGATTTGGATCCCAACAAATACAAAAAGGCAAAAAAATTCAGACGAATTGAATTGAAAACCCTCCGTAACATGTTACTTCGCCAAGATTCTGTGGCTGGAGGTTATGATCTAATGGATATTCTAGCATTGAAAATAATTGAACGTTCTAAAATTAAAACTCGTATTCTTAAAGCAGATCTGAAGATCTTAGAAAAAGCAATCAAAGGTGACTCTGTTGGCACCGAAATAATTTTTTAATTAAAAAAAATTTCTACTCTACGTTAGATTCATTTTGAATTATAGGATATCTTTGAGTCCATATCTCAACATATTCTCCCTTAAATCCTGGTATACCAGACTCTCTTGCTTTGAGGAAAATTTTGATAGCTTCATCTTTTTCCAAAGCCTTTGATTGGGCTTTAGTATAACCTTCCTTATCAACTAAAATTGTAACAAATCCATCAGGAGTCTGAATCACTGCTGTAAGATCTTCTTCCCCAACAGGTACGAACCTGTCTCCATCTTTTTTTGTAGTTATTGTTAGCATTGCAAAACCAGCAAAATTGAAGAGTTTCATTTGTGATTTTGCTGCTCTCTGCTTTCCTATCTGTACAGCCTGAAAATACTGCATTAATACCATCAATATGAATCAGTATAATAATTATCTTAACATTTAAGACACATGCAAACAAAAAATGAATATTGAATCCTAAAATTATTGTGGTTATCACAATAGCAGCATTTGCTGGTGTTTTGTGGATTGTTGCTTTTTCTGGTCAATCACTACTGAGTGACATCTCAGAGGAAGGCATTTTTTCCAAACCAGGTATTGAAGCACAAATCTTACCAATTGAAATTGAACTTCATGACCTCTCTATTTTAGAGATTAGGGAAAGAGCTGTAACACTACAAATTAAATTTAAAGTTACAAATCCAAACTACAAATCAGTTATTTTACAATTTATCAAATACGAACTTTTTGAACAAGATCTTCGAGTAAGTGCTGGAACAATTGGTTCCAGACCAGAAGGTTTTGTTGCCTCCTCAAATTATTTTGTAATTTTGAATGATGCACCTACAATCTTGTCTGACAAAATTACCATTAAAAATACTGGAAATACTCCAGAATTTTGGTCAGCATTGGTGAATAATACTCCAGAATGGACAGTCAAAGGTGAGGCATTTTTTAATCTGAGTTCAATGATGAAGGGAGGAGAAAATCAAGTTACCTTCGAATTTACAAAATAATAGGTATCTAGACATTGTATCATAAAAATCTAATATTACGATTATTTGTTTTTATAAAAAGCAATTTGACAAAGTTATAAATGACAATCTAACTTGCTTCTTTCGATGGCAGAAGCAAGTATAGCCGCATTTGGCTCAGCATTGGGTATTGGAATTGCACTCGCAATTGTGTGCTTTGCACTACGTGGTAAAGGGCACCCAGAACCAATAGATTAGTTAAAGGATTATTCCTTTACAATATTTTTCTATTACTTGTTAAATCCAACTAGCTGTTTCAATGATATTGATTCTGAAGTTTTTTGTGGAAGGTAACATTTTTCATAATATTGACAATTTGAACATTCAACTGATGGTTCTAAAATTGGTACCTTTTTTTCTTTAAGAAGTTTATTAAAAATTCGAATGCGTCTAGATAATTCCTCAAACATTTTTTTACTTCTAGAAAGTGTAAATGAGGTTTCTTGTCTATCACCAGTTATGTAAATGAGTATACCATCCATCTTATCAAAAATCCACAAGCATGTATTCAAATACAACAAATCTCTTGCTATTGGATTTTCAGGCAGCCCATTTGCAGAACGAAAAATTATCACTGCATCATCAACAATCATGTCAGCTTGTCCATTGAGACTAATATCCTCCATTTTAAATTCCCCAGATTTAGAACCATACTTCATATTTCGAAGCAATCCACTCACTAAATCATTAAAGCCCCGTCTTTCAATTTCTTTAGGTTCAACTCTATCAAAATATGAACGTCTTAAACATTGAACAACTTCATGAAGATGAATTGTTTTAATGTCGTTAGGATCTATTTTTGGTTGTATTTCGTGACCAATTGAATCTATGGCTTTTTTTATGAGTTGTCTATAGTCTCTATCACCAAGCACGATAAATCACCTTGTTAATTCCTCTAAAAACAAAAAAATCTTCCTTAACAAATTCATATTAAATCACCATGTAAATTTTTCAACCTTTTCTTATGATGAATTGCATCAAAGCCTCTTTAGAATATTCTATTCCATGTTCATCACAGGAATGTTTCCCATATTCCTCTATTACCTTTGCAACATCGTCTCCTTCGGCTACAAAATCACATTCAAAACCATAATCTTGACACACTAATCTTGTCATGCATAGACGGAAATTTGAGGCTGTTATAACTTTTGTCCAAAATTCGATTCTAGCCTATATTGTTCTACATAAAAATTAGCAAAATTCATCACAATATGGGTTTTTTGAAGATTGTAGTTTTTCAGGGAATTGAGTTTTTTCAAGAATTAGATCAACAAATATGGTTCAACAAATTAACAGTCTTTTCTTCGTCAGACTTTGACAAATTTGTAAAGCCTTTAAGGAATTCTTTTTGAATAATTAGGCTTTCATCAGAGACATTCTTTAAATTTTGAAATTTGAAGGGCAACAGTTTTAGTTTTCCCTCACAATAAGCCTTGACATACTTTTCAAAAAGTGAAAAAGTAAATTTAGGAGCAATTTTTGTTAGTTTCAATATTATATCATGAAACTCATTTTCATCTTTGCTTGAATTTGAAAAAAAACGTTCCAAGATTTCTTTTCTATCTTTTATCTCATTAAGAGACAATGAAACTAACAATCCACTCTGTGTCAGCTTGTAGTAAGGAACCCCTTTTTCTTGAAGTGCTTTTGGTCCTCGCTTTAATGGCAATCTACCTTCCTCCTTAACCAATCCTAGCGGAATTAAAATTTCATCCAAATCTCGAAAAACTCCAGAATACAAATTTTTCCAAACCACTCCACTTTGAGAAGCAATTTTCCGTGAAATTGAGGTTCTTGTCTTATCCGTTGGATTAGTACCCGTAGCTAACGCAATGATAATGGAACGTTGTCGTAAGGCTTCCCCAGTGAGCTCCAGGTTTTTGGTCTTGAATGTATTAAAAATGGCCAACTTGGGAGAATTTGATTTTATTTTTGACACCTTCTATCATTCTGGTTTTTATCAACACCTTTTTCAAGCGTAAAAATACATGATATAATTTTCATATTCTATGTTAGTATCGTAAATTACTGAAATATAATAACTTACACTTTTGACGCTTTAAAAATCTCAATGCTTATATGACTTCCAACTTTGTTGCAGATCAATGAATTCTAAGAACCGCAAGTATGCACTTTTACTTGTAGTTGCAGTCGCTATTACGGCAACCGGCACTATGGCACAGGCATTTGCACAGCAAGTGTCTGATGGCATGGATGGTTATGTCTTAGGAACCAGTGGTATCTACACTGGAAACCCTAACGAATGTTGGTATGATGATGGTGAAGGAAACATGTTACCCTGTAGAATTGATACAGGAGATACTGCTTGGATGCTCACTGCATCTGCGTTAGTATTAATCATGACGCCAGGTGTTGCATTCTTCTATGGTGGGTTAACCCGATCAAAGAATGCAGTTAGCACAATTGGTATGGTCTTCATCGTAATCGGATTAATGTCATGGCAATGGGTAGCATGGGGATACTCCCTATCATTTGGACCTATTGACAATGACGCAAACATGTTCATGGGCTCATTGCAATATGTGGGCTTTAACGATGTCTCTGCATGGGCACCACTTGGTGAAGTAGGTCCATGTACTGATACTTGGTCTGCTGCATATCAAATGCAAGTCTTCCCTGAAGACGAGATATGTAGTGTAGGATGGCCAGGAACAGTTCCACATCAAATGTTTGCAATGTTCCAAGCAACATTCGCAATTATCACTCCAGCACTAATTGTTGGTGGATTAATTGACAGAATGAAGTTCAGCGCTCTGGTAATCTTCATCCTAATCTGGGGAACGTTGGTTTATGATCCAATTGCCCACTGGGTTTGGGGTGGCGGTTATATCGGAAACTTGGACTTTGATCCAGACTTGTCGCCAAGCTATGGTCTTGACTTTGCTGGTGGTACCGTCGTACACATTACTTCAGGATTTTCTGCATTAGCAGCTGCGTTAGTTCTAGGCAGACGACTAGGATATGGGAAGGTTCCAATGGAACCGCACAACGTACCTATGGTGGTACTTGGCGCATCCCTTCTTTGGTTCGGCTGGTTCGGATTTAATGCAGGTAGTGAAGTGATGGTAGACGGCATTACAGTTAGCGCTTGGGTAGTTACAAACACTGCCACAGGTGTTTCTTCCGTAACGTGGTTACTCATGTCGTGGGCTCATACCGGAAAACCAAGTATTGTTGGTGCTGCAACAGGAGCTGTTGCAGGATTGGTAGCAATCACACCGGCATCTGGTTGGGTAGGACCTATGGCGTCAATGATCATTGGTATTGCAGCTGGAACCATTTGTTATAGTGCTGTTGCATTCAAGAATGCACGAAAATGGGACGACGCACTCGATGTATGGGCAGTACACGGGATTGGTGGTTTCACAGGTGCAATTCTAACTGGTACACTAGCTAGCCCACATGTTTGGGACACTGGTGATGGTATCGGAGCATGGACTGGCACACCAGAAGGTATGGAACAACAAGCAATCAACATTGTAGCAGCAATGATGACAATTGCATATGCCTTTGGTATGACAATCATAATCCTTAAGGTAATGGATGCAATCTGGCCTGGCGGAATCAGAGTCACTCCAAAAGAAGAGGAGATAGGTCTCGATCTCGCACAACACGGTGAAAGATCATACGTAAACGAATAGAATCCCTTCCTTTCTTTTTTATTTTTTTTAATTTTAAAAAACAAATGAATTTACATATCATTTTCAATATCTGATTCGTGATTATTCATACAAAAGAACTAGAGCAAGTCCTAAGTGACCCTAACCTTGTACTGATTGACGCTAGGTCCTTCAAGGAATACTCCGTAGAGCATATTCCTGGAGCAATAAACTTGGACCTTTTTGCATTTCATTGGATTGATACATCTAAGGCAGGAATAGCAGCTTTCAATGCACAAACCGTTGATCTTTTTTCATCGGTTGGCATAAGCAATGAAAAAAAGGTGGTATTTTATGATGATGTGTCTGGAATGCTTGCAGCTAGAGGAGTCTGGGAGTTACTTTATTTTTCACACCCTCAAGTTTTCATGTTGGAAGGTGGATTATCAAAATGGAAAGGTGAAAACCTTCCGATAGAGACAAAGTCAAATGAATTCAAACCAGCAAAATTTTCTGGCACCGTAAACAAAAATCTGTTAGCAGGATTTGAATACATTAAAGATAATTTAGATAAATTAAAAATTGTTGATGCAAGATCAAAGGAGGAATATGACGGAACAGTAGTCCGTGCTGCAAAGCGAGGTCACATCCCAGGCTCAATTAATATCGATTGGATTCTGAATTTAACAAATAATGGAACTTTCAAAAATGACAAAGAACTTTCTCAACTATACCAATTTTCAAAAGAAGATGAAATTGTAACATACTGTCACGGAGCATACAGAGCTGCAAACACCTTTATCGCTTTAAAAAAAATTGGTTTTAAGAAGGTTCGAGTTTATTTGGGATCTTGGGGAGAATGGGGAAATAGATCAGGACTTGCTGTAGAATAATTTAACCATTTTATATGATCAAACGAACAAACACAAAAAATTCTATTTTTAATTGACTGATCTCGCACTTGTAGCAATAATTAATATAGTGTCATGAATCGAGGCAAAATGAATGGTTTCGCGGAAACAAGTTTCAATTTTTAGTATAATTATTGGTGCATCTTTGTTAGTATTTACATTTGCTCCACTACCTGCATTTGCAGCAGAAGGTTCATCTAGTGGTGACTTGTCTAAACCTATTTTGGCTTTAGCTGCTTCTATTGCAATTGCTGGTGGACTGATTGGTACTGGTAGTGCACAACAAGGAATTGGAGCAGCTGGTATGGGTATTATTGCAGAAAAACCTGAAAAATTTGGACAGGTACTATTCTTCTTTGTAATTCCAGAAACACTATGGATTATTGGTTTCGTTCTAGGAATTATTCTGTTACTAGATATACTCTAGGGAGAAGAACTTGAGTATAGACATCTTCTTAGATGAGATCGAGAACAGAAAAAAAAAAGACATTTCTGATATTGACAAAGAATTTGATGATAAAAAATCAGAAATCGAAACTAAAAAAAACACAGCCGTAAAGGAACTCCAAGAACATTATTCTAAGGAAGCTAAAACAAAATCTGAAAAAGAAGCATCTAGAATAGTTGAGGCTAGCAAATTAGAGGCTAAGAAGATTTTATTCAAAGCAATAAACAAAAATCTCGATTCTACGTTTGATGTGATAAAGCAGGAACTTGCTAACTACACAAAAACTACAGAATACAAGAAAGTTTTAGAGAAAATGGTATCCACTGCAAAAAAAACCTTTGATGATAAAATAACAATACATTGTCGCAAAGAAGATGAGTCTACTTTAAAAGCAAAGGGGATCACAATTGGTTCTTCAATTCAAACCTTAGGAGGTATTATCGTGGAAAACAGTAATGGTACCAAGGAGATTGATCTAACATTTGAGGAATTACTGCGAACATACGAAGATGATATCAAGACTACAATTTTGGAGAAGATTTTGTAATGGGTTCATCTCCATATTCATCTTCTTTTGGTAAGTTACAATCAATATCAATAAGTTTTCTTAAACCAGAATTTTTGGAAAGCCTATTGAAAGCAGATGATGTAAATGATATGATCAAACTTTTAGAACCAACTTGGTATGGTGAAGAAATTAAAAAAGCAGCATCAGTTTATCAAGGCCCATTACTTTTAGAAGTTGCACTTAATCGCCATCTAGTTATGATTAACAAAATCATTTTAGAGTCCGCACCTTTTAGTGGCAAAAATGCTGTCAGAGCTTATTTGTCAAAGTGGGATCTTTACAACATTGAACTAATTCTTTCTTCTAAAATGATGGGAAGAACAATCACAGAAACTGAATCAATGCTAGTCTCTAGTAGAAATATACCAGCAGGAATTGCAGCCGGTAATATTTCACACGATGAGATTAAGATCATTCTTTCCGAATCAGGAGTTGAAGGTGTTGTTAACAAACTTGCAAAGTATGACTATGGTGTGGAATTGATGAAGTACCTAGATGAATTTCAAAAGACAGGTGATCTTGGACCAATGATGTCTGCAATGCATGCATCATATTATCAAAAGTTACTTGAATCATTAAAATTCTTTCAAGGTGATGAAGGCATTATTAGAGAACTAATTCGTGCTGAGATAGATAAAAAAAACATTCTAACCCTCCTAAAAGCAAAAGAATCCGATGTCGACAAGGAACTTGTTGTTAACCATCTTGTTGAAGGTGGAAGAATACCTACGAAGGATTTGACTGATATTTATGAAGTTAAAGATGTTACTGAAATTATATCAAAAATTGATTCTTATTACAAACTTGGCGATGTACTGGAACAATTCAAGACTACAAAAAATTTGATTGATTTTGAGATAGCTATAACACAATTCATCAATAATAACTATGTGAAGAAATTGAAAAACATTGCATTATCTATTGGAACTATTTTCTATTTCACTATCAATGCTGAATATGAACATGAAAATCTAAAAAGAATTGCATATGGAAAACGATACAACTTTTCACCAGATAAGATAAGGGAGATGTTACTGATTTGAGCGAACTGGCATCAAAAGAAAAGATCGAATCTTCTGGCAGACTTGCTGTTGTTGGTGATCGTGAGCTTGTAATAGGCTATCGTCTAATTGGAATAGATGACACTTTCATCTCTAGTGATGAAGATGCAGGAAATAAAATTCAAGAGCTTTATTCCTCTGGTGAATTTGGTTTAATTATTGCAAGTGACTCAGTACGATCACGACTTTCTAAAAAATTTTTGTCAGAAATTGAAGGATCGATCGAACCATTGGTACTATTTATGCCATCTCAACAAGAGACCACTGTGGAAGACGAAGAATCAATAGCAGCTTTGGCAAAGCGCGTACTTGGAATAAATATGGAGATAAGTTGACGACAGTATTGACGGATGCTATAGTTACTAGAATTTCGGGTCCTGTTGTTGCCGCTAAGGGTCTAGAAGGTGCACGAATGTTTGATATTGTTCGTATTGGTGAAATGGGTCTTGTGGGTGAGATCATTCGTTTAGAAGGAAATACTGCTCAGATTCAAGTTTATGAGGATACTACAGGTCTAAAGCCTGGAGAAAAAATAGTAAATACAAACAGACCACTTTCTATGCAGCTTGGTCCTGGACTGTTAACCTCAATTTTTGATGGAATTCAAAGACCTTTGGATGTCTTAAGAGAAGAAAGTGGAGACTTTATCAGCAGAGGAAAAATGATTCCTGCACTAGATCAAAAGAAAAAATGGGATTTCATTCCAGTTAAGAAAAAAGGTGAACAGGTTGCGCCCGGTGAAATCATTGGTGAGATTCAGGAGACTCCACTAATCAAACACAAAATTATGATTCCACATAATCTTTCTGGCGAACTTGTAGATATTTCAGAAGGACAGTTCACTGTTAATGACAATGTTGCAGCTGTAAAGAATAGTAAAACAACTGACATTGGTTTATCAAGTTGGTGGACAGTTAGAACACCTAGACCCGTTCTGAGAAAGCTTCCACCTGAAGAACCATTAATTACAGGTCAACGAATTATTGATACCTTTTTTCCAATGGCAAAAGGTGGTACTGGTGCAATTCCTGGTCCCTTTGGAAGTGGAAAAACAGTAATTCAACAACAGCTTGCAAAGTGGGCAGACAGTGAAATAATTGTGTACATTGGTTGTGGAGAAAGAGGAAATGAAATGTGTGACGTACTTACATCATTTCCTAAACTAATAGATCCAAAATCAAAACGACCTCTAATGGAACGAACTATTCTAGTTGCTAATACTTCAAACATGCCAGTAGCTGCACGAGAAGCAAGTATCTATACTGGAATTACAATGGGTGAATATTATCGTGACATGGGATATGGTGTTGCACTTATGGCAGATAGTACTTCAAGATGGGCAGAAGCATTAAGAGAAATTTCAGGAAGATTGGAAGAAATGCCTGGTGAAGAAGGATATCCAGCTTATCTTGGTAGAAGACTAGCAGAATTTTACGAAAGAAGTGGAAAAAGTATTCTAATTTCTCCTGAAGAACGCATAGGCTCCCTTTCCTTAATTGGTGCCATTTCTCCACCTGGCGGAGACTTTTCCGAACCAGTATCACAGAATACATTAAGAGTTACTCGTGTTTTCTGGGCACTAGATGCTAGTTTAGCAAATAGAAGACACTTCCCAGCAATCAACTGGTTGACCAGCTATTCTTTGTATGTTGATGATCTGGCTGATTGGTACAAATCTAATGTTTCTAAGGACTGGATCGATCTTAGAAAAGAGGCGTTAGAACTTTTACAGAAAGAATCAGAATTACAAGAAATTGTTCAGTTAGTAGGATACGATGCACTTCCTGAACCAGAAAAAGGTGTTTTAGATATTGCCCGTTCTATTCGAGAAGATTACCTACAACAAAGTGCATTCGATGAAGTTGATACTTACACATCAATTCAGAAACAATACAAGATGTTACAAATCATTTTAGAATTTGGTAGGTTGGAAGCTGATGCAATAAAGAAAGGAATTACTGCTGCAAATGCATCTTCACTTACATCAAGAGGAATGATACCAAAAATGAAATGGACAAAAGAGGATCAACTGGAACAGCTAGTTAATGACATTAAATCCAAGATGAAACAAGAATTTGATAATCTTTCAAAGGAGATTTCTAACTAATGTCTAATGTTTCATTCAAAACACTTGACAAGATTGCAGGACCGCTAATATTTGTCAAAGGAGTAGATAACGCAGCATACGGTGAAATGGTAGAAATAAAATTGCCAGATGGAGAAAGACTACAGGGCCAAGTTTTAGATACCAGTCAAGGGTTAGCTGTAATCCAAGTATTTGGACCAACAATTGGTTTGAGTACTACCGGCACTTCTACAAAATTCCTTGGCGAAACTGCCACGTTAGCAGTTTCTGATGAAATGCTTGGAAGAGTATTTGATGGACTCGGAAATCCTAGAGACAATGGTCCAAAGATTGTATCAAAAGAAAAGCTTGATCTAGTAGGTGCTGGTATTAATCCATATTCTCGAGAAGAACCATCAGAATTCATTCAAACAGGAATATCAAATATTGATGGAATGAATACGTTGGTAAGAGGTCAAAAATTACCAATTATGTCTGCCTCTGGGCTACCACATAACCAACTTGCAGCCCAAATCGCAAGACAGGCAAAAGTTCTTGGAACTGGAGAAAGCTTTTCTGTTGTATTTGCAGCAATTGGAATTACTAGCGAGGAATCAAACTATTTCATTAAACAATTTGAAGAAAGTGGAGCATTAGAAAGAACTGCTTTGTTCCTTAACCTGTCTTCTGATCCTTCTATGGAGCGTATACTTACTCCTAGACTTGCGTTAACTACAGCGGAATTTCTTGCATATGAACGTGGAATGCATGTTCTAGTTATCTTGACGGACATGACAAATTATTGTGAAGCATTAAGAGAAATCGCTGCAGCGCGAGAAGAGGTTCCTGGAAGAAGAGGTTATCCTGGTTATCTTTATACTGACTTGGCTTCAATTTATGAACGTGCGGGAAAAATTAAGGGTAGACAAGGTTCAGTGACACAAATACCAATTCTTACTATGCCCGCTGATGATATTACACATCCAATTCCTGATCTCACAGGTTACATTACTGAAGGTCAGATAGTAATGAGCAGAGAATTACATAGAGCAAATATTCACCCCCCAGTTGACGTCCTAACAAGTTTATCACGTTTAATGAACAAGGGGATTGGTCAAGGACGAACACGAGAAGATCATAGACAACTTGCAGATCAACTTTATTCTGCATATGCTCAAGGTAAGGATGCAAGATCATTAGCTGCTATAGTGGGTGAAGGTGCCCTAAGTGATTTAGATAAAAAATTCCTTGGTGTTGCAAACAACTTTGAGCAAAAGTTTGTTAACCAAGGCTTTGATGAGAATCGTTCTATAGAACAAACGCTTTCAATTGGTTGGGATCTATTAAGTGGTCTTTCAGAAACAGAACTAACTCGTATTAAACCAGAATTTATTGCAAAATATGCAAAGAAGACTAGTACCGGTGACACAAAAAAATCAGAGTAAGGTGATAAAGGCTGCCGATAAGTACCGACATTCGTCCTACACGTCTTGAATACTTACGTGCAAAAAAACGAATCAAAATTGCAGAAAAAGGACTCAAGCTGTTAAAGCTTAAACGTCAAGCATTGATCTTTGAATTTTTTAAAATCAGCAAGTCATCAGCCAGGCTGCGGGGAGAATTAAACTCTGAGCTTATCAAAGGTTACCAAAGTATACGAATGGCAGAAATGCTTGATGGTGAGATGAGATTGGAAAACGAGGCAATGAAAATTCCACAACTGAAGAAATTACTTATCACACCAAAAAACATCATGGGCGTTAAAATTCCAAGATTGGAGGGAGGAAGAAGAGAGCAAGCACTTACCGAATATCTATTAGAAATTCCAGTTTCTATCAGCGAAGCTATCAAAGCTTTCCAAGAAGTTCATAAAATTGTCTTGGATGTTGCAGAAAAAGAGACAACATTACGAAAACTTCTCTATGAAATTGAAAAGACAAAACGAAAGGCTAACGCAATTGAAAACGTCTTCATTCCAGGATTACAAGCAGCTGTTAAATTCATTCTATTTAGACTAGGCGAAATTGAACGTGATACGTTTACCATGTTAAAGACTGTAAAACGCAAGATGAGTGAAAGAGAACAAGCTAAAAAGGAGGCAGCATTAGTTGCAAAGTAATTTTAAAAATCCTCAACAAAAAAAATTCTACTTTATAAAACGAGCAATTATGACAGGTAATATCGTCATAGCAATTTTTGTCATTCTGTATCTAACTAAAGAATTTCTTGGTGTGTAATTATGTCAACTTCACAAGAACAATACATCAGCTCTCTGAAGAAGATAAAGGAAGTTGAGGAAGGAGTTGAAAAAGAAATTGAAAACCATAGAAAAGAGACCGATAACAAAATTAGTCAGTTAGATGCTGACCTAAAAAAAGCAATAATTGATGCTAAAGCAGAAGGCGAAAAACTTGTTGACTCTAGTATAGAAGAAGCAAGAAAAAAGGCCAATACAGAAACAGAGAAAGTAATTCAAGATGCCAAGTCTAAAGCTGAAAATGTTTCTTCACACGTAACTACACAAAAAACTCAAGAAATCATCGACATTTTGCTGAAAGGGATGGAATAATGGGTTTTAAACCTGTACCGATGGCTCGTGTAGCTATTCTAGGTTTAAGAAAATTTAGACAACCAGTAGTATCCATACTACACGATCTTCAAGTTTTACAACTAGAACCGTTATCAAAAGATGTTTCCTCGCTTCTTAGAAATGAACGTGATGGTAAATTAACAAGCCAAATTTCAGATCAACTTCTACGAGTCAAGGCATTATTGACAACTCTTCCTGCAATTCCAGTAACAGAACGTAAACATTTTACTTCAACCGAGGAACTGTTACAAACTGCTGCTTCAGTCGATATTGATGATAAAGTTTCCACTCTTGAAAAAGAAAGAGAATCAGTACTCACAGAAATTAAAGACACTGAGAATAACATCAAATTACTAGAAGAATTTGTCTTTTTCCCTGAAGATTTAAAAATTCTTCAATTATCGTCTGCAAATTCTTTTTTTGGTAGAATTCCATCAAAAAAATTTGAAGAATTCAACAAGGTTCTTCAAGAATACAAGCAAGACATTTTTCTTTATTCAAAACCAGAAAAAGATGTAACATATCTTGTACTTGTCGTGTTTCCAAGTTTTCCATCTGATGCTTTTGCCAATATTATTCAAACACATGATGTCAAAATAGAAGTAGTTCCAAACCTTGATGGAAAACCAACTGACATAATAACAAAACAAAAAAGTCATCTTAAAAACTTTAAACAAAAACTTGGACAAATCAATGAAGAACTAACTAAAATTTCAGAACAGCATTATGTGACTTTAATAGAGCTTGAAGAACAGTTAACAATTGAAAACCAAAAACTTGAAGTTATTTCTAATCTAGGTGTTACCAATGATGCCTTTGCATTAGAGGGCTGGGTTCCAAAACCCAAACTTGACCAAATTGAAACAACCTTACAAAAACATACTCGTGGTACAACCATTTACGAATTAGAAACAGAGGAGAAACCTCCTACGTTGCAAAGTAACCCAAAAGGGCTGAGATTGTTTGAGGCATTCATTAGATTCTATTCTCTGCCGCAAAGCAAAGAATTTGATCCTACTATGATCTTCGCTTTTATTTTCCCGGTATTTTATGGATTAATGATTGGTGATGTTGGCTATTGTCTGGTAATACTTCTTGTTTGTTTATGGGTTATCAGACGTGTTGAGAAAGGAAAGCGTAATCTAACCATAATGCCAAAACAACTGCGAAGTTTTGGATTAATGATATTGAAAAAAAGACAGATGGTAAAATTAGCCAAGGCAATGATTCCTGGCTGTGTCATTGGTATGATTTTAGGAGTAATCTTTGACTTATATTTCGGATTCCATCTTAACGGTTACGCATTTGACTTTCTAGCCAGTTTTGGAGTTACTGGTTTTCCTGAACCAGGTGCGGTATTAAACAGACCTTCACAAGCATTTTTTGATCCAGTTGAAAATGTAGGCAAACTTCTGCTCTTTGCTGGATACACTGGCATTGGAATGGTATCATTTGGTCTAATTCTAGGTATATTGAACGCTATAAGAGAAGGCGAAAAAAAAGTAATTATTACAAAAATTGGTTGGCTAGCATTTGGTTGGGGAGTTGTTCTATTTGGATTGGCTCTAATTCATGGAGATGCTCTCAATCCAACGTGGCCAAGGCTTATCGAAGTCAATCCTGTTGCATATTTGTACTATGGATTACTTTTTGGAGGAATTGGATTAATGGTTATTGGCGAAGGCGGTAGAGCCATAATGGAATTGGCATCTATTGTAAGCCACATACTTTCCTATACTAGACTGGTTGGAATTTTGCTAGCGTCAGTCATCCTTGCACATACTACAGATTTCATTTTCTTAAAAGCACTAAACATTTCAATTCCATTTGCCATTCTTGGCATATTGATCTTGTTTATAGGGCATATGTTCAATATTGTAATTGGAGTCTTTGTACCTGGTATTCAGAGTGCGAGGTTGCTTTACGTTGAATTCTTTTCCAAATTTTATCAAGGTAATGGAATAAAGTTCACTCCTTTCGGAAGTGTGAGAATGTTTACTCAGGAACAATACACCCTAGAACAAAGTGTGATTCAACCAGAAAAGAAAAAACATGATAAACCAAAAATAAAAATCAAATCAGAAAAATAATTCAAAAAATTATTTCCTAATAAGAAATTAAATTAATCTAAAATTTGAATTTTAGTTATACTTCAGTTGGTTGACATCTAGAATTCTTCCGCAGTATCGGCATTTTAGTACACGACCTTCTTTGTCCATTACATCCATTATTGATTCAATATGTTCAGCACTATTTGTGATACACTCAGGATTTGAACAACGAAAAATTCTATCTATTTCAGCAGGTAAGGCAACACGCCTTTTTTCAACCAATTTATAATTTTTGATAATATTTACAGTAGCTTTTGGAGATATCACAGCAAGTTTGTTTGTATCATCATCCTTTAGAAATTTGTTTTCTACTTTGATTATGTCTTTTTTCTTGTACTTTGCACTAGGAACGTTAAGAGCAATTGTAATGAGACTACCATCTCTTCCATTTATCCCAAGAGCATCCAAAACTTGGAGACCTTTACCTTCATCAATATGATCAATTACTGTTCCCTCCTTGATACGACGAACAAGTAACTCTGAACCTTGCATGAAATAGTATGTATACTGCCCGTATATATCATTGAAAGATATGAACGAGTTTTTTCAAAAGGATATTATTTCTGTACGTGATTTAGATAAACAAAAATTTGAAACAATTTTTGATGCCACAGAAAAAATTATTCAAATGGATCCAAACCAACGACGAGAAATTGCTAGAGGAAAAACTTTAGGTTATTTGTTTTTTGAACCAAGTACTAGAACTCGTCTTAGTTTTCAAGCGGCTATGGCATCATTGGGAGGAACTTCATTGGGAATTGCAGATATTGCATCCTCCTCAACACAAAAAGGAGAAAGTCTTGCTGATACTGTAAAAATTATGTCCATTTATTCAGATGTTCTAGTCTTAAGACACAATCTTGATGGTTCTAGTAGATTTGCTGCTGAAGTATCAACAAAACCAGTAATCAATGGTGGAAGTGGAACAGAGGAACATCCCACACAAGCAATTCAGGACCTGTTTACAATTAGAAAAGAAAAGAAAAAGATTGATGGATTAAAAATTGGAATTATCGGTGATCTAAAGTATGGTAGAACTGTCTACTCACTCTTGTACGCATTAGGACATTATGACGTTGAGGTACATTTGATATCTCCAGAAACTTTGAAAGTAAGACCTGATTCAGTGTATGAAATTAAAAAACGATTATCATTTACAGAATCAACAAACATTGATGAATACATAGACGATTTAGATGTGCTATATGTTACAAGAATTCAAAAAGAAAGATTTCCAGATGAAGAAGAATACCTCAAAGTAAAGGGAAGTTACATCATTGGATTAGATATGTTACAAAAAATGAAGGACAACGCAATCATTTTACATCCATTACCACGACTCGATGAAATTTCAACCGATGTTGATAACACAAAACAGGCAAAATATTTTGAGCAAGCTGAATATGGAAAATACACAAGAGCAGCTTTGTTAGGGTTAATTCTAAACAAAAACGGATTTTAGAATTTTATCGTATCCCATATATCTCCCACAAATTGAGTAATTTCTATACTATGAAAGAAAACAAAGTATTCTCTCCCATGATCCTTCTTTTGATAATTTTAGGTGCTTTTTTTATTCCATTTGAACCCGCTTTTGGTCTTATTGAAACCGTAACCCATCTTCAAAAAGACGGACAAGGAAATGATGTAAATTTTCGTATGAAATCCTATTTTGGCAAGATTTCAAATTTTGAGTATGATTCTGAAAAAAAAATTGTTACTTTTTCAATGCCCTTTGACTGGAGTGAAAAATCTATCTCGCAAATCCCAATTGTTCATGAAGAGGTTCATTTTCCAAAGGATTTTGAAGAGTTTACAGGTCCAAGTTATATTGGGAAAGTTAATGGCATTGAGCTTTTCAAATCATCAGTAACAGTTGATGATTATACCGAAGAGAATGAAAGAATAGTACACTTTATGTTACTAGAAGATCATCTTCGCTATTTAAAAAATGAACAAAAAAAATCTAATACAGAATTACCCGATTATATTGTATTCACATTAACTGTGGGTACGGAAATTCAATTTCCAATGATTGCATTAACACAATATGAAGAATTTCAAGTTGATCTTACTTGGGATCCAATTGAAATTGAACCTGGAAAAAAGATAATTTTTATTTTTACCATAAGGGATGGAACAACTGGAGATAATTTACAGCATTCTGCCTATGATTTTGTAATCCTTCAGAGTGGAAAAGAAATCTATAGAACATCTGGTAATGCAGTAGTTGGTGGCGATTTTGAAGAATTTACTTTCTCAGAAAGTCAAACAGGCCCCACAATTATTAGATTTGAAAACATTCGAGGAACTAATTTAGATACTGAATTTGGAATCGTTGTGGTACCAGAATTTGGTTCTATTATAAGCATGATACTTATTCTCTCTATTGCCTCTATGATTTTTATTAGTAAAAGAAATTCTTTATCTAAATTGAATTTTTCATAAAGTTACAAGCTTTACAGTATCCATTTTTTTATTTGTCTGAAAGTCTTTTGTAATCGTACAGACTCTTTCAGCTTCTCCAGCCATTACAAAAAGTTCCATACATTTCTCTCCTTCAATTTTACTGTGTAAATGTGTGGTAATTAGATCCTCAAAATTATGTTTTATTCCAGAAACAATATGATCAAATTCGTCATTGTGAACAACTAGTAGAATGGCATGAATACTTCCAGAAAGTTCTGTCTTTTGTTTTTCATCGGCAACAAAACTTCTGATACCTGCCCTTATAGCTTCAGACCTACCAGAAAATCCCATTGATTTTTGCAGCTTATCCAATTCATCTAGAATCTCATCATTTAGAGAGATTGAAACAATTGGCATGGGCTTGATGTTATTAAATTTCTTATAAATTTATAACTAAAATTATTAACTTTTCTTAGATTTATTAATAATTAATAGCCAATTTTTGTATGGACGACCAAACCAAGATTGCCATCATTGCAATAGTCACAATCATTCCAATTTTATCATTTGCTGTTTGGAACACTGATCAATCAATTGTTTCAGCTGCCACAGATTCGACAGAAATTTCTGTAATGACATCATTTTATCCACTTTACGAATTTACAAAGCAAGTTGGTCAGAACAAAGTCCATGTTTCATTGTTAGTGCCACCTGGAATAGAGCCACATGATTGGGAACCAACAATTAATGAACTTCAAAAAATGTATGAAGCAAATCTCATTGTTATCAATGGTATTGGTTTTGAAAGTTGGGTAGATGACATTGATACAATAAATTCTGGTATTGTGATTGTAGATACCAGTACAGGTATTTCATTAATCAATAATGATCATTCTAGTGTGGATCCACATATTTGGCTAAATCCTGTAATGGCAAAAACTCAAGTTACAAACATAGCCAACGCACTTGTAAAAATTGATCCTACAAATGAAAAATTCTATAGAGATAATGCAAAATCTTATCAAGCAAAACTAGATAGCTTAGATACTAAAATCAAAAATGAGTTATCTGCATGCAAAAAAGACTTTATTACATTTCACAATGCATTCTCATATTTTTCTATTCAATATGATTTGAATCAGTACACAATCATAAGATCAAATGATTCTCACTCAGAACCAACATTGAGAACACTTGAACAAATCATAAATCTAGCAAAAAAATTCAATATTGATGTAATTTTTGCTGAGAAAGCACTAGATACCAGAACTTCCCAAGTGATAGCAAATGAAATTGGTGCAAAAGTTCTGGTTTTGTCACCAATTGAAGTTGGTGATGAAAATTCTAACTATCTGAGTAAGATGGAAAATAATCTTTCAAACTTAAAGGAGGCGCTGTGTAATTGAAAATAGTTGAGATAAATGATCTTACAGTGGAATATCCGGGTGTTAAAGCACTTGATAATCTAAGTTTTTCAATAAACGAGGGCGACTTTTTAGGCATAATTGGGCCTAATGGAGCAGGAAAATCAACCCTATTCTCATGTATGCTAGGAATTTTAACAAATTACCAAGGCACTATAAAATTTTTTGAGAAGGACATTAAACAATCACGAAACTACTTGAAACAAATTGGGTACGTCCCACAAAAACCTGTTTTTGAAAAAAACTTTCCTGCAACTGTAAAAGATGTTATTAGAATGGCATGGACAAATCCTTCTAATGATTCTATAATCGATCAAGTCTTGCAACAGGTTTGGATGCATGAGCTTGGCAATAGAAGAATTGGTGATCTATCTGGGGGACAACAACAACGTGTCTTTATAGCAAAAGCTCTTGTGAATAAACCAAAAATTCTGATCTTAGATGAACCTGTAGCGGGAGTTGATGTTCAAAGTAGTGAAATATTCTATAGTATTCTACGTGAATTAAACAAAAAAGAAAAGATTACAATAATTTGGTCATCACATGATATGGATGCAGTGAACAAACTTGTTAACAAAGTAGCATGTTTGAACCAAACTTTATTTTTCCATGGTTCCTCAAACGAGTTCTTTGAAAATGAAAATCTTGTAAAACAATATTCTGAAGCATCGATGCAACAACATATGCATTTTCACGAAACACATTGACTCTAGAAATTTTATCCTATGGCTTTATGCAAAGAGCAATCATATCAGGAATAGCTATCGCAATACTTTGTTCAGTAGTAGGTCTTTTCTTGGTTCTAAGACGATATTCATTATTTGGTGATGCAATAGCTCATTCTTCATTCGGAGGAATAGCACTTGGTTTGATGGTTGGAATTTATCCACTTTGGACTGCTTATGCAGTTTCACTTGGTAGCGCTCTCGTAATTACAAGAATTAGAAATAGATTCAAAATTTCTGGCGATGCATCTGTTGCTATTTTACTTTCAGCTGGGATAGCAATCGGATTAGTTTTGATTAGTGTTTCAGGCGGATTTACGATTGATATCTTTAGTTTCTTGTTTGGAAGTATTCTTCTAGTTAGTACTAATGACACAATTCTGATTTTAGGGCTTACAGGAGTAATCTTAGTAATAATTTTACTACTTTACCGACAATTAGTTTATTCAACATTTAATGAAGAACAGGCTAAGGTTAGCGGTATTCCAGTAGAGAAATTGAACTACCTGATTATATTCTTGGCCGGAATTACCGTAGTAACCTCAATTCAACTTGTTGGTATTTTGTTAATCTCTGCCCTTTTTGTCGTACCTAACGTTACAGCTATAATGTATGGAAGAGGTTTCAAACAAACAGCTCTTTTGTCAATAGGGTTTGCAGTATTTTCAGTTGTAGCAGGGATTTTAGCATCTTATGTCTTTGATATCACTCCATCTGGAACTATTGTTCTAGTATCAATAGCCATCTTTGCAATAACACTCTCTATGAAATCTCTGAATATAATAAAATAGAAAAAGAAAAGATAGGTTTAGAGTTTTAGTGTTACTCTAGACTTTGCACTCAGAGCTATAATGCTAACAATGCTAACTCCAAGAATCATCATTGCAATTGTTCCAAACTCTGGTACTACTTGCATTGTATTACTTTCTCCTATTGGACCAGTAAATGGCGGATCTATTCCAAACCCATTGAATGTTACAGTAACATCGACTGGCATCTCACTAGAAGCATCAAGAGGTAATGCCATTGTTGTATGTGTCATTACACCATCATGGTCATGTACTCCTTTTTCGTCTAGAATCACATCACTACCTTGTGTAGCCATTACGTCATAGTTGACATGTTCCGTAGCACTTCCATCCATATTTGTGATAGTAACTGTAACGTCAGTTGTTTCACCAGCTGCTGCTGGTTCAGCCTCAATTGAAATCATGATTCCTCCTTCTTCGGCCATTGCTTCTCCTACAATTACAACTCCTGCCATCCATGGGTGAACCATACAGAAGTATTCGTATGTACCAGCTTCATTAAATGTAAATGAGAATGAACTACCGGCTAAAACCAGACTGCTGTCAAAAACACCAGAAGGTCCATCTGAAGCGGAACCACCTGTTGCTGTATGAGCAGCAGTGTCGTCATTTACCCATGTTACGGTATCCCCTACGTTAATGCTAACTTCATACGGAAGGAAACATTCGTTGGTTTCTTCACATCCTGGAACAGATGCGCCTGGTGCGTTTTCCACTATTACCTCTGCTGCAAACGCAGATGGTGCTATAGTACTTAAAACACCTATAGTGAGTATCGTTAGAAGAATTGCTTTATTTTGAATCTTCATTGCATCTGTACTTGAGAGGATCAATAAAAGTCTCACTAGAATTATTGTGTAGAATCTGCATCTAATACAAAAAACTCTAAAAATTTTCTGTTCTGTATTAGTAAGGCTTTGAATTTTCAATTAAAATTCAGATTTGATAATTCCTTCGTATACTTAAATAAGGAAATCCAGTCATTGAAAAATGATTGTCATCTAGATTATCATTATTCTTCATATTAGTTGGAATTTTCTCTATCCCAATTTTTGCTGAAAATGTTTTTGGTCATGGGTTAGGTGGGGATCAAGCACCTCCACTAAACTTTGGAGGAAGACAAGTAACAGTAAGTACACAATTAGATCCTTCTGACATTACAGTCGGCGAAATTGATGAAGCAAATATTCAAGTTCGATTTTTTGATGTATTAACAGATGAAACTTTTGAAAAGGTAACACTTTTTGTTGAAATTTGGCGTGGTGGAGAACTCTTGGCTAGAGATTTGTATTTTGATGTAGATGGAATTCTTAATGTACATGTTAAACCTGTTTTTGGTTGTATGGAACCAAGGCTAATTGATTGTTCTACATATCAAGGTTCAGAACATGCAAGTGCTCCAGGAGCATGTTACGTTCAGAATGAAGGAAGATGCGTTATTAAAGGTCCAATTTTTGATAAAGGCGGACTTTACAATATACGAGTAGATGTTATAGGTGCTACAAGTTCTAGAACTTTACTTTCCCAAACTCTAAGATATGATACATTTGTAAGTGTTGCACAGGAACAAAATTTCATTATTCCACAAGCACAAGCTCAAGAGATCCCAGTTGTAATAAAAACATATTACGACGATGTATCAAACTTTCAATTTAAAAATTCTGACAATTCAATTTCATTTGATATGCCTTTCAATTGGAACCCAGACTATATTTCACTAGTTCAAGTGGTTCATGAAGAAGTCAAAGTCCCAAAAAGCTTTTCTCCATACAGTGCAGAAAGTACATTCAATGGATACGTTGATGGAGTTCAGGTTGATAGTAGAGTGATAATAGTGGATCCATATTCAGATAAAGACAATAATATTATCCACTTTATGGTTTCAGGAAACGAATTAAAACGAATCAACGATGTGTTAGGTCCGAGCCATTATGATAAATCAACCATGCTTTTCAAACTAGTACCTCAAGGAGCAACTCAAAAAAATTCGCTCGAGATTAAATCAGATTCTGACGCAATTGTAAAAATTACATGGGAAAGTAGTTTTGGTGGCGGCGATGTAATTCCATTTGAATTTACATTCTTTGATGAAAATGGAGTTCTCTTGAAAGATATCCGTTATGGATACAGTCTTTTTGATCAAAGTGGCATGGAATTAAGTTCAAACATGGGCACTGATCCAAATAATCCAGGTATAATGGCAATGGAGGGCATTAACACTCAGCAAATAACTATACCATCTCAAGATCTTTACAGAATTCAAGTAGCAATTTTTGGTCAGGGCATCAACTATGATCAAACCTATGCAGGTCTTGCAGAGGGTATTTTGGAATTAGGACCTGGTGGAATCCAACCTCCAAAGCAAGAAATAATCACACAAGAAATCTCAATTCCTGTTTGGGTTAAAAATAACGCTGGCTGGTGGTCAGATGGAAAAATTTCTGATGAAGACTTTGCGTCTGGAATTGAATATATGATCAAAGAAGGAATCATCCAAGTTCCAATAACTGAACGACAAGAGGGCGCAGAATCAGTAATTCCTGGTTGGGTTAAAAACAACGCTGGTTGGTGGTCAGAAGGATTGATTTCTGATGAAGACTTTGCTGGTGGTTTACAATATTTGATAGCGAACGGTATAATATCAGTTTGAGAACAAGGATAAATCATGAAAGACATTAATGAAATTCTTCCAAAAATTCCAAATATGAAGTGGGGAGCTTTGATGAACAAGTCACCTACTGACGAAAAGATTGATTACATGAACAAAATTTTCCCTCCTAATGGAAGATGGCATACTGTCTTTGAAGAGAAAGATCAAGTCCATATTGATGGAAAAAGAGTTTGGAAAAAAGATCCAAAGTCTTGGACATGAGCTAAAAAGCTACCAAAATTCATCAAATCATTAATACAAATTTTCTAAATTGTAATAATATTATTATACAAATT
>JACZSC010000036.1 GCA_022574415.1 Nitrososphaerota archaeon | reverse complement strand
TCATCCCTCATTAACAAAGATAGAGATGGTATTCTTTTGTCTGCTCAATATGAGATTTATTCAGATTGGATCAAGAAAGACAAAGTAGAAGTTTATTTTGATCAAGAAAAATATCCTGGCTTTTTTGCATGGATTATTCCTTCTAATGATGGGATGGGAAAGGTAGGGGTAGCAGGAAGGGGAATAAGAGCTGCGCAAGTTCTAGAAGAATTTCTTTCAAAGAAAGGAAAGTTTTCCATAATAAGAAAAATTTTTGCTCCAATTTGGATTAAAGGTCCAATTGACAATTTTGTATCTGATAGGTTGGTAATAATTGGAGATGCTGCTGGGCAATCAAAACCGACAACAGCTGGAGGGATTTTTTCTTGTGGATTTGCTGGAATTCTAGCTGGACAGGCTATAGCAAAATATCTAGAGACTGGAAAAAAATCTGAACTCCAGGAATATCAAAAAAAATGGAAAGAAAAATTTGAAAAAGAATTTGAAAAACAATTGTTTGCAAGAAAATTACTTGAGAGATTAGATAACCAAACAATTAACAAGTTGTTCGAATCAGTTACTCCAGAAATAACTAAAGAGATTTCAGAAAATGATGATTTTGATTTTCACACTGGTTCAATAATAAAACTTCTTGGAATAAAGGGATCTATTAAAACAGCTCAAACGCTAATCAGTAGTGAAATCAAAAAACTCCTATCGTAATGTGACTGGATTTTTCCAAGGAAGGTATAAATTCGGTCTGTAAAGAATCGGGGATAATGTCTTCTACCATATCACTTCCAGTATGTAGTTGCTGTCACAGAAATATTATGCCTAATGATAAGTGCGTAAAATTTGATTGTCCTAACTGTGGTTCCGTGCTGATTTGGAGATGTCAAAATTGCAGACAAGCAGCCAGAAATTATACATGCAGTTCATGTAACTTTTTGGGGCCTTAGAAAATGGTTCAGTTTTCAGTTACCGCTCAAATAGTTCCAACTGAAATAGAAATTGATCTGGATAAGTTGGTGGGGAAGATCAAGGCGGCACTAAAGGATGAAATTACGTTAACAAGTTACACTAAAGAGCCATTAGCTTTTGGTCTACACTGTATCAAAGGAGAATTCATTTTGGAGGATAATGACAAACATGTGGATTCGTTGGAGAGCTCTGTTAGATCTGTTGATGGTGTTAGTGAATTCAAAGTGTTGGATAAGGGCAAGGTTCTTGGTGTTCATAAAATTGAACCAAAACGGAGTGTGACTAAAAAAGCGGCTCAGCTTTTACTCATAGTCAAAATCCTTCCAACTGGCACGGAAGTTGATTTAGATCAAGTAGCAGCTAAGATCAAGCAGACACTCAAAGATGGAATCGTGTTGAGAAATTACATTAAAGAGCCATTAGCTTTTGGCCTATACTTTATCAAAGGAGAATTCATTTTGGAGGATAAGGAAGGACAGATGGATTCGTTAGAAGGTTCAGTTAGATCTGTTGAAGGTGTAAGTGAATTCGAAGTTCTTAACATGAGCAGAATGTCGGTTGATGTAAAGTAGGTGACAATTTGGTACGTAAAGACGAGTCCTTACAAATGCGAATAGGAGAGGCAAAACAAAGGGATGTTGGAAAAAAACGTGCAAGAATTGGACCGGATGCGATGGATTTTCTCAAAGTTACTCCTGGCGATGTAATCGAAATTTCTAGTTCTAAATCAAGCTGTGCTGTTGTTTGGCCATCGGATGAAGATGAAAAACATCCTGACGTAATACGAATTGATGGTCAAACAAGAAAAAATGCTGGTGCGTCATTAAATGATATTATTAAAATTAAAAAAATTTCCAGCAAAGTTGCAAAAACAGTTGTTTTGATGCCGGTAAATGACACGGTAACAATAGACAAAGAATTTACAGATTTTGTCAAAAACAGATTGAAAGGATTGCCACTTGCACAAAGTGATGAAATTTCTGTAATGATTCTTGGTAATTCTATGAATTTTAAGATTAACAAAATTTCTCCAAAAGGTATTGTGAAGATAGATCGTTCTACAAGTCTTACCATTCTGACTGAGACTACAGGAGATAAGAAACCTCGATTGACATACGAAGAAGTTGGTGGGCTAGGACCTAAGATAAAGGCAATGAGAGAAATTGTTGAGCTTCCATTACAACATCCTGAGCTTTTCACTAGATTGGGAGTAGAACCACACAGTGGAATTTTACTTTATGGACCGCCAGGATGTGGAAAGACGTTGATTGCAAAAGTTCTTGCAAATGAATCTGAAGCAAACATGTATTTAATTAATGGGCCAGAAATTATGAACAAGTACTATGGAGAGACAGAAGCTCGTCTTAGAGATATTTTCAAAGAGGCAAAAGATAATTCTCCAAGTATAATTTTTATCGATGAAATTGATGCGATTGCTCCAAAGAGAGAAGAGGCATATGGAGATGTTGAAAAAAGAGTTGTTGCCCAGTTACTCGCACTAATGGATGGACTGACAGAACGTGGCAATGTCATAGTTTTAGGTGCAACAAATAGACCTGAGAGTGTAGATCCTGCACTTAGAAGACCTGGTAGGTTTGATATAGAGGTAGAAATTTCGGTTCCAAATGATGATGGGAGATTGGAAATTCTTCAAATTCACACACGTGGAATGCCACTTGCTGAAGGAATTGACCTAAAGGAGCTAGCGTCCGAATTGCACGGTTACACTGGTGCTGACATTAAATCGCTGTGTAGAGAAACAGCTATGAAAGCCATAAGGCGATATCTTCCTAAAATCGATTTAGAAAGTGAAAGAATTCCATCTGAGGTTTTACAAACGATGGAGATTAAATTAATTGATTTTTACGACGCAATGCATGAAGTCGTCCCAACTGCGATGAGGGCATTTTATGTTGAAAGGCCGAAGGTGTGGTGGCAAGATGTTGGAGGTCTAGATGAGGTAAAGAAAACACTGAGGGATAATCTAATTCTTGCAATGCACGATCCTGCAAAGTTCAACAAAATGGGAATTAAACCGCCAAAAGGAGCATTGATCTATGGCCCTCCTGGTTGTGGAAAGACACTACTAGCAAGAGCTCTTGCAACGGAAAGTGGAGCAAATATGATACTTGTAAGAGGTCCAGAAATTCTTTCAAAATGGGTAGGAGAGTCAGAAAAGGCTATAAGGGAAATTTTTAGAAAGGCTAAAGCTTCATCACCGTGTGTTGTAATTTTTGATGAATTGGACTCCCTTGCAAGATACAAATCAAATGAAGAGTCAGTAGGAGACACTATTCTTAGTCAGCTTCTAACTGAGATGGAAGAGGGAGTATCATCAAGAGTGGTAGTTATTGGAATTACAAATAGGCCAGATTTACTTGATAACTCTTTACTGAGAGCAGGTAGACTAGATCTTGTGCTCTTTGTTAATCCTCCTGATGAAAAAGGAAGGCTGGAGATCATTAAGATTTTGACCACAAAGATGCCGCTAGACAGTGATGTGAGATTGCAAGAGATTGCGGTTTCCACTCAAAATTATACTGGAGCTGACTTGGCGTCATTGTGTAGAGAGGCAGCTGTGAGCGCAATGCAAAACAACTCGCATAAAATTTCTAGTTCTGACTTTGCAGCAGGTTTGAAAAAGGTCAGACCCTCAATCACCAAGGATGTCGACCAGTGGTACAATAATGTAAAAGAAAGTATATCTAACGTGGTACCAAAAGCAATTGATAAAACATTTTACGGATAAACATGACACTCCCATTAAAAAATTCAGTATTTGATAAGATTAATGAACATGGTTCACTTACTGATTCCGAGCTTTCAAAAGCGTTAATTAAGGATGGTTTTGTTATTGCTGAAGACAGATTCAACAAGTTACTACTCGATCTGGAGATCATGGGTAGAATCAAGGTCACATGGCTTACAAAAGATACTCGTCGTATAGAGGTAATAGCAGAAAAAGTTGAAGTGGATGAGATCGAAGCACAAAACAAGGCTATGATTGAAAAGGATTATGAAGCTAGTTTTCCAGGTGCAGAAAACGAGTAAATTTTAAAATCTAAAGTGAAAAGCAGCGTCCAATGCAATTCCCACAAATATTATTGTAAGATATGGAGCTGTTACTTTGTACGCTTTCCATGCAAAGTCAGATGTTGGATTCTTTGTAAGTTTGTAATGATATACCAACATCATTCCCCCAGAAATTGCTGCAATAACTATGTAAACTATCCCCATACCAAATGCATACAGCATCAAAGAGAATGGCAGCAAGATGATTGTATTTGCTAAAATGTATTTTGAGGTTTTTTGCATCCCAATTACAACAGGCAACATTGGAACTCCGGCTTGTTCATAGTCATCCTTGATCTTCATGGCAAGGCACCAAAAGTGTGATGGGGTCCAAGCAAAGACAAGAAGTCCTATCAGAAATCCCAAAATGTCCATTGAGCCAGTGGCAGCAGACCAGCCTGCCATCGATGCAGCACTGCCAGCAAATCCACCTATGACAATGTTTGAGGGGCTAAGGCGCTTAAGCCACAGTGTGTAAACTATAACATAGAAAAAGATTCCAAGTGCGATAAAGAAGGTTGCAAGAGGGTTTAACATAAAGTAAGCATAGATGACAGAACTACAGCTAACTGCTAAACCATAAACAAGTGCATGATTTGCTTTTAATCTTCCTGATGGAATTGGACGTACACTTGTCCTTTTCATTTTTGGATCAATGTCTCTGTCATAATAGTGATTCAATGCACTAGAACCTGCAGAAGCGAGTGTACCAGCTACGATGATATGAATTAAACCAAAATTGTCTAGCTCTGGTCCAACAAGTTTACTTGCAGCATACATTGATGTAACTGCAGTTATCACAAGAAGTATGATAATGCGTGGCTTTGATATCTCAAATAGTTCTTTAGCACCCAATCCTCTTCTTGGTTTTCCTATCGGAATTTAATTTCTTCGACTTTTCTGATCTATATTGTTTCAAAAGAATTAATTATCTCACAGAAACGAGCTACTACGAATGAGCAATTGGGACCTTATGATGCCAGGGATGGGTCTTACCGCCATAGGGTTAGCGGGAGTTGTTATTTCGTATGCAGGCGTTGCACATACTTTCCTTGATGGAATGCACGCACTTGCAGGACTTACCATGTTTTTTGGTCTTATTTTTCTCTCCGCTGGTATTTTGGAAGGAGGAGTTTCAACAAGCAATAAAGCAAAAGTAACTATTTTAGTGATTTTGGCCATTGCAGGATCTTTTGGAGCTTTTGCACTCACAATGAGTGAAAGTAGTATTCTTCCACAATTTGCTGGAATAATGATGATGATTGCAATACCACCCATTGTAATTGCTTATGTTGCAATGAAAATGCCAAAGTATCTAACAAAACCTATTGTCAGACTCTTTATTCTTGCTGCCACTGCAGCAATTGTATCATACGTTGGGTTTGGAGTGTATGGTCCTTCACCATATCTTTTACAGGAAGTTGCAGAAGAAACAGTTGAAGAAATAGTTAAAGTAATACCTACTGGTACTCCGGTATTTACGATTTCAATTTTGGAGGGATCATCTGAGCAAGGAATGCCTGATTACGAGCCCGATGTTGCCAATGTCCCCAAAGGCCATGTTGTAGAGTGGACAAATAATGATAACATGGTTCATACAGTTACGAGTTCGATTGATTTTGGTGAAACCTTTGATTCTGGTTTACTAAATTCTGGTGAAAAGTTTCTAATTAGCACGAACGACCTTTCTTTGGGAGCATATGAATACATGTGTATTGTTCATCCATGGATGGTATCTACTATTATTATAGAAGAATAGTTTTGGAAAAATCAATCGTTATTTCAAAAGCCCAAAAAGAGATTTTGTTAAACCACGCCTCAAAATCGAATCCAAATGAATCCTGTGCCATATTATTTGGAAAAATAGAAAACGAAAAAAGCATGGTGAAAGATGTGTTTTTGACAGAGAATATTGATGATTCTCCCATTAATTTTACTATTTCAAATGAGGAACTTCTCAAAGCATACAAAATGGCAGAAGAAAAAAATTTAGATATTGTTGGAATTTTTCACTCCCACCCTGGCTCAAATGCTTATCCATCAAGTACAGACAAAAAATTCATGTATTCTAATCCAGTAATTTGGATAATTTCTTCTGGAGAATCAAATGATCTTAAAGCGTTTCAGTTAGAACCGGAAATAATCGAAATACCAATTATTATTTCTTGAGCTGAAAGGTAGCTTCAGAACCATCAGAAATCTTTCTTAAAATGGATTTGTCAGGTTTGAGAATTTTTCCAACAACGTTTACTGACGAGTATGGTTTGATTTCTCCTTTTTTGCTAATTGGGGTTGGACCATAAAACAAGCAGATGGCTTTTCCTGTAGGCCAATATGCTACATCATTTAATTCAACTAGAGGTTTTGCATTTTCTTCTTTTTCGTGGATTGGGGATTCTTCAGTGTAAATTTCGTCACCCCATAAGTTCAGACCAACTGTGAACGGTAAATTTTCAACAAATTTTTTGACCGTGTTTGGAGAATTTGAATCATCAAGTTCTATTTCTATATTTTTTAACTGTGGAATAACAATCTCGATCTTGTGTTTCATGTGTGCAGTAGTTATTTGAATTAAATATCCCTTGTCTTTCATTTATTATATGGAAATTCAAATCCACGATACCTATGTTAAAGGAAAAAATGGTGAAATGCACTTTGATGTTGCTATTGAAGAAGGCAAAGGAAAAGATAATGCATTTGCTGTTGCATGTGCAAAAAAATGGCTGGATTCTATTGGTGAAGACGATGCAGAAATCACCAGCAAAGAATGTCAATTTTGCCATGTCCAAGCAGCAAATGAAAATATTGCAAACGACATAAATAAAAATGGTTATTCAATAATCAAAATGGAAGGCTGTTAATAAACACCTTTCAATTTTTCGTTTTTTCTATCAAAGTTTTTTAGCTGTTTCCATTTTTCATAACTATGGAAGAACATCCATACGCAAAACATACAGTAGAAGGAGATAAAGAAACAAAATGGATTTGTGGTTGTTTTCAAACAGTTGACAACTATTTCAAATTTTGTGATAAACACAATGATACCTTGAAAAGAGCAATCAAAGCCCAGATAGATGAACTTGATATGACAATAGTTGTTAAAGAATAATTTAGATAACAATTATCGTGACAAAGGCAGAAACGAAAACGATTGCAACCGTATTAAGTAATTTAATTACAGTATTCAATGCAGGTCCAGCAGTGTCTTTGTATGGATCACCGATAATGTCACCAACCACAGCTACTTTGTGTTCTTCGGTTCCTTTCTCACCTTTCATTTCAATCAGTTTCTTTGCATTATCCCATGCACCGCCAGTATTCACAAGATGGAATGCGAGGAATATTCCGGTAACCACTGCCCCCATTAAAAGACCGGCAACGGCAGTAGGTCCTAACAATACTCCAAGAACGATAGGTGCGGCAATTGCAATACTAGCTGGTTTCCAGAGCTCTTTGATAGAAGCCACAGTAGCGATGTCAACACATTTTGCATAATCAGGTTTTGATTTACCAGTGAGAATTCCTGGGTCACTCTTGAATTGTCTCCGTATTTCATCAACCAGTATGGAGGCAGTTCTAGATACCGCAGCGATTAGCTGACCAGTAATATAGAATGGAATAAGACCTCCAACTAGAAGACCTACAATCACTGTTGGATTTGTAAGACTATAGTCAAAGACGTGATTAAAATATTCAGCTGCCTCAAACTGAAACGCTTGAATCATCGCTAGTGCAGCAAGTCCCGCACTCGCAATTGCAAAGCCTTTGGTCATTGCTTTTGTAGTGTTACCAGCAGCATCAATCTCATCAGTAATTTTACGATTTTCTTCTCCCATGTGGGTCATCTCAACAATTCCACCAGCGTTATCTGCAATTGGTCCAAATGCATCAATACTTAGAACAATTCCCGCAAGGCTAAGCATTGCCATTGCAGTAAGTGATGTTCCAAAAATTCCATAGATTAAAGCTTGTGATGGATCAGGAGCTGCTGATGATGAGATTGCAAATGAAACAATGATGGCGATTACTAGTACAATCATAAATGGACCTGTTGATTGCATTCCTTTGGTAATTCCTGCTAGAGTAAGTGAGGCATATCCCCACTTTGCAGATTCGGCTATTTCTTGAACTGGCCTGTATTTGTAATTAGTATACCAGTCCGTAATTTTTTGAATTACTGGAACCAGCAAAACACCAATTACCGTTGAGCCAAATAATGCATACGCAATTGTATCCTGTCCAAGGAAATAATACATAAAAACAAAGTTTAGTGTAATTGCAATTCCAGCTGCAATAAAAAAGGATCTAGTAAGAGGCTTCATCACATCTGTAATGTTCTTAGAACCAACAGTCATAACTCCAATCATTGAAGCAATCATCCCCGCCGCACCTACTAAAATTGGGTAAAGAAGGTGTTCTGGTGCTCCAATTAGGGCTGCAATTAGTATTGAGGCAAGTATTGTAACAATGTAAGATTCGTAAACATCTGAACCCATTCCTGCTGCATCTCCTACATTATCCCCAACATTATCAGCAATTGTTGCAGGATTTCTAGGATCGTCTTCAGGAATGTTTGCCTCAACCTTTCCTACTAAATCTGCAGCCATATCTGCAGCCTTGGTGTAAATGCCACCACCAATTCTGATGAATAGAGCAATCAGACTTGCTCCAATTCCAACACCAGCAATTGTGATAGGATCAGGAAATACAAAGTAAAGTCCTGTAATTGCAAGCAAAGCCATAGCTGGTACCGCAAGACCGACCGTAGCGCCGCCTCTAAATGCTAATGCAAATGCTTTACCCAGTCCGCTGCTTGTAGAATTTGCTGTTCTAACAGCTGCTTTGACAGTGATTTTTAGTGAAATTAATCCTGAAATTGCTGAAAGCGCTGCACCAACTGCAAATGCAATTCCGTTTGAAAACCCAATAAAATAACCAATAACAACTGAAAGTCCAATTGCTATGGGAATAATAATTTTCATTTCTCTTTTCAGAAAAGCGGCCGCGCCGTCTCTTACTGCATTAGAGATGTCCAACATTTCTTTTGTGCCAGCTTTTTGTTTTACAACCCAAGCTGCAAATCCACCAGCCAAGATAAAAGAAGCGATGCCTGCACCTATAGGCAGAAATTGTTGGACCTCCATTTTACACCTGCATGCCTATTCGTGGGAAATATAAATCATATACAAAAAATTAAGAGTTTTTTATTTTCTTTTTTGATATGGTACAAAAGTTTTTCCTCTTAATCCTTGGCGCACAAGCTTGTTGAATCTTTTTCCGTGACTTTGATATGGAAAACGCATGTGGATCAATTCATGAACAATTGTGTTGTCTAAAGTTTTTTCATCTAGAATTTTTTTTACATTGATAAAGATTAGATTGCTCTGCATGTATGAAATTCCAAAATATTTGTAGGCAGTTGTTCTCCTTCCTTCGGTCAATTCTTTTGGTTCTTGTAAAACTTCCTTTGGGGTGAATAGAACTTTAGGTTCAGCGATTGAAAACCGGTTTGAATAAATCCCTACTTTTTCAAGAATTTCTAATCTTAAATCAGGAACTAATTTCACATTATTTTTTTCCAGAAGATGGGTTTATTCTAAAATGTCAATTGTTACTTCAAATTTTGTTTATTTTGATTCTTTTTTGATGAAAGGGGGTCAGAGGTTAGTAGTGGTAATCATAAATCATACAGCCACCGTCTCATCATACCCTACTAAACCATGGAATCAAGGATTGATTTAGTTTTCTTTCTTAGATCCTCTGTAAGACGTACAATGACGAGGCCTTCATTTGGTTGGCCATACATGATAATCGCATTATCTGGACCATGAATACAAACTGGGATCACTAGAAGATCTTCCTCACCGTTCACCGTAATGCGAATAGGAGGCCTCTCATTCAAGGCCTGTTTAATGGTATCAATGCTTTGATCTGTAATTTCTCCAGCTGGATTTGTACAAAAAAGGTTGACAGTGTTTGCTTTTGTTTCAGGAGCTTCTCTTTTTACTCTTTTTTCTTGTGCATCAATAATTTGGAGTGAAGGAACAATTCCAAGTTTTAACATCTTTTCTGTTGTGGCATCACCTACTGTTATAAGATAGGAGTCATCTGGAATTTGTTTGAGAATTATTTCTTTTGTGGTGTTTTCATCAGGAATTAAAGTTCCAAATGGAATTTTTAATTGGTCACGAAGATTTTCTGGCAGTCGCACGAGAAATCTTTAGTTGGCAGGAGTAGATGAACTTGGTGCCTCTGCGGCAATCTCTTCTTGTAATTTGGCTGCAATTATACTACACTGGGCAGCAAGATTTTTTGCAGAGCTTCTAAATGCTTCGGAACTTATGGAATTAGGATCAGTAAGAATGATTGGTTTTCCAGTATCGGAACCTGTCATTATACTAGCATTTAATGGGATTTCTCCAATGAATGGTATGTTGAATTGTTCACTAATCCTTTTTGCGCCACCTTCTCCAAAGATGTAATGTTTTTCACCACACTTTGAACAGATAAAGTGACTCATGTTTTCTACAACACCAATGATTGGAACATTCAGTTTGTTAAACATGCCAACCGCTTTTACTGCAACATTACTTGCAACATCTTGCGGAGTGGTTACAACTAGTATTCCAGTAATTGGAATTGTTTGAGCTAGAGTCAATGGAATGTCTCCAGTTCCTGGTGGAAGATCTACTATTAGATAATCTAAATTAGACCAATTTGTATCGAC
>JACZSC010000133.1 GCA_022574415.1 Nitrososphaerota archaeon | reverse complement strand
CTGTTGCAAAGATGACAGAATCTAATTTCATCAGTGTTAAAGGACCAGAATTACTCTCGAAATGGGTAGGAGAATCAGAAAAAGGTGTTAGAGAAATCTTTAGAAAAGCGCGACAAGTAGCACCATGCATCATTTTCTTTGATGAAATAGAAGCAATCATTCCAAGACGTTCAAGTGGAGATACTTCACATGTTACAGGAAATGTAGTCTCACAAATCTTGACAGAGATTGATGGACTAGAAGAATTACATAATGTACTAATTATTGGTGCAACAAACCGACTCGATATAGTTGATCCCGCATTACTACGACCAGGACGATTTGATAGAATAATCGAGGTTCCAAAACCTGATCACACAGCAAGAGAACACATCTTTAGAATTCATACAAAAAAGAAACCATTAGCAGATGATGTAGACTTGAAAAAGCTAGTAGACCTCACCAAAGACTTTAGCGGTGCAGAGATCGCATCCGTTGCAAACAGAGCAGCAATTACAGCTCTAAAGAGGTTCGTAAGTGGCAAATTACGAACAGTGAAGGAGATCAAAATTACTCAAGAAGATCTAGAAAACGCAGTTGGGAAGGCTAAACCCCTTCCACAAACCGAAATGCCACTAACCCATACAATACAGTAGTAAGGTTAATGACTGAGGATCGTGAGTAATTCATATGAAAATTTTCCTTGATTTTGAACCATGTATTGAATGTAAAAGTATGATGACTGAGCTATGTGATCCCAAAATGCTGTTTGCTGATGAAAAAACTAGAGCAGATGGATCAGCAAAGTTCCTAAGACATCTTACCTATAACCATACCGAGGTAGTTCAAGCAGTGATAAGCGAACTTCCAAAGCAAAAAAAGAAAGAAGAATTTGACTTTTTCAAATAATCACAAAATTCATCAACCGGAATAATCAACATAATACCATGAAAGCCACACTACTTGTCGCATTAATTTTCTTGATTCCACTTTCATCCATTATTTCCTTTGATCAAATCAATGCACAGATAGAACCATTACCTCCCTCCATTCCTAATCCCGAGCCCGAACCACTCCCAATTCCAAAAAAGGAACCAGAGCCAATTAGAGAACCATTCCCAAGTCTTACCGAGGAAGAAATACTAGCAAAACTAACCAAAGAAAATGAAGAACTGAAATCAGAAAACTCTAAACTAGAATCTCAAGTCACTAATTTAGAAATTCAAAAAGGCTTTCTTCAAACCAAAGTAGATGACCTAACAAAAAAACTAGAAGACTTGAATGAAGTTGTTCTAGAACAAATTAAAGTAATTATGGATCTTGTAACTAATCTCAAAGAAACTATCTTTGATGGAATCATTCCATCCCTAGTCAAATTCTAGATCAAGCGTATTCTTGATCATAGCTACTCTATTTCTAATTGTTACGTCACTTACTCCTGCCTCATCTGAAAATTTCTTTTGACTTAATCGTTCTCCATTAATTACAGCAGAAAGATAAAGTGATGATGCGGCTAGTGCCACTGGATGCTTTCCCGAAGTAACTTCCTTTTCTTTTGCTCTTTTTAAAAAATCTAGAGCATCTCGCTTTGTTTTTTCCTTTAGATTTAGATTGTTAGCGAGTTTTACAATAAATGATCCTGGGTCATACGGATCAAGTCTTAGATCTAATCTTCTAATCAGTGTACGTAGATCTCTAGATAGAGCTCTTCGTTCTATATTGCCTGTTTTTGCAATGTCATCTAGTGTTCTTGGCGTGTTGGTCTCACGACATGCTGCATACAGAGACGCAGCGATTAATGATGACATGGTTCTTCCTCTTGTGAGTTTTGCAGCAACAGCTTTCCTGTAGATATATGCAGCATGTTCCACCACATTATCTGGAATTGCAAGCTTTGTTTTCAACGCATTTAGTTGAGTGAAAGCCTTGCTCAGAGAATAGGTTGACCTAGATCTACTCCGTTTGTCCCAAAGCCGTAGTCTTCCGAAGACAAATTTGTTCTTACTTGATAGTGATTTACCTGTAGAATCAACATTATTTCCAATAACCGTGGATAATCCTCTGTCGTTCATAGTTAATGATGATGGAGGACCAGTTCTGGTCTGCGTCATAAACTCTTCTTGTGTGTAACCATGACTTTCATGAGATTGATCAACCATGTTATGCACTAGGATAAGACCGCAACCCCCGCAGAGTACTTCGCCTCTTTCATTGTCTGTAATTACGGGATAGGTTTTGCAAGCATCTAAGTTACACTTGATATCATACTCACTAGAATAACTCTGTACCACTGTTACTTACTATATGGAGGCGTAAAATAAAAAGGAACTGTAATTGGCAAATTTCTCTCTAAAACTAGAAACACATAGCAAAAATGTCAATTATTATACCAAAAATTAGTCATACTGCACGAGTATTTCCTTTACTTCGTCGTCTGACACCTGCTCAAAACTAGAATAAAATTGTCCCACTGAAGAAAAGCTTGTAGGGATTTCAAGCGTTACAACATTTGAAACCTTGGGCTTGATTGTTTCGTATGTATCTGCAGGTATGACAGAAATTGCTAACAAAATTTTTTCCGTCCTTTGTTTAGATAACCAATTTAGTATAGCAAAAACTGTTGAACCAGTAGCAATTCCATCATCAACTAGAACTATGGTTTTACCTTCTAAATCATATTCAGTTGTTTTTCGATATTCTTCTAAT
>JACZSC010000132.1 GCA_022574415.1 Nitrososphaerota archaeon | reverse complement strand
TTTCTAATGTTGCCACAATACCATGTGCACCCTCATGAATAACTAAAACAATTGGAATTGAAAGCAGAAAGTATGTAATGGCTGGTGCAGATGTTAATGTCACTCCAGGTATTAGCACTGTTAACTCGGCAAATTCTGTAGGTTTAACAAAGTAGTTTGAAATATTTGAAATCAAGAACCAAAAAGCAAAACCCATCATAAGAAAACCCGATACCACACTTACATCCGCAAATACTCTAATTCCTCTTCTAGTACGCGATAATATTTTGGTTAGAACTGACTGAATCTGTGTGTATTTGTAAACTAGACTATACGCCTTTATTTCAAAGCCATGTTTTTCTAACTTCAGACCCTTAGCTGTAATCACAATAGCGACCCAGGCTATCAAGACGTAAATAATCGCATTTTCTGTGATAAAATCTAGCTCCAAAGTAATTGTTACTTTTTTTAATCACGTAAATTTATCAGTTACTATGAAACCCGTGATAATAATGTCAACATATCCAAACAAAAAATCTCTGGAAAAAATCGCTAATCAATTGGTCAAAAACAAACTTGCAGCATGTGTTAACATTTCCAAAATTTACTCAATTTATTCATGGAAAGGAAAAATTGAAAAAACCCATGAATATGTTGCTCTCTTTAAAACCACTCAAATAAAAAAGAGACAACTCAAAGAAAAAATCAAAGAAACTCATCCATATGAAGTCCCAGAGATCGTTGAACTAAATGTAAATTCAATTAACAAACCTTATTTAAGCTGGTTAATTGAATCAACTCTCTAATTATTTATTGCAAATCTCAATAAAGAAACAATTCCGCCGAGATCTGTAACTCTTAGCCCAAGATCTGTAGTAGAATCAACACTGAAAACCTTTGAACCCTTTTCTTCTACATCATTTAAGAATTTAATAACTTTTTCCTCATCTAGGGTTTGAATAATTTTCTCTGAAAAAATTAAAGAATCAATTGCACCAAATTGGTTGGCTTTCTGTGTTTCATCAAACCCCATAGTAAATTTTCTACTCTTTTTGTTGGCCCTGAGCATTATCTCATCAATCATCGAAGAAACGGTTGCTAGTTTACTCTCAGACATAATTTCTTTCATTATACGAGATTTTGTAAACATGTAAATTCCATCTTCACCTCCAGAGTCAATTCCTTACACAACTTGTACTTGATGTTTCTTTATGAGAGGATTTTTTTGTAGAAAGTTTGTAAATTTCTTCTTCGTTTCTCCTGGACCAAAAATAATTAGAGAATCATTCTCATTCATAGAAGACAAAACTGCTTTAAGAATATATTCAAAAAATTTTTCAATATTAAAATTTGTTTTGTAACGCTTCCCACTTGAACCTGAATATATGTTTGGCAAAATTTGTAAATGAGTTCCTTTAAGTTTTCCAATACCACATTCTCCAGTGTCAATTGCCACAAGTAGAAATCCAACTTTTTGATTTTTAGAATGAATTAATTTTTTTTCTATTAACGACCATTTTTTTTAAAAATTGTTATTGCATCATTTATTTTTACAACAAACGAATGATGTGATCCATGTGCAACTGATTCATTAGTTGATTCAACTATTGTACCTCGTAGCCTTAATCTATCTAACATATTATCTAAGGAAGGTTTTTCAACTTCTATACTGATTCTAATCTTTATTCGTTCACCTCTATCCGGTCTTGAAAAATCTTTTTCTTGTTTTATAACCCGTGTTGTATCACCAATAATTCTATCTCCCTTCTTTACTATCCGTCTTAATGTCAGTAAATCATCTGAATCCTCTGGAATCACTGAAACAGAATTGCCATCAATTACTTTTGAAATCATATCACTTCATATTATAATAATGCAAAAGAAAAAGAATTAGCTAGTTATTTCATTGACTTTGTCATCTTGTTGATTCTTTTTACGAACATAATTTTCAACCCAATCAAGTGTTATTACACCAACTTCTGCCAAATTTACAAGAGAATTTGAAGATGCCTCTCCTGAAACCTTCCCGTTATTCCTTCTAATTTGACGCCATTTCAAAGATGTATTCCCACTTTTTGAGTTATAGATTATTCCTAAAACATCTCTTGCATTTACAAAAGTTATATCACGAATTTTTTTCAATGTTACTTTATCTGCAGCCTCGACATAAATCGATCCCAAACTTTCTTCTCGTTCGGGAAAAACCTCAAAATCTTCCAAGTAACTTTTTGGAACAAATGAATTGCATGTACTAGCCATTACAAATCTCCTAAAACTATCCAATGAAGTTGTTGCGTCCATCTTGACCATTTCATTCTAAAGACGTGTATGCTATTTATCAAGCTTCTTGAAAGACTCAATTAGGATTTTAATACAATTCCTAATGCAGGCAGTGATGAACATTCCCTATGATTGATGATATGGATCTTGAGTTCTGAGCCTGCGCCTTAGAATTTTTATCTCTGAAATCATCCTTAATTGCATGAAAACATTAACCGAGTATCTTACTCTTAATACCAAAACAAGAAGAGCCTTTGTTAATATAACTGACAAAGTTGAAGATTTAGTTAAAAAAAGTAAAATCAAAGAGGGCCTTTGCCTTGTAAATGCAATGCATATCACTGCAAGTATTTTTATCAATGACAATGAGAGTGGTTTACACAATGATTACGAAAAATGGCTTGAAGGTCTTGCACCACATGAACCACTTGAACAAT
>JACZSC010000035.1 GCA_022574415.1 Nitrososphaerota archaeon | reverse complement strand
TGCCTCCTTTGCTTTCTCCATCTTCTTGGAAGCTAAGGCATCAATTAAGCAAGGGTCTAAACCATGATTATTTTACTTACACCGGAGATAAGGCTGAAAGATTAATGCTCAAAGTTTATGGGCTTCATCCAAGGATGGGTTCGAGAAAGGAGATTTCAGCAAGTTCTGTTAAAACTAAGTTGTTTAATGCTGCAAAAGGCAAGAATTCTACTTGGGAAGAAGATGTGCTTCCTGAAGTTGTAAAAATAATTAAAGAAAATTGGGATGTTGTTGAAAAATTTGCAAAAATTAAAGATGAGACTAAACGAGTTGCAGGTATGAAATTTCCTGTGGATGGCTATTGGTCCAAATAGATCTAGTTTCAATATTTTAGCGAACTTGATTGTCAACAGTGCCAATAATCTACCATATGAGGATTCTATCAAACAAATACTAGAAATTTTATCAAAAATTTCAGGAATGGGCTGTGATAATACAGTGTTTGATGAAAAATCGTTCATTAATTTTTAAGACTTTCTTAAAATAATCTGCATTAGTGCTTCTTTTGAATATTCAATTCCATGTTCTTCATTGGTGTGGTTCCCAAATTGAGTTATAACAGATTCTATGTCACCTTCTGCCACAAAATCACATTCAAATCCATAGTCACTGCATCGAAGTTTTGCCATAAAATGCTTGAAGTTTATTGAGAATTTATACCAATCGGTAAATTTTTCCTTGTTACACATTAGAGATTTTTGTTTAGATTTTTAATGTCCTGTAAGGATAATTTTTTATTACTAAATCAAAATGGGGGCTAACATCGATCAAATACATTACTGAACTGTCTTCTGATGAATGTCAATTCGTATTCCAATATATTTATGACTGAGAAACGAGTGTAGCATCTACCAATAATTATTTGCCTAAAATAATATAAAAAATATTACAAATTCTAGTTCTGAAAATTTTGAAAAAACTGAGTCTCCTGTAAAAAAACCAAACACTGTCTAACAAAGATTGAATTTTGACATGAAATTAATGCCCTATGAAGAAGATAAGCTCCAAGGCCTAGAGCCAGAAGAAGAAGATCCAAGAAAGAAAAAACAGAAGAAATGATTTTTTTAAAAATTTTTCATTTTTGTTATTTTGATTCAGAATGAAGGTTAAATATGAGAATGACGTATGGTTTTTGTTCGAGCAAGCAAGAACAATAGGGCTAGTCCTTTATGGGCCTGGCTTTTTTTCAGGTCCTATTGTGTATTTCAATTTAATGAATTATCATAGTTATTGGTAAGCAGGTTCACATAAAGCTGTGGGAAACAACTCTCAACAATAGATCGTCCTGCTTACCATAAATTGAAATTACGTCAAATTCACTAAAAAGGAACGCGTATCATTTCTACGATTTGAAATTTTTATGAAAAAAGATATCAAAAGTGATTTTTCTAATTTTTTTCTTTTATCTAAAATTACCAAATTATGACCTACTTTGGGATAACGCCTACTCCAAACTGGATTTACATAATAGCTGTTGACTTTCCTAATACCACTGTGAAAAAATGTTCATTATGACCTAGCCAATTTTTTACAATATGGCATCCGTCAGATCTAACAGTTCCATCAGACTTGTAGATTTTCCTCTAAACTAAGATATTCTATGCGTTCAGCTTTTTATTCTATAGTTTTCAGAATAGATTCTTTGATAACTGCAAAAGGAAAAATTCCTTTTTTGTTACAAAATTCTAAAAATTTTGTATGTTCTTCTTCTGTAAGTTTTGTTGAGACTGCTTTGTAGACCATTGTATACTTATGGTAGACCAAATCTAAAAGCAAAATTGTATACCAATTTACTAATTTCAAAAAATGATTTAGATTCTTAACCTTTACCTTCAATTTTTTTGCATTTTTCAATTACGTCATCAAAGGTAAAAACTGGAACAATTTTCACTGCATTGAACTTTGATATTCCGGTTTGAATCATCAAACTTTCAATTGTTTGAGCATCTTTTGCATCCAGAACCCACAAAAATGTATGTTCAAGGCCTGAGTGATATTGACTCAAAACTTTTACATTTGCGGCTTCGGCTACTTGTTTGAATAATGGTCCTCCTTCAATTACTGCTCTTCTGTTTTCTTGGTGGTTTAATGGACATGATTCAGTAGTATGACTTCCATAAACTCCATACAGCGCCATTCATTCTTCACCTCCATTCAAGATAAGTTTTAAATCAAATTCACATAAATAAATTAGATCAAAAATTACTCTATAGAAAAATCATAGTGGTGACTGTTTCTATAATAATTATTTCATGAAAGGATTTTACAATTTTAACAATTCTCAAAAAGTATAGATCAGTTTATGTGGCCAGACTCTAAATCATTGAATCGTGTCTGAAACCGGCTCTGAGGAATGGCAAAAATTATGGCAGGAGTATGCAAAACATCTAGAAAATTGGAGACAGCTGATTGAATCAGTTCAAAAAGCAAGTTATGAGATCCAGCAAAAATTCAATGAAGTAATGGAAAAGGCAGCAAAAGAGTCTTCAGCAGACACCATGAAGGAGTTTGGAGAGAATTGGCAAAAGGCTATGAGTCAAGCAGGTATTGATGCATTCAAGACATTTGGAGATAGTTGGCAGAAAGCAATGAGTGAATCAACATTTGATGCATACAAACAATTTTCAGATAATTGGCAAAAAACTCTCAGTGGATCTGGCATGGAACAATTGAAAGTATATGGAGAAACGATGAAAAAATTTGCTGAGACATGGAATACTATGTGGCCTCAAAAATAAAACAAAAATAATTTTTTTAAAAGCAATAATATACATTTTAGATAAAATTTAAAAAATGCTCTAAATTTTTATTTAAAATAATCTTTCAATGATATTTTATCAAATTTTGGAATTTTTGCAATTTTAAATCCTTCAGGTTTTTTATCAAAGGGTTTTGTTGCATCAATTCCCATTTTTGCAGTGAGTGATTTCTTTTGATCACTTGATGGATCCAAACTTGAACCACGAACTTTTTCAAGTATTATCAAATCTTTGTTAGCCTGGAATCTTGTTGCCATTGCATATTCTACTGCAACTGGATCATTTGGATCTATATCATCATCAACAATTGTAACCTGTTTAAGAGAACGATGGATTGCAAATGCTTTTTTTATAATTTTTTTTGGATCTGCTTGAGTTTTTTTCTTTATTTGAATTACAGCGTGTAACCAATTGCACCCACCATTAGTCATTGATATTTTTCTTGTTTGTGAAAATTCTTTTTTCATCTTACCATTTAGCTTCGCTTCAATTGGCATTCCCATTAAGAGTCTGTGTTCAGAAAATCCCGATAAAATATCATGGAATATTGGATTATTTCTATAGTACATGTTTTCAAGCTCAAAGACAGGTTGGAATCTTTTGTGATCATAGGTTTGAAGCATTTCAACCATCCATTCTTTGTGAGTCTTATCTTTGAGAATTCTACCTTCCATGATAATTTCAGAAGAAGATGGAACCATCATTCCAGAATATGGGCACTTTGTGAGGGTAAGTTTTCCCTCCAACATGGTATTTGCAATATCAATTTCGTTTTTCCCCCAATCAGCCTGATATGCACCAGCGATAGAGATTGCTGGATGAACACCCACTGATATGGCTACTTTAAGGTCATCACCGTGTTTTTTGGCATCGATAAAACATCGATGAAGATCACGTCCTTCAACCATCCTTACAGAAAAATGAGTTTTATCAATTGGCATCAATCTATGAAAGGATGAATTTTGGGAATCAGTATCAGGGTTGGTTACATAAATTATTGATGATGTGATAAAAGGTCCTGATTCTTTGGCAAAATGTGTTACAATAGGAAGCAAAGAAAGGTTTTTTGAGTTATTTTCCATAAATTTACCTGACGAGATAATTCTTGGTTTTTTTGCTTTCTTAATTGATGAAAAAACTCTATCATGAATTTGTGATTCTTTTGCTCCAACTGCTCTAGCGAATCTCCCTCTTGTTCCAACTAGATTTGAAACAAGTCTAAATTTACTTTCCCTGATATTCTCGAATAAAATTGCATTTCCGCCATCAGCTTTTGCGGTAATTGCAGCAATTTCATATTTTGTGGAAACCTTTTTCTTGACAGTTTTTAATTCTCTGTTTTTTTGAATTAGCGAGAGAAAATTTCTAAGATCAGACATTTTGAATCATCTCTGTAATATTACTCATAATGACTTTGGCAGTTTCTGGGTTTAGTTCTTTTTCAATAAACGCTGAAACTATAGCAATTCCTTTTGTAGAGGTACTAATTCGTTCTGCTGTTAATTTTAAAAAAAGAGAGTCTGTTCTAGCAGGAATTACAGTAGTTGTAACAGGAGTAGGCCCTGTTGATAATGATACGACCAATGATCCTAACTTTTCAACTCCTTCAGAAACAGATACAAAATTACCATTTTCAAACTTAAGAACTATCAATAAGAAATGACGATTATTCACATCCAAGTTTTTTTTCAAAAAACCAGGAATGGTGGTCAATAAGCTTGAGACAGATCTTATGCTTTTATTGCTATTGCTTCAGCTTGCTTAGAGTCGGCTTCAACTCGGGCTCTGAGTTTTGCTTTGTACTTCAAGTTTCGTGGCTTGGTTCTTAATCTGTATCCACAGCATGGACACCAAAGTCCCTCCCATTTGATGAAGATTTCACAAATTTGACATCGTCTTTGTCCAGATGCATATCTTCCAGTACCAACAGGCTTCTGTGCTTTGTATCGAATGCATATACCTTTACATGTCATGATTATCTACTCTATCAATATGTAGAATTCTTAACTATATAAGGATGGTTCTAAAATTTCTATAGGTTTTTCTTGAAATTTATGAAAAATTTACAGCGATCAGTCTTTATAAAGGAACAATATTCGCAAAAATCCTCGAAAAGATGTATAAATATCTATGTATTGCGAAATTCGTTTTTTTTAAGATTTGTGACTCTTGCTAATAGTGATTTAAAAAGATTTTACAATAAAATTTGTTCAAATTAAAATTTCTATATCATTTATCTTTAGAAATATGATCTAGTTTTTCATCCGGTTATGGACAATGGTAACACAAAATGCCGAAAGCCTTCTCTCTGTATGATGTATTTTGCAGAGAGCATGTCTCGTTTGCCTCTTTGATTGAAATTTTTAATTTTCAAGCTTGTTTTTCGCTCATCCACAAATTCAAGCTCGAAGGAGGAACAAAATTTTAAGTTTAACATGGTGCTAATTTTTCTAGCTATTTCCATATTGCCATTTCCAATCTTTACTAGTTTTCTCTTAGCACTCAACTCGGCAAGAACGTTAATGACGTGTGAAACCAAATCTTCAACGGAATTATAAAGCGAGTTTTCAATTTCTTTGCCAAAGAAAAAAATTGATAATCCAATCCTACTTCCTGGATCTATGCCAATCACCAGATTATCTTTCTCAAAACCCAAATCCAATTTTTGAATAATAATCCCTCGAATTATTGTGGGATGTTTATCTAGAATTTCCTCATTTAGGATAAGTTTGCGGGAATCTATTGGTGCCTCCTTTGTGGTGGTCAGAATAAGATTTCCTGGATAGGTTGTAATTTCTTCGGGTAAAATAGAGTCAAATCTTAGATTTAGGCTCTTTAATGATTTGGAGAATTTGAAATAAGGTTTACCATAAGTTGTCGCAATACCAATTTGGGTATTTTGTAGTGGGTCGATAAAAAGATAGCCGTTTTCAGGAATATAGGTTTATGCCTCCAAAACAATTTACACGATGTGTTTTACTGCATAATTTTCGGTTAGTCACTGGTTAATAGGAGAATGGCTCTTGCCAGATCACCTTTTACCTCAGCTAATGCATTTTTTGCCTTTTCTTCATCAACGCCAGCTTGTTGACATATTAATTGAATATCCTCATCTGAGAAAATAGGAACGTCGAGCTCCTTTTCCTCATAACCATCTGAAGTAACCGTGAAAATAGAATTATCCTTAGCCTTCATTTCAGTAACCTGTGGTTTTGAAATAATGATTTCTTTTTTGTCAGTCTTTATGATTACCTCCTGAACGTTTGGGATTTCTTCCATGTCTAATCCCATCTTATCCATCATCCTCCTCATCTGGCGATTTCCACCTCGCATCATGACGTTCCTTTTCCTTTTTCGTGTCTTTTTAAACTATCCCTAATTTTTACAGCAACTCCTCTGTTCTGACTCATCATCATAGTTGATGATAGAACCGCTCTACCAACGGCAATGACATTACCTTTGAATAATACAGGGGTATCAGCTGCAATCATTACATTTTTTCCGCACCATACAACATGTTTACAAAAAACAGATCGTCCTTGCTCAACAAAGGGTTTTGCGTCAGAATTTATTTCTAGACAATTTTCTTTGAATTTTTTACTTTTCAAAAGTTTTTGGGCAAAAAAGGGACTGATTGCTAGACCGCCATCTATTCGTAAAGTACAAAGCAATTTGTTATCATGGTATACATTCCTAATTCGCCCATTCTTTTTTGAAAAGGTAATTTCAATATCCTTTGGGAGGTGTTTCGAAACCCCATTCCCAAATAAAGCATCAATTGTGTACCTAAGTTTTAGCACATGATCCATTAGATGCATGCCAAATCCTTCTAAATATTAGTTCATAGGATCAATATCGAGAAGGCTTTAAAGAAAACCAGTTGGCTCATAAAATCTAGGTAATATGAAAACTGCAATTTTGATTACTTATGATGAGGAGGAGATCATAAACGAGGCAACTGCGCTTTGTGACTCTGCAGGATATCAAGTAGTCCATATAATTAAGCAGAGATTTTTGAAAAGGCCAAAGTTTGGAATTAGTGAAGAAATTATCGAGGGGTTAGAAGAAATTGCAAAGAAAATCAGACCAGATGTTATTGTTTATGATGAGATTCTGAAACCTAGCCAAAACTACAACCTCGCTTCAAAATTACATAGAAATATTTTGGATAGAGAGGCGTTAATTCTTGAAATTTTTCAAAGTAGGACTTCTAGTGCTGAATCAAAATTGCAAGTAAAATTAGCACAAATGCGTTATGAAATGTCAAGGGCAAAAGAAAAGGTTAGACTAGCAAAGCAAGGAGAGCAACCAGGATTTATGGGAATTGGAAAATTTGAGGTGGACGTTTACTATAATGATATTAAACATAGAATGGAAACTGTGAAGTCAAAGCTGGAAAAAGCTGGTAAACAGCGTCAGCTTCACAGACAATCAAGAAAAAGAGTAGGTCTTAAAACCATATCACTTGCTGGGTATACCTCTGCAGGAAAATCTACTCTATTCAACAAACTTACTGGTGAAGAACGACCAAAAGGAAAGGAGCTTTTTACTACTCTTACAACTTCAATCAGAAGAATAACAATAAACCAGAAAGTATTTCTAATTTCAGATACTGTTGGTTTTATCAGCAAACTTCCTGCATACATAATTGAAGCCTTCAAATCAACTCTAGAAGAATTGCTGTATTCAGATATTATTATTATAGTAATTGACATTAGTGATCCACGATTTGATCTTAAAAAGAAATTCAAGAGTTGTAAAAAAACTCTGAATGAAATTGGGGTAGATCCTGATAAGGTAATTTTTGCTTTGAACAAAGCAGATCTTATTCAGCAAAAAAAAATTTTAGAAAAGGCTGAATATTTAGGATTAAACGAGGGCAAAAGGTGGGTTTCTGTGTCTGCAAAAACAGGACAAAACACAAAGCAGCTTAAAGAGTTGATCAAAAACATACTGGAATCTCTGCAAAAACCAAAAGTAATTAAAAAAACAGTGAAGGGAGAGCTCGAAAAAATCTATGGAAATTGAAGTTCTTAGAATAGGTCAACGTTTAGTGAGAGATGATCGAGTAACAACTCATGTAGCTTTGGTTGCGCGAGCTTTTGGTGCAAGAAAAATTTACATGAATGAAGTGAATCCTAAGATAAAAAATACTTTAGAACGGATTAACAACACTTGGGGTAGTAATTTTGAAATTTCTTTTATTGATAACTGGATGCAATTAATGAAAAAGAGAAAAAAGGAATCTGCTAAAATTGTTCATCTTACAATGTATGGTGAGAATGTAAATGATGTAGCTTCATCATTAGAAAAAGAAAATGATTTGTTAATTGTTGTAGGTGCTGAAAAGGTTCCTAGACAAGTTTATGATTTAGCTGATTACAACGTAGCAATTGGCAACCAACCCCATTCCGAGGTTAGTGCCTTGGCTGTTTTGTTAGACAGAATAATGAAAGGAAAGCAATTTTCATTTTCTTACGAAAATGCAGAGAGAAAGATTATTCCTGCAAAACAAGGCAAAGATGTAGTTATGAATAAGACAAGGGATTAATAATACTACATAAGCAGTGACAAACGTTGATTGACAAATACGAGGATCCTTTTGTGAAAATTTCTGCCATGATTGGTGGCGATGAATATCTCAAAGTTGCGCGTTCTCTTCTCAAGGCTGAAGATGCGACAGATGAAGAAATTGCTAGTTCTACTGGATTGAGAATTAACATGGTTAGAAAGATTCTCTATGATTTATTTGGAAAATCTCTAATCACTGGAATAAGAGTAAAAGACGAACGAAAGGGTTGGTTTGTTTACAGATGGCGTTCAAGACGAGATGAGGTTGAAAATTTTATAGAAAATCAGAAAAAGAAGATTTCTGGAAGATTACAACAAAGATTAGACTATGAAAGTTCTTCTGATTTTTATCACTGCGGGAATGAAGATTGTCCTAGAATTACTTTTGAAAATGCTCTTGAAGCGATGTTCAAATGTACATCTTGTGGGAAGATACTCAACCTAAAAAAGAATGAAAAATCTAAAAAAGCATATGCAAAAAAGATCGATAAAATTAAAAATGACATGCAGCAAACATTCTAAATTTTTTTAAGGATTGGGGAATAACTCTAAATACAAATTTGGTGTAATGGATTAATAGATATGTCTCAACAAAGTTCTCACGAATTTAGAATTTTACAGCAAAAATGTGATCTCTTGTTAAAAGAAGATGAAGTACGGTTTGCTGGTCTAATTAATAATATGGGAAAGTTAGTTGCTGGAGGATTCAGGAAAGGAATTGTTCCTCTTGAAGATCAAGCTGAACAAAGAAAAATGTACATGGAGTTAGCTTTACGAGTCTCAATGAGAATGGAATTTGATTATAGTTTAGGTCCTGTAAAATATTCTGCTTCACGACGAAAAAAAGTAGTGATGATGAGCTTTCCCATCAATAATAATGTCTTAATGATCTCAACTGAGACTTCAATAGACATTGATAAGTTTGCTCAAAAAGTTAGTAAAATAATTGGTAAGATTTGAATGACGTTCACTAAGTTACGCTTACTTTGATGCAAGATGATGTGACTTTATGAAAACCCAAATCTTTTTTGTCATTTCGCTTGGTGTAACAGGTTTTTTTCCAAAAACTTGTTCTAATGTATCCTGTCGTCCAGAGAAATTAATTGCGTAACCACCAAATGGTTTTCTTTTAGATTTACTCTTTGTCTTTTTCCTACTTTTTGTTTTTCTCTTTTTTACAGCCAATTCTCGAATTGTTAGAACTTTGTTGGTATAATAACTTACAGGTTGAAAGTCAGAGTAGTAAACCTTTGTCTACAAAGTTTTTACTAAATTATGGCTAGAACAAATTTCTAAATTTTTGAATAGTGTAGAACAATTTCGTTTCTTTGACTTTGGATTTTTCTTAATTTTAGTTTTGTGGATTGAGCAACCAATGAAAATCCATTACCATGAACTAAAGTTATTGCTTTTTTTCCACCAATAAGAAATGGAACTATAGTAATTATAATTTCATCAAAAAAATCTTCTTTGATAAATTCCCAGTTAATTGTTCCTCCTCCTTCCACTAATAGTGTTTTAATTTTTTTTCTAGCTAAATAGAAAAGTAATTTTTTCAAGTTGACCTTTTTTTCTCCTACTAGTATTATTTCAACAGGAAATTTTTTTAGTCGAGAGAAATTTTTTTGATTTATTTTCTTTGAAACAGCAATAATAGTTGGTATTTTATTACAAGTTTTTAGAATTTTAGATGTAGAGGGAGTTGTGCCTTTAGAATCAAGAACTATTCTAATAGGATTTTTTCCTTTAGCATGTCTTACTGTTAAAAGTGGATTATCACGTTGTAAGGTATTTCTACCTATTAGAATTGCATCAACTTTAGATCGTAATTTATGAACTCTAATTTTATCAATTTTTGATGATAGTTTTGAATCTCCTGTTTTTGTGGCAATTTTTCCATCTACAGAAACAGCAGCACTGAGAATCACATGTGGTCTAGATTTTACCATATACTATTTCGCCTCCTATCATAACTGCTTTAATTGTCGAGTCAGACACTCGATGAACAATTGATGCATGTGGATCATGCATTGGTTCCAAATCAATCGCATGTTTATCAATTAAGATACAATCAGCAAGTTTTCCACGGTCAATTACTCCGATATCTTTTCGTAAGAGTTTACCAGCATTAGTGGTTGCCATTTTTAGTATTTGTTTAGGATCAATTCTTTTTTTGTTCAAACCCATTGTAACCTTCCAAAGATAATCCATTTCTCGAAAGATGTCGGGAGAATTGATCATTACATTATCAGTCCCAATAGCAATATTACACCCAGCTTTAAGCATCATTTCTAAATCTGGAATGCCTTCAGCCAGTACAGCATTAGCCCTTGGACACACCACAATTCCCCTTGTTTTCTGTGAAGTAAGAAATAACTCATTTTTTGAGGCATATGTCATATGCACTAAAAAATGGGGTTTTAGCTGTAACGCACGAAGAATTTCTGATTTCCCAGTAATCTGTTTTGAGGTTCTAATACTATCTAGAGTTTCAGCGGAATGAATTGCTCTTAATTTTTTT
>JACZSC010000131.1 GCA_022574415.1 Nitrososphaerota archaeon | reverse complement strand
GTAGCTAAATGTATTAGAAAACTCGAATCACAAATAACCTCAACCAATTATTCCTGCTCCAATTAATCGCCATCTATCAGCTATTCTTCTGCTTATTGCTACAGTACCTTCATTGAAAAGACAAATAGGTCTTCTAAACTCTACTTCCATTTGTTCAGATTTCACTTGAGTTACTTTGGCAAGAATAGGGGCGGTACCAATGTTTAGTCTTAATGATTCGCCTTTTTGAATGGGCAATACTTTAGTTTCATCTGTTGTTCCAACTGTTGAATCAAACAAACTTGTAGCTATTTTTGTATTGAAGGAGATTTCGGGAAGTGTTCCTGGTTTTCCAACGACTGAACCAATCAGTGAATCACTTCTAGCCATTGATGGATCAAGTTTAGTACCTATAGCGACAAGACCGCCCGGTTTAACTGTATCCACAATCCCTGAACCTGTACCTAAAGAAACTATTTGAGTTTGTATTGTTTCATAGACTTTCTTTTTTTCATTTAATATTCCAGGCTTAATTTCAATTTCGTCTCCAGTTTTTAAAATTCCATGAGTTAAACTTCCTCCAACGACTCCGCCTTTGATATCTTTAATTTTTGCACCTGGTTTATTCACATCAAAAGATCTTAAAACATGCATTACAGCATTTTTAGTTTCATCTCTAGTAGGTGTTTTAATAGTTGATTCAATTGCTCCAATTAGTGCATCAATGTTAAGACCTGATTGAGCTGAAACTGGAATTATGGGGGATTTAGTGGTTTTGTTTTCTTTTAAAAATTTCGATATATCAGAATAATTTGTCATCGCATCTTTGTATGTAATAAGATCAACTTTGTTTTGAACAACAACAATTTGTTTTATTCCTAAGGTTTGAAGCGCAAGAAGATGCTCTTTTGTTTGTGGTTTGGGAACTTTTTCATTTGCTGCAACTATTAGTAAAGCTCCATCCATTAAAGCGGAACCTGAAAGCATATTTGCCATTAAACTTTCATGCCCAGGACTATCTACAAAACTAACAACTCTTGACAATTCACTTTCCTTCCCACAGTTAGGGCATTTTGGAATAGTAGAATATCCTAAAGGCTCTTCACAGTTTTTACATTTGTAAAATGCAGCATCAGAGTATCCTACCCGAATAGTTATTCCTCTTTTCAGCTCTTGACTATGAACGCTTGTCCAAACTCCGGTTAGTGCTTGGATTAGAGTTGTTTTACCATGATCGACATGTCCAGCGGTTCCAATATTTACACAAGGCTGATATCCATATTTTTTGATATAACTTTCTGGTAGGGTTTCTTTCCAGTGCAATGATCAAAATGTTAAATTGGGTTATGTTAACTTATTCCTTTTTTGATTCTTTTTCATCTTTTTTATCTGAATCAGAATTTTCAGTTTTAGTTGTTTCCTCTGGTAGAATTCCATCAAATTTGCAGTTTACCTGATAGATTTCTTCAGAGATGGAATTTCCTCGAATTAGTTTTCGTACTCGTTGTCCTTTTTCAGCGTCTTGGAGTCCAACTCCTTTTGTTAATAAAACGTATTTTCTCGATGCACCATGAACATCAGGACGCATTGGAACCCCAGACTTGTCACTTCCTCCAGTTATCTTTAATTTTCCAGATAGTCCAACAATTGCGGCATCAGTTTCTTTACCTAATTGTAAACCAAGTAAAGGATTAGCTTCAACATCTTTCAATTCTTTTGTTATGGATTTTCCTTTCTTATCAGATATTGTTAACTTGAAATTGGCCAAGTGTTTCAAACAAAAATTTGAACTACTAATTAACGTTTGGACATTATTTTTAAACTAAAATGAAACAATCAGGATGTGGCTAAAGACATCAAATGTCCTCGATGCGAGGATAGGATGATGCAAATGCAACCTTGTCATATGTTATGCCCAAACTGTGGTGCCCATCTTGATTGTTCTGATAAAGGAAATTATTGGTAATTAGAATCCTGATCTATCTGGAATATAGTCAATGGCCATATTTATTGCCTGATCTTTCATTATTTCAAGATAATTTTCATAGTCAGCTTCAAAATTACAATGAGGACATTTTACAGATTTCATCTCGTCATCTAAAATTGCAACTTTTTCACATCTGGGACACTTTGCATCCATGAAAACAATATCTCATCAATCTATATAACACTAATCCAAATGGCTCATGCGCGGAGTTAGTCTAGCTCGGTATGACGTCAGCTTCCCAAGCTGAAGGTCGCGGGTTCAAATCTCGCACTCCGCATTTGAAATATTATTTATGAATTAAAATTATTTAAAACACTGTGACACAGAACAAAAGCTAATCATGTTGGTTATTGCTTTTTTCAATCAATTCATTAATTTTTGATACAAGTTCTGGATAAGATGGTGAAACAATTTCTCCTTTTTCGTTGACTTGAATTTCTAATTTTTTAATCAATTATTTTGCTATTTTTTTACTATATTTCAACTTATGTTGCTAAAGGCTATTTTAAATTGTAAAATTTTTCAATTAGGTTTTTCCCATCAAGGGTCATTTCAGGATGGAACTGAGTTCCAAAAATATTAGAATTACCATATCTTATGATTTCATTTTTACAGGAATTTGAATTGGCTATGCTCACAAGGGAATCTCCAAGTCTTGAAATTTCGTAAATGTGACTCTCGAACACATCAATTTTTTCCTTACAAAGTGGATTTTTTTCTGAAATACTGATCTTTTGAGTTCCATTGCTGGGAAAATTAGATTTCTTTATTGTTCCACCTAAAGT
>JACZSC010000034.1 GCA_022574415.1 Nitrososphaerota archaeon | reverse complement strand
GTAGATTTCTTGATGAGGAAGGTGACTGTTCTATTCATCCTAGCAGACCAGGAGTTTGTTATCTCTATCCATTTTCCACTTGGCTTGAAAATGAGAAAGGAAATGCCCGTGTTCATGCTTCATTCCAGTTCACTGGTGACTGTCCGGGATTTTATTTGGAAGATACCATTGATCCAATGAAGGACGTATTGGATGAGTATTCTGATATAGTATATGATTACAACATGAAATCAAATCGAACCCTGCGAGAAGGTTTTGGTTCTGTAAACTTTTAGGCCTTTGCTACTTTCATCAAGTCTCTCATGTGAACTTCCATTCCGAAACGATCTTCATTCTTTTTCATGTATCTGAAGATTGAGAAAAGCGCTGGAAACTGTTTCATTACACTGAATTCGCCTTTCATCTTACTTCGAATAAAATTGAACACCTTTTGGTAGACTTCAAAATATTTTAAAACCTCTTTTCGATACCTTTCTTTATTGTCGATGTTTTTTACAAAAATATCTGCACATACCATACTGGGAATGATTCCTTCTCCCAAAAGCGGAAATACCGTTCCTATTGATTCACCTACACCAATTACCTTTCCATGATAGAACGGGTCACATCTGTCTGGCGTAGCCAATCGAATGGGCCTTCCTACCGTTTTTGTAACTTTGCCTCCGTATTTTTTGAAAAACTTGTCGGTCTCTACAACATGTTGCTTGTGATAATCTCCGGCACCAATGTGGGCAGTTTTTTTACCTAGTGGAAAATACCAGAGATATCCGGTCATTCCAGGGAATGGCCTTACGTAAAAGTCATCAAAGGGGACCTTATCCTCGTATTCGATTTTGTATTGGTATGTTGGTAAGTAGAAATCCCTTTCAGGTCTTGGCAGATATGTTCTGTAGAATCCTGTTGCGTCTACAATCATGTCAAAATCTGCTTCTAACTCTTCCAGCTTTGGTGCTACTCCATAGTGCACCTTGCAGCCCTTTGACATTTCATGAATCAATCCAATCTTGTCATATGTACAAAGGCCCTTTAGTTTGATGTCGAACTGCTCCCTGCCGCTTATGTCAATGCGTAGGTTTTTTCCGTCATGGATTATGAAATCCTCGAAGTTGATGTTTGCCTTATTGCAAAGCTCGGACATTGTATTTTTAGAGGCACCCCACGCGCAGATAGAGTCGTGCTTTTCTTCGGTCATTCGTTCGAATCCTATAACCTCGTGATCGTTTTTCAGTCTGGAGAGAAGATAACCACCAGCAACACCCACTCCACAAATAGCTATTTTCAACTTAGCTAAACTCGATTTTGACCTAATAAATACACTATTTCAATTCTGAAATGCACTAAATTGTTCTTTATTTGTAGTTTTTTAATTATCCCAATCAACATCTAATGGTAGTCCACGATGCCCATTTGGACAACTTCGATGAAACATTGTATCCCAAATTACTCCACATTTATTGCAAGATTTAAGCTGACTCTTTTTTACAGGCATTCTATTCAATTTTTAAGCATTTAACTAATTTATTTTTTTACTAATCATCCCAGCTTTTTTCTCAGAAATCTCAAAGCTATGTACTACAAAAAGCAAAAGCTTCGCAGAATGAAGTATATTTGTCTAGAATTGCCCAATAAATAGAATAGTTCAGGATTGGATTGCATTGAGATCAGCTTAATGTAGTATGATTATAAGATTTTCATCATTCTTAAATCGTCTCTCAATTTTTCATAGCTTAAAAATTGAATTGTTTTAATTCCAAAATCATTGGCTGATTTAACATTTGATTCAAGATCATCTATGAAAATTAATTCCTCTTTTTTAAAAGGAACGTTTTCTATAACATGTTGGTATATCATTGGGCTGGGTTTTACATGACCAATCTTGTATGATAAAAACTTAAAATCAAAATGATTTAACGAGGTTAACTCTTCTACGATTGGAAAAGTGATAGGCTCGGTATTAGAAAGAATTCCAATGGGAAGCCCAGTTTCTTTTACCTCCCTTGAAAGTTTTACAACAGAATCATTAACTGAAACAAACTTTCTAAAGATTGGCCCAAGTAAGGAATCCTGTCTTTCTAACTCTGACGATTGTAACCTGTTACCTATGATGCTCCACAATTCACCTTCAGTCATTTTTCCAGACGATAATATGCTCAAATTTTTCATAAATTCTTGCCCAAAGCGTGTCCTAGAAAGATTGAATCTTTTGCTTACTTCATCTATCAACCAAGAATCGTGCCAGTTTATAATAACTCCGCCCAGATCAAATAATACGCATGAAACCTTTGCCAACAAACAATTGAGAATTTTGCATTATAATTATTCTTCAACATCATCTTAATTCGTGCTTCATTTACGTTTTATCCTGAAAATTCTTAATTCTTTGATTTATGTAGATAGCTAGTGCAGAACCTGAATCCTAGAAACAATATCACCTCTTGCTAATATCTGCGCATGATGTTCACACACTCGCCAAATAGCTCTACAAACAGGTCTCTTACGCTTTCCATAAACAAAAAAGTATTCTATTATAACCAAATGTCCTTCGTAATCACAATTTTGCATCGCACAGAAGACCAAGTGTTTCATTACAATTCCAAATCATAAAAGACGTGGTTATAGTAAAAAACACTAGTGGAAACTCGTACTATAATATCTGCAATAGTAGCTTGGATCATTGCAATCTTTTCAATTTATGTTGGTATTACCGATTCAAATTGGATCCAGTTTTCTATTGGAATAGGATTCTTGGGAGCAGGGATCTATCTTTTAAGAAAATTTTATAAAGATAAGAAAAAATCCTGAAAATTCTTAATTCTTAGAATGTTATGAATGTATTATGTCAGAAACTAATATCATTTCCAGAATATGGTATAGTCTTTTTTGGAATATCTAAAATTCTCAAAGATTCCAAATATGCAAGATGCTCTGAGATTGATTCAGCATCGCCAAAGGATACTAGTATTCGGTCATTGTGCTCAAGCACATACTGAGATATGTCAGAGTAGTATTCCTCTCCATTAACATAAAACACCAAGGATTGGTCTTGCCCAGTACAGAACCTGCCAGTTTTGATGTCAGTAGATTTATCATAACTCAATATTATGCAGTCTGATGTAATCTTCATTCCAAATGATGCAAACAGCATCTCCAACGGAACACCAGTTGCATGCTTGTGAATGAGGTATGGATTATGATTCTCAAGGTGGATGTATTTGCTTGAAAGCTGAAACTGCGGCATGTCAAAGTTTAGCTTCTCACCATCCACAAAAACTGCAATTGCAGCATGCGAATGATCACTTCCATACTTACCTACACCATACTGGTTTACCAATTTTTTTTCAGGATCCACCTTGATGGCGTTTTGAATTATCTGTGAATCAATCTCGTTTTGATTCATAAAATAGTATGAAAAGAATCCAGTTGAAACAATCACAAAAACTACTGCAATTACCAAAATTTCCCTGTTTTTTGGTTTAGACTTTACTGATTCTGCATCAAAATACTCTGAATTATCTTCCTCAAAGCGACCAGGCAGACTGTAATCTGAATCAAAGTCTTTGGGAAGAATTTTGTCGTTGTCTTCAGGCAATGATTAATCAAAGGATTTGATTCTATAAATTTCCTTTAGCCCACTTGATTCTATTAATCTACAATTTTTCCGCCTTGGAATCGATCTTGTGGCTAATTTTCCAGCCTTCTTAAGATCTTATCTAATGTAATACCAGTATGATGAGAAATGATCTCGCAATCGAGGACCTTGGCAGCGACTTCTTTAGCAAGTATCTGAATTGCCCAAACTGTAAAGCAGCAGAATTTTACTGTACGGCACACAAGATCGAAGTAGAACTGATACTTGCTGGAACAACAGAGTGAAGATTAGTTCCTAACTCTTTCAAAAAAAGGTCGACCCAAAATTTCTGAAGCTAGATCTAGATAATGTTCTTTCGTAATCTCTGTATGGATTATGCAATCCCATTTACATTTGATACGAACTGTTTAATCCTAAAAATTGTTAATTCTTAGTATGATCTAAAATATTCATGTAGTCATTTCCTCATAAGATAACCCGTGAGCGGCGTCTATCGGTCTCGAAAAGCGGATAGCCTCTATTACATCCTGATTACCTCCATCAGTATTGAAGGTAACATAAGCCAGGTGTTTGCTGTCAATCGGCATCGTAATTCTTTTAAGTTTTTGATAAACTGCTAACACATACTCTCCTTTTCCAGTCTTATCGGAAAGCTCCTCACGCGATTTCCACGAGCTCACAGCCCGTTCAAGTGTTTTCTGTGTTTCTTCTTGAGACAGAAGATTTGTGACATTTTTATTATTAGCTGAGCTAATTATTTTTCCATCCATGTTGCAAATAGCAACAAACCGTATGTGTTTATTGGAGTGTAAAATTCTATCAACTAGGCTCTTTGGATCCATACAGAAAAAGAAAATTAGCCATATGAAAATCTTACTTTACATCTGACACGAACTGTTAACCCTGGAAATTCTTAATTCTTAGAAAAATCTTTAGATTAGGTTGCGAAAAATAGCTTTTTTCTTTTTGTTTAATTGATGTTTTATCTTTGAGGAATTTTACGTTGTAATGGTTTTTCGTACCTTTGAGCGACAAAATCAACCCAACTGGTGTTCTCGTGTGATTTTCCATTCTTCAACACGTTCAGAAAATACCTGAATTCCAATGCCTGTTATTTTAAAACTGTTTTTTATCTCAAGGTTATTAGCTAGTCTTTGTTTTTTCTCTTGACTCATTTCTTTGTAAATTAAGCTTGCATGAGGTTTGAATTCATATTTGCTGAATCTAGATAGATGTTTTGTCAAATGTTTGTTTATTTTCAGCATATTATCATTTGAATTAAAATCAATAAACAAAGCCTTCCAGAAATCGTCAGAAAATGAAATGGTGTTTTTTTTAATGTTAAATGATTTAGTACCATTGATGCTCTCCAAAATGATCTTATCTAATACTTCCAGGGAAGTATCAACCAATCCATATGCAGTTACATGAGGAGTAAAAATTGGCGATTCGTATTGATTCGATAGTTTGGAAATGATTTGTGAAAGGTATTCTTTATCGTTTTTTTCAAATAGAAACAAGACTGCATACATGATTTTTTTCTTCTTTTTCACACACGTTTAATCTTTGAAAATTCTTAATTCCTAGTTTGATGTAGTATCTTATGATAAAACATGGCACGAGTAATGATTGCTGAAGATACTGATGTGATTAGACTACTGTTAGAAGATATTCTTTCTATTGTAAAACATGAACTAGTTTATCAGGCAAAGGATGGAGCTGAAGCAGTAGAAAAATATGCTTCCATCAAGCCTGACATATTGTTAATGGATTTGTCAATGCCAAAAAAAGACGGCATAACAGCTCTCAAAGAAATCAAGAAAACCTATCCAGATGCCAAGATAATAATGCTGAGCGCAATTGGCTCGTTTATGGCTAGTGAGTGCCTTGAAGCTGGTGCTATTGCCTTTTTTCCAAAACCGTTTGATTTTGACAGAGTTTTGAAAATACTCAAAGAGGTCTAAAGTTGTTCTGCTTGACTGAAAATTCTTAATTCTTAGTTTGTCCCCTCATCTTTCATAATTTCGTCCACTCGAATTTTTTGTTCATTCAGTATCATCTCAAATTCTTTTCTGAGACGGTCAGTTTTTTCACGCTTCGAAACATCATCAAGATCCGAAAATTTAATTGCATTCATTTCTTGCACAATCGCGTTCATTTTGGCTGTTGTTTCAAAAATTATAGAATCAAGCCTTTTTTGTGTTTCCGGTTGCAATCACTAATACTAGCCAATCATCATAGTTAACAATTCCAGTCAAATGTAAATTAAAACGAGAATTTAAGATACATGTTTCGTAATCTGTACTAGGATTACGAAATAATTAATTATCTACTTACAAGTAGGAAGAAAATCTAGATTATTTTCATTCATATCCTTAGGATTAGTTGTAAGAAACCATCGCTTACTTTCAGGATGTTGCTTCTTGTGAACTATTGCCCTTTCGTAATTTTCTAGGGCGTAGAATGTATGTCCACTATCTATCCAAGCGATAACTTTGCTAATTGGTTGTATGCCAGCATCTTGTACTTCAACGTGCGTTATTCTTCCTTCACTTTCTTGTTTGCAAGATATTAGTAAATTTGCCACATTTCATGTTTCAAGTTCTATTATTTTAGTTCACTATACTAGGATACGAAATATCATCGACAGTTCGGTAATTCTGTTGACATTTGATACGAACCGTCGCCGAGTCTTTTTATCTCTGAAATAGCTATTTGAAACACGGAAGCTGACAGCGTGCTTTGAATAGTGCGATTCGCTTGTTCATTAGCTAAAGCCAATGTACCTCCATTGTCTTGTTGGCTTCCGCCTACATTTGATACGAACTGAGCTACCACTTGACTTTTAGCTAACAATCAGTGCAATGATCTCATTTTATCTTTTGAATGTTTCTTGTAAATCTGGAACAAGTCTTAATATTTATCAAAATTAGCTGAACCATACAATGAACAAAGTATCTCATTTTGAGATCCCGTTTGATGACCAAGCCCGCGCCCAGAAGTTTTATTCCGAGGTGTTTGGATGGGAGATTAACAAGTTTGGTGACATGGATTACTGGATTGTAAAGACATGCAATTCCGACCAAAACATGAAGCCTGTTGAACCTGGTGCCATCAATGGCGGCTTGCTCAAAAGAGACGAGACCAGCAAGAATCCTGTAATAGTGGTTGATGTTCCAGATATCAAGGAACACCTGAAGAAGATTGAATCTGCAGGTGGTAAGATAGTGATGCCTACCATACCAATTGGAGACTTTGGGTTGTATTCTAGAATAGCAGACACCGAAGGAAACGTAATCGGTGTTTGGCAGCTGTTAAAGAAGGAACATCACTAATCCTTTTTTTTATTTCTAGTAAATCGGATCTTAGCTCTGAAAATTCTTCAAATTAACATATGATACAAACTGTTAACTAAACTATTTTCATTTAAATTTGGGTTGTAATTGATTTACAAAATTATTTTAGATTGATTTCTTATAGAATTAATCTGAGAACTATGGATCAAAAGAAAACCCTTCCAATCTTTCCACTGGATTTGGTCTTATTTCCAAGACAGCAGCTTCCATTAAGAATCTTCGAGCCTCGATACAAGCAGTTAGTAGATGACTGCATGCTAAGTGAGAACCTCTTCGGAGTTTGTCTCCATGACAAATCCAAAACAGTTAACGGATGGGAGGCTCCTCATAGTGTAGGAACTATTGCCAAAATCACAAAATGTCAGGATATCGATATTATTGGTCAGCAACTTTACATTGAAACAACTGGGCGTAACAAGTTTCGCATAAAAGATATCATTCCACCATCCATCCCACGTCCAATCAATTACGATCCTTTCTCAACTAATGGTCTGCAAAGGGTGGCACAACTACATGAAAAATCAGGAACTGAGAGAAAGATGTACATCCGTGCTGAGGTAGAGTTAATCAACGAAATAGATGAAAAAGTTCCTCTTGAAAAATGGCAACAATTAGTTGAATTGTGGAAACAAAAGATTATTGCTCAGGCTTACCCCAGAAAGGTGCTACTTTCAGACCTTGAAATGATGCTGAGACATTATGACCTCTTGACGGAGACTCCTACTATTGATTACACATACTCTCTTTGTGCGCTAGGAGCATCAAGTCCAAATGATCTTCAACCGATATTGGAAGCAAATTCTCTCGAGGATTTGCTACTGAGAGTTGAAGATCTACTTGGAAAATAAAAAAACCATCAAAAATCACCCCAACAAACTTCTCACTCTTTTTAAACTAAATTACATTTGATACGAACTGTTAACGGAAAAGATTTTACTAAGTTTGCGTCCCTTTTGGTCACCAATTTTGCTGAATTTTTTGAACACTGCCAATTTCTTCCATGCTGATAGAAATTTCTGAGGATTTCACATTTGATTCAAGCTGTTCTACCGACTTTGCTCCTGGAATACAAATGGATACTTCGTCTCTAGTGAGAACATATGCCAATGCAATTTGATTCATAGTTCTTGATTCATTTGTTAAAAATGCAAATTGTTGGCTTCTCTTTACCTTCGTTTTAATCTCGTCTGTATCGTATCTGCTCCTTACGTCAGTTTTTGGAAATGAGCTTTCTGTGTTGTATTTGCCTGTAAGAAATCCTTGGGCAAGTGGTTCAGCCACTATTATACCAACTCCATTTTTCTTTGCAAGAGGCAATAATTCCATTATTGGTTCAAAATCCAATAAAGAAAAATAGAGCTGAATAGAATCGACTATTCCCCTCTTGATTAATTCTATCCCTTTTTGGTATTCTGAACCTATTGAGACTCCGCAGTGGAGAGCTTTACCATCAGACTTTATTTGGCTAAATGCTTTCTCAAGATTAGCAAAATCTGATTCGGATTTCGGAGCTGCGTGAGCTTGATATAGGTCTACATATTCAATTCCAAGCCTAGTCAGACTCCTATCGATCGCAGCTAGAAGGTGATGATAAGATAGATCTATATCAAAAGGACTTTGTTCATTGTATGTAGGAACACCTGCCCCTTTAGTAAAGATGTGAACTTCGGATCTTCTCTCTGATAGAGCCATTCCTAATCGTCTCTCACTATTTCCAAGAGAATAGGAATCTGCAGTATCAAATGTGTTAACACCTAATTCTAAAGCCCTACTGATTATCTTTTGAGCAGTTTTTTCATTTACATCTCCATACGTTATTGAGATGTCATTTATTGTAGTTAGGCCACCAAGTTGCCAGCAGCCAAGTCCGATCTCAGATACAGATAGGCCCGTGTTCCCTAATTTTCTTAGTTTTATCATAATCGTTGAATTTTTCTTAATTCCTATCTATTTGTTTACAAGGTATTCAGATTTACATTTGATACGAACTGTTGTTGAGTCTTTTTATCTCTGAAATAGCTATTTGAAACACGGAAGCTGACATTGTGCCTTGAATAGTGCGATTCGCTTATTCTTGCACTTTGTGGAACTCCCTTCCATGCCTTGTTGGCTTCCGCCTACATTTGATACGAACCGTCAACATGGCAAAAGAGTACCTTTGTAAGTTACATCTATAAGAAATTATCCCATAAGATTATCAAAATGAAACGATTCATAGTTGATCAACAAGCCGAAGATATTGAAGTTCCAGAAAACCTTAAACTGAATACATTCCTGAAGGAATTTCATTCTGCTTGTCCACACCCACAATGTAGCTTTGGCTTCTATGGATTTGCTTTTGGACAATCTCCGTTTCCAGTACCAAAAATTGTTCAAGATGCTTTGATTCAAAATGCAGATAAAGGATCGTATGCAGCAGTTCCCGGAATTCCAGAATTAAGAGAAAAAATATCCGATTATAACAGGAATTATTTTGGACTTGATGTTGATGCCTCCAATGTCTATGTAGGACCTGGAACAAAAGAACTAATTTACAATCTTTTAGAGGTGCTTCATGGCACAGTAATTTTACCAACTCCTGCATGGCTGGGCTACCTACCGCAAATCAGATTCCAAGAAAAAAATTTTCACATGTTACCTGTCAGTAAAAATAAAAAAATCAGTCCTCCTGGCCTTAAACATCTGGCATTAAGACTTCATGACAGACAAAAAATCCTCATTCTAAATAATCCCAATAATCCTACGGGTTTGGTTTATTCAAGACTGGAGTTGGAAGAGATAGTAGATGTCTGCAGAGAACAAGACATTATCGTAATCTCTGATGAAATCTATGCACAAACTACCTACGATATAGAAAAATTTGTGAGCATGGCAAAAATTTATCCTGAAGGAACGTTTGTTACTAACGGCTTATCAAAATCTCATGCAGCAGGGGGTTACAGACTTGGATATGTTATCTTTCCTCAGAATTCAGACAATCTGCAAAAGCATTTCGAGAAAATCTTGGCTACAGAATTCACAGCTACATCATCTCCCATTCAATATGCGGCAACTGCTGGTTTTGAGAAGAGTAAAGAACTTGACGAGTATTTCGAAGTGACAAGAAAAATACATAGTATAATGGGTGAGTATACTTACATTGCTCTGAATGATATTGATGGAATTAAAACTACCAAGCCTGAAGCTACATTTTACTTGCTTGCAGATTTTAATTCCTATGCTTCGGATTTTCATGCTAACAGGATATACACATCACAGAAATTTTCTGAATCTATCATTCTCCATCCTTACCACACTGCAATAGTAGGTGGAGATAGTTTGGTTTTAGAGCGGACCGATTTTAGTACTAGAATAGCGTTTGTAGACTATGATGGAGCTAAGGCAATGAGAAATTACATTTCAAATCCTCCAAAAACTCATTCAGAGAGAATCGAATTTGTTCAGACCAATGCTCCTAGATTAGTTGCTGGAATAATTATGTTGGAAAAATATCTTGAAGACTTGAAAAACAAATCTGTGTCATCAATTAGACCAAAGAATAAAACAGAAAAGTTAGGAATTAAAGAGCATGTGAGGGCTTCAAACTAATTTGTCAAAGCCCTTGACTACAATAACATTTGATACGAACTATTAACGAGAATTTTTTATTCCCTTGCATCTAAACAGTCACCATTTTTGCAATCAGGACAGATCTCTTCAGTTGATGAACTAGTACAACCACATGGGCAAGAGCAAGACATCATCACTAATCTTGTATTTTTCTCCTACATACTTGTTTCTTTTTTATTTACATTTGATACGAACCGTGAATGATAAAATGTAGGTTTCAGTTTGTGATTGGGTCTTTACCTAATCACAAACAGCCCACCAATCGATATAATCGATAAAATATTCACACAACTATGAGAATTAAAGATTACCTTTTGTAAATTTAGATTTGGTTAACCATGGTAATTAGCTCAAAATCAAAATGAGCTTATCGTGAAAATCACAAAAAATAGGGGTTGGTGTTTACTGCACCTTCATATCTTTATACTTAAAGGGTGGGATATTCATCTCTAAGAATTCTTTCA
>JACZSC010000130.1 GCA_022574415.1 Nitrososphaerota archaeon | reverse complement strand
TCTACTGAAAATTTGCTTGTGAATTATTAAAAAATTGTTCCAAATTAAAAAAAATGTTTTCAAAATGTGGAAAAAATTTGGGTAAAACCCTTTAAACTAAACCTAAAACCAATTGAGGATGTTGGCAACAGCAATCTTCCGAGAAAATAAGTTACACGATATAACTCACTGGGGGATAAGAGCTACGATTGGTGTTATTTTCATTGTTCAAGGTTCAGGGAAATTCGATCCAGGTTTTGCAGGTTTTCTAACAAATATTGGAGTGCCAATTGAGCTACAGATTCCAATGGCATTAGCAGAAACAATTGGTGGCGTTCTTCTAATCATTGGAGTTTTGTCAAGAATCTCTTCGTCAATTTTATCTATCATCATGCTGGGTGCAATATTCCATGTAAAAGGAGCAGCAAATCTAACTGGAGAAGGTGGCTATGCACTAGATCTTTTGATCCTTGCTGGAGTCTTGTTAATCATTGTAGCAGGTCCTGGAAGAGTATCTATATCACATCTAGTAAAGCGCATTCCTAGGTTCTTACAATAAATTTTTTTAATTTAATTTTTTATTAAATTCCTTTAGAAACGTCATGATTTTGGATTTTGGAATTACAGCACCACATGCCTTGTCATGTCCTCCACCTGAACCGCCTAGATCAGTAGCCAATGTATTAACAATTTTGCCCAAGTGCAGTTTACAATCTTTGGAGCCTCGTACTGATACTGCATAAATTCCATGGTCAACTCGTTCTTTGAATGCCACACCCACATCTTTACTAGAGAATCCAAGAACAAAATTTACTGCCCCACTAGCACCAGAGCCAGATAGTTCCATATAGGCAAGATTCGTCATAGTTTTCATCCCTTTCTTTACTTTACCCATGATCTGTGCCAATTTTTCTACCTGAATTTGTGCAAATTCATAAGTATTTGGAATTTCATGTGGATATTTTGATTCCGACAGTTCTTCTACCAAATATAATAAATAATCAGGATCTTTTTGATGCCCAACAATATTGTATGTTAGGACTGTTGCACTAATTAAGGCAAATTGTCTGTCAAACATTTGTAAAAGTTTTGAGCCTATTGGTCTGTCATCCATATAGTCTGTAATGGCAGCACATGCAGCAACAAACGTAGCATGATCATTTAGTTTTGATTTAAATTTAATATATGCAAGAACACTCGTACACTCGTTAACATCATGAATCATTTTCACGCCAATTTTTTCTAGTTGTTTAAAAATTTTAGAATTGATGTCATGATGATCTATGTATGTAACAGAAACGTGACGTTTTCTAAGATTGGTAAGGATTTGAACAAATTCATCCTGATTTTTTTTACTTAGCCCCAGATCACAAATAAATAAGGTCTTTAGTTTGGTATCACTCGCAATTTTTTCTAGAGATTCCATTTGTCCTGGATAGTCTACAAGTACCGTATCACCCCCGAATGCTTGACGTATTAAAGCCGCAGAACTGATTCCGTCAGTATCTTCTTTGTGAGAAAGACAAACCAACTTTAGTTTTTTGGGCTTGGTTTTGGTTGTAGTTTTAGTTTTTTTAAGTACCATTTAGTAAACTCGCTTATTGGCCCTCATTTAAATTAAAAATCGTTATCTGTCTTTTTTCTTTTTAATTGTAGATGTACTAGATGTCAAAATAGATCTTGCGTCGAATTTAGAAAATACATCATAAAAGCTAGAACCATTCAACTGTGTTTTCAAATCTAATTCCTGAAATTTTTTGAGTTGGCTATCTGATGCGTTTAGAATCATCTCATCTAATTGCTTCATGTATTTTCGTTCTGCTAGGGACATTTAATTTTAAATTAAAAATTAGCATAAAGGGAGCAGAGTTAACAGATTAGACCTAATGCTAAATTTCAAATTTCTTAAACATGCGTAAGCGGTGAAGATATAATAGCAAATTTTGAATAATTTAGTCATATGGAAACGAAAAACATTGGTCTTAGAAATATTGAGGTAGCAGATACCAGAATATCAAGCATAGATGGTGAGAAAGGTAAACTAATCTATCGTGGATATGATATCTTAGATCTTACAAAAAAATCCAATTTTGAAGAAACTGCCTATCTTCTCTTACATGATGAACTTCCATCACGAAGACAATTTGATGATTTTAAACAAAAGTTAGCAGCAGGAAGGACAATCCCAAAGAGAGTGCAAGAAAATATGGGAAATTGGCGTAAAGATGCGGATCCTATGGATATGCTGCAAGCATTTGTGGCAGCATTATCTGGTTATTATGATGAGGAGTTTCGAGATAAGGAAGCTAGCTATGACAGAGCTATAACCCTTATTGCAAAGGTTCCAACAATTGTAGCTAGTTGGGAGAGAATACGAAATAACAAAGATTTGGTTCATCCAGCTCCAGAATTAAGTCATGCTGCTAATTTTCTGTATATGTTAACTGGTAAAAAACCAGATTCCGAAATTGAAAAAATATTTGATATTTGTTTGATTTTACATGCTGACCATACCTTCAATGCTTCCACATTTGCGGCAAGACAAGTTGCTTCAACTAGAGCTCACATGTATTCGGCTGCAAGTGCTGCTATTGGCGCCTTAAGTGGTGAACTTCATGGTGGTGCAAATTATGAGGTAATGAAAATGCTTCTTGACATTGAAACAGTAAATAATGTAGAACAATGGATTAAATCAAGTATAAGTAAAGGAGAAAAAATAATGGGAATGGGTCATGCTGTTTACAAAACGTATGACCCAAGAGCTCAGGTTTTAAAAGAATTATCAAGGAAACTTGC
>JACZSC010000033.1 GCA_022574415.1 Nitrososphaerota archaeon | reverse complement strand
ATTGAAAATTTTACTGAGTTAAAAGAAAATCTTGAACGTAATGGATTTTCATTCAAAAGCGAAACAGATACTGAAATAATTGCAAACTTGATTCAATTTAATTTTGATCAAACATCTGATGTTAAGAGATCTATTATGAATACGGTATCTCAGTTGAAAGGTCATTATGCATTTGTCGTAATGTTTGAGGATGGAACTCTTGCTGCAGCAAGATTTCATGAATCATTAATTGTTGGAATAGGTAAAGACGACATTTTCTTATCAAGTGATGTATTAGGTTTCATAGAACGAACAGATGATGCCATTTATATTGAAAATAGGAATTTTGTTTTAATAAATTCTTCTGGAATTCAATTTTATGATTTTGATGGTAATGAGGTAAAACCTCACAGCGTTAAAGTGTCAAAAGAATTTGCTGACGCGTATAAAGGACATTATGCTCACTTCACACTGAAAGAAATTTCAGAGCAGCCAGATACCATCCTACAAGCTGGAAAGAATGATCCAATTGCAATGGAAAAGGCAATAGATCTCATCAAACATGCAAAAACTTTGTACATTACTGGTAGCGGAACTTCCTATAATGCTGCAGTTATAGCGAAATATCTTTTAGCTAAATATGCCAAAATTAATGCAGAGGCCATACTATCAAGTGAGTTTCCATTTTCACCCATTTCAATTGATCAAAATTCTACTTTAATTGCAATTTCTCAGAGTGGAGAGACTGCAGACACTTTAGAGGCTGTAAATTTAGCAAAAAAATCAAATGCAAAAATTCTTTCAATTGTGAACAATTCTATGTCTTCACTTGTTAGACGATCTGCCCATGTAATAGCTATGAATTGTGGGCCTGAGATTGGTGTGGCAGCCACAAAAAGTTTCACCTCTCAACTTACTATCATCTATAAAATTACTGAGGAGTTGTGTGATGGTTGTATCGGTGTTGATTTGAAAAAGATCTCCAACATGATATCAAAATTAATTTTGGATTATTCAAAGATTCAGTTGATTGCAAAGGAGCTTAAAGAAGTTACTGACATCTATGTACTTGGAAGAGGAATTCATTATCCTATTGCTTTAGAAGCTGCATTGAAATTAAAAGAATTGACCTACATCCATGCTGAAGGAATCCCTGGTGGGGAATTAAAGCATGGTCCACTTGCTCTTATGGATTCAAATGTTTATGTCTTAATCATAAATCCAAATGATTCTACTTATGATGACACTATGACAAGTGCAAGAGAGATCAAGGCCAGAGGGGCAAAGATTATTGGAATTTCAGATAAATCTAGTGACATTTATGATCATTGGATCGAAATACCAACTATAGATGAGGCGATGTATCCACTAATTGAAATAATTCCCATTCAACTTTTAGCATATTATTCAGCAATAGAGAAAGATACAGATCCTGATTATCCTAGAAATCTTGCAAAGTCTGTTACCGTCAAGTAAAAACTCTTTTGTATTCTTTTTCGATCAACTCAAGTAGCTTGTGAGAATCTACTCCTGTTTTCAATTTTGAAGCAATAATACTACCTCCTGCACCAACTCCTTCCTTTGCAAATCCTTGGGAAAATGCCCTGAGTCCTTCAAATTTTGAATTTTCTAATTTTGGATCAACAGCTAAAATAGGTATGTCAGCCAATTGATTAACAATTTGTATAAAGTTCGCTGTTTTATCATTTGTGATGTAGCATGTAGTGCCAATTGCTGTGTTATTTTCGTTAAAACCAATCTGTTTTCCAAATGCAAGAACTGCTGCCATTTGAGTTCCCCCACAAAGTAACACATTTGTAATTTCAGAAGCAGTATTTAGCATTCCTGCAACAAATGGAATCATTGGGTCACCCATATTCGAAATAATCACAAAAGGATCATCAGAATCAATTCTTTTAGATGCACTTTCAACTACTTGATTTTTTAAATCAATAGGATTTTTTGGGATGCTGGAGCTTACTTTGGCATTTAAACCAAATCCTCTCATCACAGCTAATGCTGTAGTAGTTCCTCCCGGAATACTTTCACCGATTAAAAGACAATTAGTTTGAGACCCTAAAGTTTTTCCAACAATTTTGCCATAATCAACAGCTTCAGTAACAGATGAATTATCAAGAGCAGAAACATTCGAGATATTTTTTCCAGGTTTCAAGTTGGTTTGAATATATGATAGTTGAGGTTGAATTTTACTTCCTGCATTAATTATAACATGTGGAATACCTGCTGATTCTAATGCAACTTTTGTAATAAGTGCAGGAGTTGGCTTTCCATCAGGAGTCATAGGAATTTTTTTAATGCTTTTACAAAATCCGTAATGAAGAAACTCTGCATCAGCTGCGGGGGTATATTTTATAGATTCACGATCAACCCCAGCAATAGTGATTCCAGGGATTTCACAAGTTTCTGTATATGATATAACAAATGAAAAAAGAAAATTTTTTTTTTCAATTGTGTTAATGAATTTTTTTCCTTTTTCTATATTACCAAATATTTCAATATCATTTACCAATTTTGTATTAACCCATCAGTTCTTCAAATTCTTGTTCAGTTCTTTTTTGCATAACAAAATTTGTTTTCTTTTCATGACTTATTGTAGATGTTGGTGTAGAACCATAATTATGGCCTGAATACACAACTAAATCATCTTCCAAATTATACAAAATATCCATTAGACTGTGATATAGCTCTTTTGAGCTTCCACCAGGCAGATCTACACGACCACAGTTTCCAACAAATAGTGTATCACCAGAAAAAATCTTGCCATCTCCTACTAAACAAATACTATCTTTTGAATGACCGGGAGTATGGATGACAGAAAGTTTTGAATCTCCAAATTGAATAATATCACCATCGGTAACTTGGATATCAGATTTTAGCTCTGATGCTTTGTGTTGAACAATTTTTGCGCCAGTTGATTGTTTCATTCCTTCATTGCCTAAAGTATGATCAGAATGGTGGTGGGTATTTACAATGTATTTGATTTTCAAATCATGTCTCTGTATCAGCTGTTCAATTTTATCAAGTTCCCATGAAGGGTCTATGATGATACTCTCTCCAGTATGCTCATCCTCTAAAACATAGGTAAAATTTTGCATATTACCTACTAGAATTTGGTGGACCTTCATAGTACCCCGTTCTCTGCTTCTGGAGGAATCCCAATTTTCTCAACAAAAATTTCTCCACACAAATCTTTCCTTTTTGACATGCCAATCTTCATCTTATGAAATGTTATGGTTACATCAGCTTTCACAAAAATATTAGCGGTTTTTCCTGTATCTGGATCTAGACCAGATGGAACATCAACTGCTAGTTTGAATGCTTGAGAATTATTGATAAAATTAATTGCTGATGCATAAGGTTCTCTTATTTCACCAGAAATTCCGGTTCCCAGAATGCCATCAATAATAATATCAGGCATAAAATCAAAATTTGGATTAGTTCCTGTCATTAGCTTTACTGATTGCATTTTTTCTAAAAGTTTCCAATTCCATTGACTTTCTTCAGTTTTAATTTTTTCAGGATCACCAAGCAAAACTACAGTGACAGTCACACCATATCCTGATAAATGACGTGCCATAACAAGTGCATCGCCTCCATTATTTCCCAATCCAGCAAATATAATTATACTCTTATTTGAAATATCATTGAATTTTTTTGTTAAATTTTTTACTGCTGTAGCGCCAGCGTTTTCCATCATGAATTTTTTAAGAAAACCCATTTGGTGGCCATTGTTTTCAATTTGCATCATTTGTTTAACTGTAATTTCCATAATTGAGTCAGAAATTGAACATAAAATAAGCGCTTTGGGAGTATGTTTTGGGTCTAAATTAGGAGCAAATGGTACTATTATCTTAGAATTTTAGGTTTCAGGTTCTGTAGGTTCTGTAGGTTCTGTAGGTTCTGTAGGTTCTGTAGGTTCTGTAGGTTCTGTAGGTTCTGTAGGTTCTGTAGGTTCTACTTCAGGTTCTTCTACTTCTGCTGCCGCTACTACTTCAGGTTCTTCTACTTCTACTTCCGCTACTTCTACTTCAGGTTCTTCTACTTCTGCTGCTTCTGCAGCTTTCTCTGCTGCTTCTGCTTCTGCAGCTTCCTTTGCTGCTTCTTCCTCATCAGTCAATTCACTTTTAATTATTCCAATGTAGTTTGGATTTTCTACAGAACCAGTAACTGTAATAGTCGCATCGCCGCCAATAAACCAATCATGACCTATTCCACTTTGAGATTTTTTAATATCTACTGATACAGGGCCTGAACCAAGTTCTCTTAGTGGTTTACCAGTATCTACAAACATCTTTAGAGTATTATGATTTCCAGATTCATCTTCTAAAAATGCAATTATAATCAACGAGTTTTTTTCATCTGGTTGACCAGCAGATATTGCTCTTGCCTTTCCAAAGGCACAATCATAAGTTACAAGATCACCTATCAAACTGCAGCCAGTTACTTTTAGTTTCAGATTATTACCTCGTGTAACGACATTTTCTAAAGTAATATCTCCTGCAAATGTTTCAGAATGTCCAGGGTTTCTCGTAGTTGCATCAAGAGCATTAAATGATACGATGTATTGGTTTGTTACTGGATCGCCACCTAAAATTGGACCATGATAAGAACCCTCATTGAGTTTACCAAGAAGTGCTTGCTCTCTTTTTCCTAATTGACTAGCTTTTTCTAAGAGTTTTTGCTGAACTTGTGCTAATTTGTCTGCTAGCCTGGCTTCTCTGTCAGCTAGTTTTTCTGTCAATCTAGCTTCTTTGGCAGCTTGTTTTTCTGCCAATCTAGCTTCTCTGTCAGCTTGTTTTTGTTCTTTTTTAGAAATATCATCTAGTTTTACCACATCTTCGGGTTTTCCTTTGCCTTCTGGCTTTCCTTTATCTTCAGGCTCTACTTCAGGTTCTACTTCAGGCTCTACCTCAGGTTCTACTTCAGGCTCTACTTGTGCAAATGCATGTTCAGCTAAAGCAAGAGGGCTGAAAATTAAACCCAAGATCATAACTGAGATGAGAAAAATATTATAAAAATTACTAACCATGATTATTTGACATGCGAGGGGATCTCATTTAATATTTACGCAGAACTAGTATCGTGGATTATGCCCAGTAATTCATATCAAGTATAATTTGGTTTATTTTCTAAGGCTATTTCGAATCTTAATAATTATGGTTGCAGGGGCTACAAAATACATCCCGATGTTTAATAGAATGACACTAATCCCATATCCCAACATTTCCTCTTCAGAATCAATGTCTACATAATTTAAGATGGAAAGCGATGTCAATAGAGGAGTTATTGTGAGCTTTACAGTTTCCTTAAAGACTGGATGTTCTCGTTCCCAATCAGCTATCGTTGGTGAAAATGAATAGTATAATTTGTTGAATGCTGTCATAAAACTAGCACCTGACTCAGTACTCAATACGTTATCTCTTGTTTCCCTCAGCTGTTGTACTTGAGGTGATAACTCTGTTCCAAATGTTGCAGTTGCTATAAGACAACCTCCACCTTGGTCTGCATTTTCTTGGGCAGAGATCTGTTCTGGTACAGCTTCAGTAGTTTCGGGTATAGCTTCTGGGGTTGGTTCTGAAATAGTTTCTGGTATAGCTTCTGGTTCTACAATTGATGGTTCAGTTAATGCAGAAACATTTATTGTTGAACCAATAATTTCTATTTCTTCAACTCCTTGTTCAAAAGGAATTGTAAAAGTTCTTGCTTCAGATGTGGTTGAAATTTCTTCAGCTACTACTTCGTCACCATCTGCCAACACAAAAAAGTCATCATCAACATCTCCTAGTGTAGAATCCATGAATGCTCTTGGAAGAGTGATTGTTAACTCGCCATCGTTTTCGGCTTGGATTATTATTATCAGAGAGCCAAAATCTTCATCTACCATGATAGAGGTAACGATTCCACCAGTAATTTCATAGTCCAATTTTTCCTTGTTTAATTCTTCAACAGCTAGAGCTTGTTGAGCTGGTAACATATTCATACTTAACAAAGATATTCCTAATATCACTGAAAAAATAAGAATTGATGTTCTCACGCTTTTGTAACTAATCATTGCTAATTAAAAATTCTGGCAGGGCTAAAAGCCTCACCAGAGTCAATAATGTAGTTTTGATCTTATTTTTGACCCGTTAACAATTCGTATCAAATGTTGATTAAATCTATATTCAATAGAAAAAATTGTCATTTGATTCCTAAATTGTGAGGTTTAGAAATAGATTTTGTACTTGACGTAAGCGCTTTGGCAAACGACTTTATCTTGGTTTTAAGGGCACTAAATTATGTCATTAAAAAATGTAAAATCGTCTTTGAATACTATATCTAAATCTCTAGCAATTTCATATGATTCTAGAGAATATCTCATAAGAAATACCCGTGAGGTTGTGATTTTGTCTAGTCAAGCTATTATTAGCATTCACAAAGGTGATCGTAAAGCAGCGAAATTAAAGATCAAAAAAGCACAAAATCTATTGAGGTCATTTAGAAAAAAAGCTAATGGCGAATTAAATCGCTATTTAATCACGCCAGAACAAGAATTGGTTGAGGCATTTGCGTTATTAGCTATTGTTGAAAAAAAGAATGTCCCAAATCATAAAACTATATCTGTTTCAAACGAATCTTATGTACTAGGACTTTTAGACTGTGTTGGTGAATTAAAAAGACTAATTTTTGATAATATTCGAGTTGGTGACTCTAAAGAAGCTACTAGAATTTTTGAAATAATGGAAAATTTGTATTTACATTTGTATCCTTTTGCTGCGTATGATAAGATCCTAAAAGAGGCAAGAAGAAAATTAGATATTAACAGAGTGCTAGTTGAAAATGCAAGAGGTGCATTAACAGAAGAGATCAGAAGAACTGATTTAATTAATGCAATTAAAAAAATTACAAAATAATTTTCCAAATTAAGAAAAAATTGAATGCGGGCGATGGGATTTGAACCCATGAACTCCTAAGAGACTAGCCCCTCAAGCTAGCGCCTTTGGCCAGGCTGGGCGACACCCGCAAAAAAAGTTTCATGTATGGTTTTTATATTCCTTGATTACTTTTCGGAAATATGCTGGTACCGATAAGGTGTTTTACTTGTGGTAATCTAATTGCAGATAAGTTTGAAGATTATCAAACTAAAGTAAAATCAGGTGAAGAACCTTCTAAAGTTCTTGATTCTTTTGGAATTAAGAGGTACTGTTGTAGAAGAATGTTATTAACATCTGTTGAGACAGTTCAACAAATTATTCCCTTCTATGAAGCAATCCAAAGAAGACATCAAGAAGTTCAATCTGAGTTAGAATAGGTTGCCAAAAATCACTTCGATTACAGGGCGACTTGTATACAATAACCGAGGTAGTAAAACTATTGAGGTTGAGATTGTGTCTGATAATAGTTTTGTAGGCAGAGTTTGTGCGCCGTCTGGAGCAAGTGTAGGTAAACATGAAACAGTTAGTTTTCCAAATGGAAACCCGCAGGATAGCATACAAATTCTAAAAAAGAATTCATCTAAATTTGTGGGTCTTGATCCCAGTGATTTAAAATCAGTACATGATACTCTACGTTCAATTGATGAAACACCAAACTATTCCAAAATTGGTGGTGCACTTGCATTTGCAGTAACCATTGCATCCATGGAATCAGCGTCAAAGTCCATAAATGAACCACTTTTCAGAATCTTATCAAATGAAAAACAATTCAAATTTCCATTTCCTCTTGGAAATATTTTGGAAGGGGGAGCACATGCAGGTCCAGGTACTCCAGACATACAAGAAATTCTAATTTGTGCTTTAGGCGCAAAGACAATTAGGGATGCAATTGAAACAAACTTTGCTGTACATAAGGAATTGCGTCAGGTGCTAGAAAAAGCTGATCCATTTTTTACAAATGGTAGAGGTGATGAAGGAGGGTGGGCACCAAAGTTAACTAATGAAGAAGCGTTAGAACTTTCAGCTAAAGCCTGTGAAAATCTTGGATTTACGTTAGGAAAGGAAGTCTCACTAGGTGTTGATTTTGCATCATCAACTCAATGGAATGAAGAAAAAAAAGTGTATGTTTATGATAGAGCAGGCTTTGAAAATTCCACAGATGAACAAATTGAATTTGTTTCTAAAATTATTGAAAAATATAAACTGATTTATGCTGAGGATGCTGTCCATGAAGAAGCATTTGAAGATATGGCAAAACTAACAGCAAAATTTCCAAATACTTTGATCACGGCGGACGATCTTACTGTTACTAACAAAGAAATTTTGACAAAAGCAATTAACGCAAAATCATGTAATGCTGCAATTCTTAAAGTGAATCAGGCTGGAAGCCTTTATGATGCATTAGAATTTGCCAAAGTTGGTAATGATAACAACATACGATTAATCACTTCACATAGATCTGGCGAGTCAACAGATTCGCATATTTCTCACATAGGTATTGCCACCAAATCAAAAATGCTAAAAATTGGAGTTGTGGGAGGAGAAAGGATAGCAAAATTAAATGAGCTTATTCGATTATCAGAGCATGATTTAATACGTGGTATGGCAGAAATTTAAAATCGCATATGATCCAACAGAGTGAAACAGAAGACATTAAGAAAAAAATTCTTTCGACAGGAATTAGGGTAGGAACTCAAGTTAAGACTAAATTCATGAAGCCCTTCATTACAAAAGCTAGCCCAGAAGGCTTGTACATGATTGATCTAGATTTAACTCTAGAAAGAATCAAAATTGCAGCCAAATTTATCAACAGAATTGATATCAAAAAGGTCATTATTTGTTCAGGAAGAGAATATGCAAATACACCAATCGAAAAATTCTGTGAAGTTACTGGATTAACTCAAATGTTAGGTAGATTTATGCCTGGAACTTTAACCAATCCTTCATTATCATATTATATCGAACCAAAACTTTTGTTAATTTCTGATCCTCAAGTAGATTCTCAAGCCATAACAGAAGCAACAAATGCAGGAATTCCAGTCATAGGCATTTCTAATACTGACAACATAACATCGAAGATTGATTTGATCATTCCTGCAAATAATAGAGGAAGGAAAGCACTTGCAACAATTTACTGGTTGCTGGCACGCGATATTTTAATTGAACGTGGCGAACTCAAAGAAAACGAATCTTTGAAATACGAAATCGACGATTTCGAAACCAAAATTACTGAAGAGGAAATAGAATAATGCAGATAAGAACACCGGCTGTTGCTGGAATGTTCTATCCTGATGAAAAAAATGAGTTGAAAAAATCAGTTCAACAATGTTTTATGCATTCATTTGGTCCTGGAAAACTTCCTCCAATAGAGTCTCAAAAGAAAATTTATGGAATGGTTTGTCCACATGCTGGTTACACATATTCTGGTCCCATAGCTTGCCATTCTTATTATTCAATTTCATCAAATTTGCCAGAATTGTTTATAATTATTGGTCCTAATCACTGGGGAATTGGATGTAATATAGCCACAATGAAAGATTGTAGTTGGGAAACTCCTTTGGGATTGGTTGAAGTGGATTCTGAATCTGCAACTAAATTATCTAAAATTTCAAAAATGATTGAATTGGATTTTTTTTCTCATACGAAAGAACATAGTATTGAAGTTCAAGTTCCAATTTTGCAACAAATGTGTTCAACTAAATTGAAAATTTTACCCATTATTCTAATTAAACAAGAAAAAAATACTGCTGATGATGTTGGAAAAGCAGTTGCAACTATCGCAGATCAAAAGAATGCTATGATAATTGCTTCATCAGATTTTACTCACTATGAACCAAATGAATTTGCTCATGAGCAAGACAAAGCGTTAATTGAACCAATACTTGATTTGGATATAGAACAATTCTACAAAGTTCTTCATGAGAAAAATGTCACTGCTTGTGGATACGGTGCAATTGCATCAACTATGGTTGCTTGCAAAAAATTAGGGGCAACAAAAGGAGAGTTACTCAAATACGCTACGAGTGGCGACGTAACTGGAGATACAAGTTCTGTAGTTGGATATGGATCTATAATTTTCACTTGATTTTAAAAGCATCAGCCCCAGGCAAGGTAATCCTGTTTGGGGAACATTTTGTTGTGTATGGAAAAAAAGCAATTCTTGCTTCTATTGATAAAAGAGTCACTGTAACCTCAGAAAAAAATGAGGAAAATACTATTTCAGTAAAATCAAACTTGGGTCAGCTAACAGAATCCAATACTGTGTTAATTGAAGAAATTAATTCTCCATTAAAACCATTTTTCTACATTGCAAAAAGTATGATAGATCAATTCAAATTTAAAGGTGGAATTAATATTGTGATTAATTCTGAGATTCCATCTGGAATTGGATTAGGTTCTTCGTCTGCCTGTTGTGTTGCTGGTGCAGCATCTATTTCTAACCTTTTTACAAAACTTTCAAGAGAAGAGATTATTGATCTTGCTATAAAAGCAGAACAAACAATATTCAAAGATACATCCGGGGCTGACTGTACAGTGTGTACTCATGGTGGCATTATTGAATATGAAAAGAATGCTGGTTTTAAAAAAATAAATTCAAAAAATAATTTCATTTTAATTATTATTAATTCTGGACAAACACATTCTACAAATCTAACAGTTTCTAAAGTAAAAAATTTCAAAGAAAAAAATGAGGAACAATTTTTGACTTTATGTGAAAAAGAAGAGCTGTTAATTGAAAATATCAAACAGGCTCTTGAAAAAAATGATCTAACAGCTATTGGGAAAAGTATGATAGAAAATCAAAAATATTTGGAAGAAATTGGTGTATCAAATGACAAACTTCGTGAAATGTTAGTATCGGTAGAAAACTCATCTTATGGAGCAAAAATCACTGGGGCTGGCGAGGGAGGTTGTATAATTGCATTAACTGATGATTCTAACTTAGAAAAAACAATGAATTATCTTCGTAGTAAAAATTACGAATGTTTTTCAGTAAAAATTGATTCTAAAGGTCTGGATACTTTTTAACTACCCATTTGTCTGAAAACAACCATGATTCTTATCAAACTTGGTGGTTCAGTTATCACTAACAAAGGAAAACCGCTTTCTCCAAGAAGAAAATCAATAGATAAGATTGTAAGAA
>JACZSC010000129.1 GCA_022574415.1 Nitrososphaerota archaeon | reverse complement strand
AGAGATCTCCGGTACGATCATTGGTGCGTATGAAACAACTTTTGGAATTGGTTGGGCAATTGGTCCAATAACTGCTGGATTGATCTCACAGTTCCAAGGAAACAGCGCACCGTATCTAGTATTTTTTGTAGTTGGACTTGGCATAACTGCATTGTCAATTGCAAGAAGGCATTCTCTGGAACCAAAAATTGTATGAGAGTTTATGAGGTAATGAGAGATAAAACCAATACCATAACTTTAATTTTAGAAATTACTATCGATATTCTATGATTGATTATTCCCTAAACATTGGAGGAAGCGAGTGGATAATCATCGTTTTTGTCGCACTAGTTTTGATTTTGGGCACAAACAAGCTACCTGAGGCGGCAAAAAAAATTGGGAAGGCTATGAACGAGTACAAGAAGGCAAAAGACGGTATTCAAGAACAAATGAAAGACTATACCACTGAGAATTTGAAAATTGATGGGCCTGTAGAAAATGAAAGGAAGAAGCTTGAGAGGATTGGGAAATCTCTTGGCGTCGATCCAAAGGACAAAACGGACGACGAGCTTAGAAATCTAATTTCTTCAAAGATTGGCAAGCCAGAAGGCTCTGCGAAAAATTAAGTTGTAAAATTTTAGATTACAATTATTCAGGGGTTATAGAAAACCCAACATAATCGCCTTTACTTTTTGAAAGAGCTGCAACAAAGGTTGAAAAAAATCCGTACTTTTTCTTCCGAAGCTTTAGGATTTTTTGAACTTGATCATCATCAAAAAATTTGGATACGCCAGAATGCCAATCTCCCTTTAATTCTCCCCTAAACCCACACTTTGCAAATTTAACCTTTGGATTATTTTTCAATCTCTTTACCTTGCCCGTTTTCTCTCTAGTAATGACTTGGATCAAGTCATCAGAGATTACAAACCACACAGGTGTGTGAACTGTTTTTCCATTTTTTCTATATGTCTCTAAGTTGATGTATTTTTCATTCTCTAGTTCTTTTAGAATTTCGTTCATGATTCTAGTTTTTCCATATAGTATTTTAACAAAAACTTGAATCTTTAAAATTAAATCATTTTTTCAAACGATATACGTTTTTGTCCAATCTCTTTTTTGCAAAGTTATAATATTTTTTTACAATTTCATAACCAAGATATTTTCTACCAAGTGATTTACTTACAACTGCTACTTGCCCAGATCCTAAAAACGGATCAAGTATGATATCATTTTTTTTACTTGAATATTGAATAATTTTTTTGATTAATTCAGCAGGTAGTTTTGTGGGAGTTTTTTCATCTCCTGTCCAATATTCCCTTTTGATCTCCCAAACGTCTTCCTTGTCTTTATAATGTAGGCTTCGACCATCTTTTGTTTTTGAATGTTTTTTAAATCTTGAAAAAGGGAAAAATATTCTTTTTTTTGGATTTTTGCATACGTAAAGACAGTGATAGTGAGAAGTGACAAACTTCTTTTTTGTGACAACCCCGAATTGATATTTCCAAATTATGTGATTTACAGTAACAAATCCAACTTCATCCAAGGAAGATAGAATGTCTTTGAGATTATTCCAGCCCGAAAATACATACATGCTTCCTGATTCTTTTAAAATTCTGTAAGCTTCTATCATCCAACTATATGTAAAGTCGTAATAATCTTCAGGTTTAATTTCGTTGTAACCTTCTATCACTCGAGATGCAGTTCTATTGTAATTTGCTTTCGAAGCTTTGAAATTAATAGCAAAAGGCGGATCAGTGATGATAAGATCAATTTTCTTGGGAGGGAGTAATACCATTCCTTTAACGCAATCAATATTGTAAATTTTATTGGATTGAATTTTATTCAAATTTAGCTGATCTAGAATTTTCTAGTTTAATAATGTCATGAGAATAGATAAATTAGAATAATCCTATCCTCAATTGAAATTTAACTGTTCTACCTAGGTGCTATCTTATTTTTTCTACGGTTTGTCTCTCTAAATTCTTCTTTGAGATGTTGGGAAAGCATTCTTTCGTGTTCTTTCTTATGTTTCCAGTAAGCGTTAAGAACTGCCTGCCTTGTCCTTGCTCGGTTCAGTGCGGTTTGAAACCTTCTATGACTCGCTGCAACAGCTTTGGTATAATTTCCTTCTCCCATAAATTCATCGCAGATGAAACTATAGATAAACTTTCTTTACAATTCCTCTTTTATCGACAATACAGACTAAGATCGCTTATGCTAGGATCAAAATTGTTCGTATACCAAACAATAAATCCAAAACCTTGCCTCTATGAAAAATATGAAATATCACTGTCCAAAGTGTTCCTCAAATCTAGAGATTCAGAAAACATTTAACAGAAAAATTGTTATTTCGTGTTCAAATTGTGGCCTTCAGGATCTTTTAGAGTATACAAAAAATCCAGATGAGGTGTACCTTGATTTTCTAAACAGATTTGATGAGGGCAAACTCCCGGATGAGGTTCAAATGACGCAGAGTCTAAAACAGGAGGGGATAATCCGTCAGAAAAGCGAAATTGAGGCCATGATTGGAAAAAACAAACCTGATTTTCTTACAAAAGATATTCTATTTTCAAAAAAAGATTATGTCTCCTACTACAAGACAATCAAAAAACCAAATCCTGAAATGGGTTCCAACGTTGAAGATGTTGGATTAGGAGAAGAAATTTCGTCGCATCTCATTGAAATTGGAATTAACAAGTTTTACAAATTTCAAGAAGATGCAATAAAAGAAATTTTTTATGGAAAAAATGTAGTTATTGAAGCACCTACAGCATCAGGCAAAACAGAAGCCTTTCTAATTCCCATA
>JACZSC010000128.1 GCA_022574415.1 Nitrososphaerota archaeon | reverse complement strand
GCTCTCACTCTAATGTGAAAACCAGTAAATCCTTTAGATCTTGCAACTTCAACAACTGCATTAGCAGCTTTCATTGCTGCAAATGGTGAAGATTCGTATCTATCTGCAGTGACATGAATTCCACCAGAGCTAATTGCAACTGTTTCAGCACCAGTTAAATCAGTCATGTGAACAATTGTATTATTATAACTACTAAAAATATGTACAACTCCCCATCTTTCTTTTTCTTCTCTTGATTCTGTTTTAGCTTCTTGTTTTGTTTTAATTTCTTTTTCCACTTTAGCTTCAACTTGTGTTTTAGCTTCAGGTTCCTCTGGTTTTGATGGAATTTCCACTTGATTTACTACTTCGTTTTCAGACAATGTGTTCACACACCTTGAAGGGTTTAAAAAACATTAAGCTTTCAAATGCTGCCAACCAACATCTTTAATTTTTGAAATTTTTCCATTTTGAAGATAAACTACTCCTTTTCCCTTTGCCACATAACCAATTTCCACTAGAGGAATTTTTTGTTTTGAGGCAATTCTAGTCACTTTTGCCCTGTTTTTTGGTGATGTTGTAAAAACAATTTCGAATTCTTCACCTCCATTGAAAACCAAGTTTTCAAAATTCAGTTTGTTAAATCTACAAAATTTGATAAGATCATTGTTGCAAGGAATTTTTGTTAGTACAAATCTACGCTGATTTTGTCTTGATAACTCATTTAAGGTAGTTGACAATCCATCACTAGAATCCATTGATGCAGTAAAATAACTTCGCGCTTGCATTCCAAACTTTAATCTTGGATTAGGACGTAAGCTAAAGGATTTTGCTTTTTCTCCAAATTTCTTATCTGCCTTTTTCTTTTCTAAAAGTATCTTTAAGCCCGCAGCTGAATATCCAAAGGGCCCTGTTACAAACACCAAATCTCCAATTTTGGCTCCCTTTCTATGAATGATATCGTCTGTGAAGCCTAGAAGGATAACATCAATAACTAATTCCTTTCCCTCATTTGTGTCTCCACCCAAAATTTTAAAATCAAACTCATTAGCGGCCTTTGCAATTGATTTACTAATTTCAACAATTTTTGATTTTGAAAATTTTCGTGGCAGAGTAATTGAAATTACTCCATACAATGGTTTAACACCTTTTGCAGCAAAATCACTAACACATGCTACGATGCTTTTTCTAACAGCGTCAGACGTTTTAGTTCGTGGTGGAATGTCAGTACTTTCAACTAATGTGTCCACATTAATTACACAATTTGTTTTTCCAAATTTAAAAAATTCTACATCTTCAGAAACAAATTTCTTATTTCCTAATTGTTTTTGAAATAATTTAATTATCTTTTTTTCATTTAACTTGTTCATAACTTTGCTTCACTAACTGTTTAGTTTGTTCTAGTACAGATTTACATTTTTCAGAATTATTGGATTCAGATGAAATTCTTATGATGTCTTCCGTATTTGATTTTCTAATTAAGATCCAACTATTTTCATCAATTATTGCTTTAATGCCATCAAGTGTGTCCACTTGACTGTAGTCCTCTCTCATTTTATTATAAAGCACTTCAAGGGTTTTGTCATGTAGATTAGAATCAATCTCAATCTTGTCTCTACTTTGATGAAATTTTTCCATGAATGACAAGATCTCAGTAAATTGATCAGTCCCAATCATAGATGAAATCAATCCACTAGTAAGGATGCCATCCCTACAAAAGTTGAATTCAGGTAAAATAAAACCACCACTACTTCCCTCTCCACCTGCTTGAGATTTTGTTTTTAAAATTAAATCAATAACATTTGCTTCTCCAACTTTAGATCTTTGAACCTCTCCCCCATTTTCTTTGATAAATTTCTCAATTGAAATGCTTGTATCTATGCTCAAAACAAATTTTTTATAACCAAGTTCTAATGCTTTTGCCACTCCAAGCCCAACTGTAACATCGGGTGATTTTTTTTCTCCATCTATAACAACTACCAGCCGGTCACCGTCCAAATCAAATGCAAACCCTATGTCATTTTTGGTATCTGCTATCAGATCATCAAGATCATCCGAAGTAGGGTCTGGCCCTCTTGAGGAGTTTTCAGGCTCAGAATTGATTACTTGTACCTTGCAACCAATTTTTTCTAATAGTGAAGGAGCAACAAATTTTGCAGCACCACCACCAATATCTACCAAGACAGAAGGATGACCATCAACCTTTCCAACCAAATTTACTGCTTCATCGATATAATTAGAAGTAATTCTAATTTCTTTTCCAATTTTTGATTTTGGTATTGATTGATCTTGTAAAACTGTTGTTAACTCCTGTTCATTAATTCCTCTGCCCTCAACAATAAATTTTAGGCCATTCCATTCAAGTGGATTGTGAGATGAGGTTACAACAATGCCTGCACCATATTTTCTTGCCTCTCTAAACACAACAGGTGTTGGCGACATTCCTAAATTGTAAACATCAACCCCATTTTGCATAACACTCGCACAAGCTGTTCCCATAACCATATTTGCTGAAGGTCTTGTATCATTTGCTATGACACACTTTCCTGATTTTATTAATGCAGAAAAATTATTACAAAATTTCAAAACATCCTTTAACGTAAAATCATTTCCAAAGATACCTCTTATGCCAGAGATAGATTTTTTCATTTATTCAAACCAGAAAGGCTTTTTATAAACTCTGACTGCATATCCGAAAGTGCCTCGGTAGCTCAGTCTGGTAGAGCGAACGCCTCGTAAGCGTTAGGCCGTGGGTTCAGATCCCACTCGAGGCTTTTTTTCATTAAAGTTACAAAAATTCAAGAAAAATTTTAGGGATCTTG
>JACZSC010000127.1 GCA_022574415.1 Nitrososphaerota archaeon | reverse complement strand
TCCTTTTGGTAATAGTGAAGAGTTTCACCTGAACCAAGCGTATTTTTGACTGGAAAACCATACGCTTTTGCCAAGACATCGTGTTTTAGACCCTTTGTTTTAAGGTCATTTAGTGGCAAATGCAGCTGTAAAAAATCAATCACCTCTGGCTTGTTTATTATCCATTGGTATAACCATTTTTCATCTTCGATTTTATGATGTCTCATCCTGTTGTATATGAAAAATAGGTCAAATCCCAAAATGTTGTGGCCTATGATTCGCAAGTGATCTTCACCTGCACCACGTTGCAAGTCAACGATTAAATTGTAAAATTTTTTGAGAATCTCGTGTTCTCCAATCTCCCATTCTTTTAGTCGGAAGAGGTGAGCATTGTTAATCTGGTAGGTGATTAGAATTATCTTACCCGAAAACGGAGTTAGTCCACCTCGTTCAAACCTCCAATAAAGATCACGGTTCTCTGAATTTTTATCTAGTGCACCAGAATCAATTGCGCTTTTTGTTTGAAAGAATTCGTCGGTATCAAAGTCAGGGGCAGTTTCTATGTCTAAAAACAGATTTGGCACTAAATCATCTGAAAGGTACTGTTAGAAATCATTTACTGATATAGATCGATCTGAAATGAATCCACAAACACATTGATTATTTCATAATCCTAGTACAGATTATGAAAAATAAGTGCGGTTTTTATGTTTGAAATGAGATAGTATAACACGGAAGCTGACACAATATCCAGTTGTTGATAGTCCTATCAATGTAGCATCGGTTTACCGGCGAAGCATACAACTTGCCGTCGTAAAAGGTGCACCGGTTGGCTTCCGTTAATATTTTGAGCCTTGCAGTTAACGCTAATTTATGAAATGTTAATTGACAAAATAGTCGACTTGTACGTAATAATAAAACAACCAAATACTAAAAGTTGGATAGCAACTACCTGAAACCAAACGCTGATCTTGAAACCATCGTCCACTGACAGTCAAATGCGCTTACAGATTGATCAGTAATAGCGCACAATCTGTGATCTGGATTAACACGTCGATGTTTTCTCCAGTTTATTGCTACCCATATAATTATCACAATCATACAACAAAAAGATGATCGAGTTTTCTAAGAAATTTACTGGGGCGATCAATCTCTATCTAATATCTAAATTACATTGATACGAACTTTTTATTTTATTAGAACCAAATGGTTATTGTTATGGAACTATATGAGAAAAAATGCATACCGTGTGAAAGCGGAGGTACCCCATTATCTGAAGATGAGGCAAAAAAGAACCTAGAACAAATTCCTAACTGGAAATTAAATGGAAAGAAAATAGAGAGGGAGTTTGTTTTTAAGGACTTTAAAGGAGCAATGAAATTTGTAAACAATGTAGCCAATCTTGCTGAGGGTGAGGGTCACCATCCAGACATTCATATTCATTGGAACAAAGTTTTGCTTGAGCTTTGGACGCACTCGATGAATGGACTAAGTGAAAACGACTTTATTGTAGCCGCAAAGATCAATAATCTTAAAATTTAATCAATTAACATTTGATACGAACTGTTGCCGAGTCTTTTTATCTTTGAAATAGCTATTTGAAACACGGAAGCCAACATGTGCATTGAATAGTGCGGTTCGCTTATTCATTTGCTTGGCCATGTACCTCCATTTCTTGTTGGCTTCCGCCTACATTTGATACGCACTGTTAAATGAAATACCAAAGAATTTACAAATCCAAGTTTCATTAAAGAGGCTTGAAATATGATGATTGCCTAATTATGATATGAAAACAGCTTACGTTTTAATTAATTGTGATTTGGGATATGAAGCAACAATAATTGATGAGTTAAAACATCTTGATAATATCAAAGAAGTCCACGGAGTTTTTGGTGCCCATGATATTCTTACAAAGATAGAGTCAGATAGTGCAGAAAATCTAAGGGATACAATTACCTGGAAAATTAGAAAATTAAGCAGGGTAAGATCAATACTTACGCTGATGGTAACAGAGAAACAAGAATAAGTGGCAGGTTTTTGTCTTCGTAAATCTGCGTAATCTCCCTTAGGACTACGCATTAACCTCATTAACAGTTGTTATGAGATGTTATAGAGATAAGAAGGGAATAAAGCTGGCAAAAATATCTTGGGTATGAAGCAAAGGTGCCATCTTTCTTTATTCTCTAAGTACAGTATAACACAGCTTAAAACATAAGAAGGCTGGAAAAATTGGTTTAAAAATAGATTCAAAATGGATCGGACAATATCAAAATTAACATTTGATACGAACTGTTAATCAGATAGCATTCTTTCCAAAATAATTCAAGGTGGTCTTTAATATGATTATGAGCATCATATAGTATGGGAAGAAGGATTACTGTGGTTCTAGATGAATCCAATGTGGAAAAGGTTAGAATAATTCAAGCAAAGCTACTTCGAGGTTCAATAAAATCTGTGAGTTTTTCATACGTTTTGAATCGTGTTATAGAAAATGGATTAAAAAAATTCAAGGCATAATTAGTAACCAAATCATTAACATTTGATACGAACTGTTAACGGGTCTAAAATAAAACCATAAACGGTGCGGGTCTCAATAGATTCGGACAATATTGTATCATATCTTGGCAGATTCGTTATTTACATTTGATACGAACTGTTAATCCTGAAAATTCTTAATTCATAGTTTATTGTATGCTATTTTATGCCTGTCTGTGAAAGATGCGGTGAGCCAGCTTCTCAAAGTATTACATGGGATGAGGATAAAGGTGTAACTAGAATACATTATTATTGTAAAAAACATAATCCAAAATCTGAAAATTCTTAATTCT